>JBKQTS010000204.1:0-7435 GCA_052143075.1 Syntrophobacteraceae bacterium | reverse complement strand
CGGAAAAGCGCCTGGAAGACATTCGATCAGGCCGCACGCAGACCGTTGCACTTGAAGAAGTGATGAAGCGCCATGGCATGGAAGGTTGAGCTGGACCCCGCCACAGAGCGGGATTTAGACCGGCTCGACCCTCAAGTTGCCCGCCGCATCCTCGAATTTTTATATGAACGGGTTTCTCGCCTGGACGATCCCCGTAGTATCGGCAGCGCATTGCAGGGAGCCAAATTCGGAGAGTACTGGAAATACCGTGTGGGTGACTGGCGCATAATTTGTAAAATCCAGGACGAACAAGTGACTGTTCTGGTGCTTCGTATTCGACATCGCAGTACTGCATATCGATCATAAATAATCGCGGTCCGCTACCGACTCTTTCAGATCCGTGAATGTCTTGATTTTCTGAAGGGCTGCTTCTATTACATGGGGCTCAATGAATTGTTCCTCGCACAACAGATCGAGCTCTTCCCCGATTTCTTCTATCGCGGCCTTCAGCCTGGCAGCATCTATGTCGTATAGATTGACATCATATCCATACATGGCAAAAGACTCGGCAATACCATGCCCCATCGTTCCCGAACCCACTACGGCGATTTTTTTGATCATGACAGGCCTCTATTCTGAGTTTGATTCAATGCAAAGTGCTTTTGCCGGACTGTTGCTCGAACGGGCAAAAGAATGCGCCCTATTCCGGGTCTTACCGGAATAACGATAAGTGATGTCCCTCCGAATAGTGCATCAACCTGACCGTCAAGGAATCTCAAAGGGCATTTTCGGTCCGTCCACCGCAAAGTCGCTTAGCCCAACTACACTTTGACCGTTTTTCTCATCTCCTTTTTGTCCAGCTTGCCCACGCTGGTCTTTGGAATGGACTCGACTATGGCCACCCTGTCGGGAATGCCCCACTTCGAAATGACGCCCCGGTTGACAAAATCCTGGAAAAAGGCTTTTAAGCCCTCTTCGGAAGCTTTCCCCTTGTGCTCCTCATTTATCGTGACAACAGCGTAGGGCCGCTCACCCCATCTATCGTCTGGAACCCCGATAACAGCCGCTTCGCTCACAGCCTCATGCTGGGTCAGGATATCCTCGATTTGCAGCGAAGATATCCATTCTCCCCCTGTCTTTATCACGTCCTTGATGCGATCGGTCACCTGGAGATAACCTTCCCGGTCGATGTACCCTACATCAGCGGTGTGCAGAAAGCCGCCCGCCCACAGCTCCTCAGAGCGCTCGGTCTCCTTGAGATAGCCCTGCGTCAGCCACGGGGCCCTCACCACGACCTCTCCGACACTGGAGCCGTCGTGCGGAAGCTCACGCCCCTCGACATCGACCACTCGAAGGTCAACCAAAGGCAGCGGAAGCCCGGTCCGGCAGCGAATGTCAATCTGCTCCTCCTCGTCCCACCCGGTCATTTTGGGCTTCAGGTGAGTAACGGTCAGGACCGGGCAGGTTTCGGACATCCCATAGCCGGCAAAGATATTCATACCCTTTAGCCTGGCCGCCTTGCACAAACCCCTGGGAAGGGCCGAACCGCCTATGACCATTTTAAATCCGTTAAGGTCCACGGATGCGCAACTCGGGCTTCCGAACAGCATGTACAGAATGGTCGGAACGCTGTGGGAATAGCTCACGCCTTCCTTCGCTATAAGGGCAAGGATCTCCTCGGGAACGTAGCGCCCCGGATAGACCTGTTTCACACCGAGCAGGGTGGCCACGTAAGGATATCCCCAGGCATGGACGTGAAACATGGGGGTAAGGGGCATGTAGACATCCTCCGCTGAGAGGAGGTCCCTCGCTGCGCCCATGGCCCCGCCAGCCAAACACCCCAGTGTGTGGAGGATGAGCTGGCGGTGGCTGAAGTAGACCCCCTTGGGCGCCCCCGTGGTCCCCGTGGTGTAAAATGTTGTGGCCCTTGTGTTTTCGTCGAAATCCGGGAAATCATAATCGCTCGGACTTTTCTCCAGAAGCGCCTCGTACTCTCCCGCTACTTCGAGACTCGTTTGAGGAACCGGCCCGTCGTCGCGCAGAACGATGATCCTCTTTACCGTTTTCATAGCGCCCCGTAGTTTTTCCACGATGGGCAGGAAATCGGAGTGAACCAGGAGCGCGTCGTCTTCTGCGTGGTTAATCGTGTAGAGGACCTGCTCGGGAGAAAGCCGCCAGTTGATCGTATGCAGAATAGCGCCCGTCATGGGCACGGCGAAGAAGCACTCGAGGTACCTGTGACTGTCATAGTCAAACACGCCAACGGTGTCACCGGCCTTGATGCCCAGGTTTTTCAGGACGTTTGCCAGTTGGCCGATTCGCCTGTTGAGCGTCACATAGTCGTAGCGTTTTACATCCCTGTAGACAATTTCATTTCCAGTGTGGCATCTAAGGGGCGTGTAGAGAATGTGTTTGATCAAAAGGGGGTAGTCATAAGCCGACGGGGTCCGATCAATTAGTTTCGCAGCCATAGCTCTTACTCCTTTTCAAGACATTAATTCCGAATAATGCATCAAACTGACCACCAACAAATCTCGAAGGGCATTTTGGGTTCGTCCACCGTCCTGAAACCTCTCAGGACACCTTGCAGGCCCATGGAACCTTCCCATATACAAGTCAAAAACTCAAGAGAAAGGTCAACAGGACCGGTTTTTGCCATTTCAGGACACCACTCAGTCTACGCAGTTGATAACTTCTCGGCCCAATGTGGGCTCGAGTTACAAATGGGCTTGATGGGCATTAAGGCCAAGCGGTGAATCTGGCAAAGGTCGAAAACCAGACTCCTCCTTGGCCGCCACAAGCGAGACAGAGCACGTCAAATACTAAATAGTGGGCCCGCTCACAGATTTGGCAGATAGCCGTCTCCTCACTTCCTACCAGATGAATAGCCTTATGCAGTCAACGGTTTTGCAGTTCCGTTCTCATTGCCACCGTGCCGAGACGTCCGAGTCGCACGCAGACAGAGCAGAGCTCCCAGAGCAGATAGGCAAAGGCCCGCCGAGACAAAGATTACTGCTTTACCCATGTGGTCAAGTAAGAGCCCGAACGCCAGCGGGGCAAAAGCTTGTACGGCCCGGGCCGGGGCGCCGAGCAGGCCGGTACGCTCGCCGTAGCCGTGCGGACCGAAGACTGCCAGCGGTACAGTGCCGCGGGCGATCGTCAGAAGGCCATTGCCCGCACCATAAAGGACTGCGAAGACTGCAGCACCGGATGCGCCCATAAGCACCAGGACGACAGCTCCCAGTGGATGAAGCAAGGCGGCGATCCTCGCAGAGACGAGTGGATGTCTCCGGCGCAGGAAGAAGAACTCGCCAAGGCGCGCTGCTACCTGCGCCGGTCCTATCAGGGCTGCGGCGGCAACAGCTTGCAGGGGTGTTGCGCCGGCTACTTCGAGTAGCCTTGGCAGGTGCGCTGCCATCGAGCCGGTAACAAACCAGGCTGCTGCAAACACAAAAGCAAGAAGGAACATCTCCTTGTATGGCTTCCAGTTCACGGGGACTTCCGGTATCTTCCGCAAATGTGCAAGATGCGTAGGAAGGGGCAATAAGAAGCGATTGAGCGGAAGGCTGATTAAAAGGTTAACTGCTGCCCAAACAAGGCAGGTTTCACGCCAACCCAACGCATGATTAAGTAGCGAGGACAGGGGCCAACTCAATGTCGATGCGAAGCCGGCAAAGAGCGTTATCCCGGTGATTGGGCCGCCGGCTTCGTTGCCATAGAATGTTGTCAGTGCCGCAAAAGCTGCGTCGTAAAGTCCCAGCGCCATCCCGATACCGAGCACCACCCAAGCCCCGAAGAGACTGAGGGGTCCAACTGCGGCGGCAAGCGCGAACAGCCCGGCAGCTAACACAAGGCTCGAGAGCGTCAACACGCCGCGTCCCCCGCGGCGATCAATAACTCGCCCCACGTAAGGACCGGAAAGCGCAGCGATCAACAGTGATGCCGAGAATGCAGCAAATACCCAGGCCCGTGGCACGCAGATTCCAGCACTAATGGGATCGGCAAGGATTGCCGGTAGGTAGTAGCTCGATGCCCATGCCAAGGTCTGTGATGTCCCAAGCGCCACGACAACCACCGACCGGGATCGGCTTGGGGTCGAGGATACGTGATTTTCAGCCAAGCAGCCCTACCTCGGCGTTCATGCGGCCCGCCGCCTCATGCTGGTTCTTATTGATTGGTAATGTGCCTTCACCGGCCCCCAACACGCGCAGCATCAGTACGGTATCGACCCGGCGTCCGAATTTGTAGCCAACCGCCAGTAAACTCCCGTCAGGACGAAACCCAAAATGCTCGTGTAAGCTGATCGATGCGGCATTGTTACCATAGCCAACTGCCACGATCATCTGACGATGCCTCAAATTAACCGCCGATATATCCCGAGGCGCATTTCGGGTCCGATTGTGCCGGAAAAAGTTCTTGGGACACGCTGCAAACCCATCGAATCATCAAATATCCTAGTGAAAAACGCAAGAGAAAGGTCAACGGGACTGGTCTCGGCTCTTGCATGACGCACCACCATTTCCGGCAGTTGATACCTCCCCTGCTCAATGCAAGCCTTTGTGTATTCATATATGTAGGGAAGAAACATCATTTTTGCGGGTGGAACGTTTCGCGAGAAGAGAAAAAGAAGTGAGAATTTGTGTTGGCTCTGACCTGTTGGATCATTACCAGAAGAAGGCCGGGTGGATGGATACATTAGGGTCCGGACCGGCAACCGATGAAGGCTGTAGCACGATTCTGAAGCCCGGCTCGCCGGCGGATCTTCCCGCCATTGAAAAAAATTGACTAAGTCCTTAATTTACAAATAAACGCTGAATTTCCGGGCTTGCTGCAAGTGCAGGAGAAACAATGAAGAAATTAAGTATACAGGCATTGGCTATATTGATTGCGATTGCCTTCATCGCTCAACCTGTTGCTGTATGTGTGGCCCAAAACGGGGATGTAGCGAGCGCTATGAGGGGACATCGCCTGTACAATCTGCTGGGAGAAGATCTTGGCAGGATCGAGTGTGTAACGTTCAATGTTACGGGCAGCCGGCTTTCATAATCCTTGCCGTCATGGCCAACAAAATTGTAGCCATCCCGTTTTCAGCACTACTGCTTCCAAGCAGCGGAGTGAACAAATTCATTGTCAATATTACCAGATACCAACTGTTCCACTCACCAGGTTATTCAATAAACGCAGCGGATGCTTTTTGTCGCCTCTAGGCATGAATTGTCCATCTGCAGATAGTTTATTGCCCCCGAAGACTTGCGAACCGCCAGGGGACAAACATTAAGTTCTCCATAATCCATTATTGAAGGACTTCGGGAGCCACCCCGCACCTGACTTATGAGACCGATATTTTTCGGTGGACCACTTGATTTCACAGATTTATCCCAACACATGTCACAAAACCGGCTGCTTTTGAAATCAATTTCTTCCACGTAGGTCGATGATTGCATCACACATTCGGGGCTATGACAGTGGGAAAGACCGTAGGTGTGGCCCAACTCATGGATGCACTCTTTGACGAGGCGCTCCTGCAGAAGCGCGCGATTATCGGGCAGACCGTAGAACTTGTTATCCAAACGATAAGAACTGACAACGGCACATTGGCCGTTTAAGCGCGCTTCACCGAAAACGAATGTCAGGACGGGAATATACAGGTCCAATCCGGTAACGGCGAGCACCTTGGAAGCTGCCGCCGGTAGCTGCTGTTCCAACCATCCGATAATCGCAGAGGAGTTATATTGGTTCCTGCGAGGATCCATGAAGGGACTGCAATCGAAGTCAGAGTGCGAAACGTTCACTTTCGTATGAAATTGGGCTTCGAGTTGACCACACAGGCCCTCTATTTCTCGCCCACCATCGAATTCAATAGTAAGCAGCATCATAATTCCTCCAATTCCAGACCGTGACAATGCACCAGTCTTTTACAACAGTCCTGCCATGGGCAGTTTTCTCGAAAGTCCCCATCATGACTTACTCTATACAGAAGCCCTTCTGTGAGTGAAATATCATAAGAAGGTTTCTCAAAAGTTACATCCCAACTGGACTCCATGTAGGTTGGCGGAGCGTCAAGACTCTATTTGCGGAAAAGAATCCTGTTCGAAGATTTTTTTTATCATAATGTTGAAAATCTTTGCTTTCACAGCAACCTCCCGTACTGTGAGCACGTAGCCGGATTTGCATTGCGGAGAAAGAGAAGTGATGAGATAATAAACTAGAGGCTCTATTCCTGAGACACTCGATTAACAATCACTGCGGCTGATTTTAAGATTTCCTATGGAGTTGGTAGAGAAAAGCTTGGAAATGTGGCCCACCCTGCGTCGTCGTTGCCGCCGCAAAATTTGAATCATCAAGGCCTTGCTGAGAAAAACGGGCTATTACACCGTGCAATATTCTATCGACGGGGTGAATGAATATGTGAACGCTTATACGGTCTGGGCTACAGGAGATCGGAGCATGTCCGGCGATTTGACGGAACAAATTTCTCAAGTTGAGGCTGTCATGGCGGCTCAGGAAGCATCACGCCCAATCCTGGGTGATGCCGTGGTTGATGCAACGCTTGCCGTCTTGCGGGCACAATTGAGCGCTCTCATTGAGCTGTGCAAACTCCGGGAAACCACACCTTTGGACTACAACCTGCCTCATTCCTACACCCCCAAATATCTTGCCGACAAGATCCTGACCTCGCGCAGTTCCATCGAGGGCGAAAACAAAATCGTTACCGTTATGTTCGCGGATGTGGCCAATTCCACCGCCATGTTCGAGAAGATCGATCCTGAGGCGGTTCACGAGATCATGGACAGGTGTTTTCGCCTCCTCATAGACGAGATCCACAGGTACGAGGGGACGATCAACCAGTTTCTGGGCGATGGTGTGATGGCTCTTTTCGGAGCGCCCATTGCCCACGAAGACCATGCACAGCGAGCCTGCTACGCTGCGTTGGCCATTCGAAAAGCTCTGGAGCCATACGGCGAGAGTCTCAAGAACAGCTATGGGATCGACTTCAATATGCGTATCGGCCTTAACTCCGGTCCTGTTGTGGTTGGCTCCATCGGTGACGATCTGCGTATGGACTACACAGCCAAAGGGGATACGGTAAATACCGATTCACGGCTCGAGGATGCATCTGGAGCAGGCCGGATCCTGGTCAGCCGGAATACTTACCGGCTGGCGCGTGAAGCGTTTAGTTTTCTTGTCGTGGAACCGATCCGGGTCAAGGGCAAGCGTGATCCTTTGATGGTCTATGAGCTGCATCGCTCAAGGCTTTCTCCCGGGAAGTCGCGCGGGTTGCGTGACCTGTCTTATGCTTTTGTGGACCGCGAGCATGATATGGCTCAGCTTAAGCCTGGATTATGCGTGAGCATGCGTGAAAATTATACTGCGTTCACTCCAACCATATGATATTGTGTCGCAAATTCGTCAAAGGGAGGGCAAGCTGCATGCGCGCAGTTGGTGACAAGCAAAG
>JBKQTS010000203.1:0-17667 GCA_052143075.1 Syntrophobacteraceae bacterium | reverse complement strand
ATTCCGCCAAAGTATGGGGTCTCACAGGTGGTTGGCTTCATCAAAGGTAAGAGTGCTATCCACATTGCCAGGGTCTTCCAAGGGCGGAAGAGGGACTTCACAGGCCATAACTTTTGGGCCAAAGGTTTATTTCGTGTCAACAGTTGGCAGAGACGAGAAGGTCATTCGGGAATACATCAAGAAACAAGAGGCCGAAGATAAGCGCCTTGACCAACTTCAAATGTTCTAAGGTCGCCACCTTTTAGGTGGCCATTGGTTTACAACCGCTTTGAGCGGTCTATGATTTTCCAGGCCTCCGGCTTGGCCGGAGGTATCTGACTTATTGGCTGCCCCCTCCTGGGCAACTGGAGTGGTATTATACCATCAAGGCCATTTCGGCAAAGCTGAAGCGCTTCTCCGTCAAGCGATTACGGGGTATGAGCAATTGGGCAACTGGACAGAATGGATTCGTTCTGTGACATATCATGGCATGATCCTGGCGCAGACAGGGAGCTATGAAGAGGGATTGGCGCAGTGTCAGCGTGCCATTGCCCGCGCCCGTGAGCTGAATTATCTGTCCGGGGTCTCTTTCAGTATTGCCTGCCTGTCCTGGATATACGCTGCTGCCGGCAATCTTGCCCGGACAAGAGAAACTACTCGGCAAGCGATGGAAGCAGCCGAACAATCAGGTGACCGCTTCATTGTCCTTCTCGGCCATCTTACTCACGCCTCTGCCGAGCTTTGCGCCGGACAGTTCGAGGCCGCCGCCGAAAGCATGGCAAAATGTCAGGCAATTGCGCAGGAGCTTGGCGGGCAAATTGTGAGTGCTGAAATACTCGCCAGCCATATCGCCGAGGTGGATCTTGGCAAAGGCCATGCCGAACAAGCCTTATCCCTGGCCGAGCAAGCTGTCGCTATGGCCCAGAAGATGGGCGGCATCTTGGGTGAAGGCTCGGCGCGTCAGGTATGGGGAAGATCGCTTGCCGCGATGAGCCCGCCAAGGTGGGAGGAAGCTGAAGCACAAATGGCTGAAAGCCTTCGCCTTCTTGAACTGGGTGAAGCCCGCCTTTACGCTGCGCGCATACAGATGTACTGGGGAATCATCTGCCGCGACCGAGGGAATACGGATGCGGCCCGTGAGCATTTTGAAAAAGCCGCTGCTCAATGGGCAGCCAGCAATATTCCCTGGGAACTGGAGCGGGTTAACAAACTCATTGCGGAGCTACCGAAGGCGTAAGGAATTTTTTGTGGGGGCTAAGGCAATAAGGATGCGATGGCCTTTGCATGATGAGAAATTCTTTTGCTGCATGACAGCCAACCAAACTTGATGGTCACCAATTTTTACCACTGTGCGTAACAACACCTCGAAGATGGCCACCTTCTCAGGGTCTGAGAGAGTCAACATTGCTTGCCAATTTCGAAAGAATCAGTTGGCAGCGATTCGGTAAACAAATGATTCGAAAATGGCGAAGATTTTGGCGCCTCATTTCTCAAGGAGGAGGAGAGAGCCATCCTGACTTTCTGCTGGCCTCCCTGGACTGCGAAGGTCAATTACTCCCGGAATGTTTAAAGAGAAAGCGCACTATCTCAGCAGAAGCATCGGGTCCTTTCGGATCGGTAAAAGAGCCGTTGGAGCTCCCTCCAGACCAGGCGTGGCCAGCGTGATGAATGGTCCACTCCTCCAAGATGACTTGGCCGCCTGTGTCATGGTAGGTGAAACGGGTGTAGGCATGCCCTCCGGCCATTCCTCGTTCTACCGTTGGACTTCCTGCCGGCCTTCCGCCATTTTCGAATGCCTCAAGCCACTGGTCACGCATGTGATCGGCGTTCACCTTTGCAACGGTCGTATCGTAATCCCCGTGGAAAAGGATCAACGGAATTACCCTTCTCAGTTTTCGCTTGCGCTTGGGGACTCCCTTCTGCATCGCTTTGAACCCGGAGGGAAGATCGTGCGCAGCCCTGTAGGGGAGTCCGGAATGCACGCCCACGGCGGCATATAGCTCGGGATAGGTGGCAGCCATGATCGTAGCCATAGCTCCTCCAGCCGACATGCCCACCACGTAGACCCTCTGGGCACTAACGCGATACATGCTCATGATCTTATGGGTGATCCCGGCGATGAGGGACGGCTCGCCCGTACTACGTTGCTGGTTGGTCGTTTCAAACCAGTTCCAGCACTTCGAGACATTGGCATCTTGTGACTGCTCGGGGTAGACGACAAAAAACTGCTCCTTCTCTGCAACCACATTCATGCGTGTGCCGGCAGCAAAATCAGCGGGAGACTGGGTACAACCATGCAGCATGACCACCAATGGCATAGGCTGTCTTCCTACATAGGTGCTGGGTATGTAAAGCTTGTAGGTGCGTGTTCCGGCCGCGTTCGTAAATGATCCATTGATAAACCGCCCTCTGGCCCGAACTGAAGAGATAGGTGCCTCTGGTGTGACCTTACGCTTCTTGGTAGTGCGCCAGCTTTCAGGTGTTTTCCATCCTTCAAAAAGCGGCCTTGCAGGGTACCCCGTAGCTGGCTTAGCCACGTTATGGACCGTGCTTTGCGCCGATGTGTCATAGGAGGAAGGCTTCTCCTCAAGTATGCGGTATTCTGCCTCGCTTGCTTCTGCCGTCTCTGAGGTGCTGTCATAACTTGCACTGGGTCCACTTTTATGGAACTCGCCCCTGAGGGTACGCTGAATGACGGCAGTTGCCTCGGTAAGCCGCCCAGCACGTGTAAGTCTCAATGCTTCAGCCATTCCGTCCTGTATGCGATCTATGCGGTTATTCATCGGATACGCTTCCTTTCCTTGTTTAAGCTACTTTATTCGTCCCGCCAGTGCCGCCTTCACTGCGGGGCTTGCCCGTAGCGCCCCGAGCACAATTATCGAGTCGATGGTTGCCAGGGCTAGTTCCGTGGAGACATCTTCGGCGATACTTACCAGGCCAAGCACGTTGATCTGCAATTTCTCCCCGGCGGATTTCACTGCTTCCAGGTCTTGGCGTGTGTAGTGGTGCAATCCGAGCACCAGGGTCTTGCGTGCCACTGTGCGCTTGACTACTTCTGCATGTGTAGTGAGCTGGTTGCGGATCGCAGTGCGAATAAAGTCGGTGCGGTTGGAATAAAAGCCTTCCTGCACCAATAGATCAATTTGTCCCAAGTCCACAGGACCCAAGTTGATCGTGATTTTCTCAGTCCTTTCCATGTCGGCCATAGCACCATCTCCATAGAATCCACAAACCATCCATATAGATGGTAGTATCTAGTGTTTGGCTTGTCAACCTCTTCACGGGAAAGACTTCTATCCCCACGTGGCATTTCCTCACCACGCTAAAGTCGAAAGCCCGCGGGAAGGAAGCTGGACTCTTTGACACCGGAAGTAGAGGAGATGGTGAAGAAAGGGTTCATAGACACGCGCATCCATGATGAGCTGAGAGCGCTTGGCTACAGGGGTTCACTTGCAAATGGTTACAGGTACTTGGCACAATTTAAGGAAGCCTGGCAACGGCCTGAGAAGGCGATCATTCGCTATGAGACAGAACCAGGGCTCCAGACGCAGTACAATTGAATTGGAAGGAGTGGACGCCGCCATACCTTGCTAGAACATAAACTCCTCTCCCACGTGGATTCAGTGAGCAAATGATTCGCAAATGGCAAAAATTTTGGCGTTCCACTTCTAAAGGCGGAGGAGAGGAGAGCGGTGCTGGTGCGAGACTTAAAGTCGTGTTGTTGAAACGTTCTGTCATATAGCTGGGTTGAAAACTACTGCTTTAGGTCATAAAGAGAGCGCAACGACAGGTCCCTGTGCAACGAAACATGGCGGAGCCGGGAGCTCTGGATAGGGACTTGTAGAGAAACAGAATCGCACCTGGGGGTGACGGATTTTCCTTATTTTGATATATACCTGTCAATCGGACCTCACTCGGTCCCTAGTTTTTTCAGAAGCATAATTCGTCCTTTAAATGAATCAAGTAGATCAAGAGGTACGCATGAACACCGAGGCTCTTCCAAGCGACGCTATGTTATTTGCCGATGTCCTTCGTGAGATGGATATCGATTTTCTTGTCTCCGGTGAATACGGCATTACGGTGGAGGAGGCGGCGAAGCTTATCGATAAGGATTACTTCCTGTTTTTGGACGTGCGGACCAGGGAAGAAAGAGAACATCTGGCCTTTCCGTTTTCGATGCACATCCCCATTAACGAATTACCCGATCGGATAGGGGAACTGCCGCGCGACAAGTTTATCATAACCTTTTGCCTGACAGGCTTTCGTGCGGCCATGGCTTATGCCTTTTTAAGGACACAGGGGTTTGACGAAGTTAAGGCGCTCAAAGGGCGGCTTGACAATCTGGCCGGAGCCATGACCCCTGGCAGATTTTATAGGCTAGCGCCTTGAAATTGTCGGCTTCAGTGCTTCCATGCTTTCTCCCCTCGAAACCAGGTTTGCTTTGGTTTGCCTTTGTCAACTGTGGTCGTAGGAGGCGTGGTGGTGGTAGTAGCGCCTCCGAGCGCTTTTCGAGTGGAGTAATTTAAAACTGGATACTAGCGTAATAAACCCCGAGAACCCCAATCAGCCCGTCCCACACGGTAAGTTGCCATGTCTTGCCAAAGGTGAAAATCCTGCTTGGGCGAGCCAGCAGAACGGAATGAAATGATGAAGTAAGCGTTTGTGAGAGTCGCGAAGCGCCTTCTCATAAACGGCATCATGAACTAAGGCTGCAATGGGGACGAGGATGTCTTATGGCTATGGGGATTCAATTGACTGGGTGGATGAGTGTTTGGGGGAGGTTTGAAGCCTGAGTGTGGAAAGTCGAGGTAAGCTGGTGGGCCCGGAATGGGCATTGGAATGACGGGGAGTCCAATAGGTTGTTAGTGAAGGGATAAGAGTCAGGTTTTGGGACGTGTCGGCCCATGAGACCTCAGATGAAGGAGTCTCAGTAATTGGTTCAGGTATGGTGTGGAGGGGGTAGTAAATCATGAGGAATCCCATATTGTGGGCGGTGAGATGCGGTAGGCATCGGTCAGTTTGCATCGGACAAGGGTTCCTCTTCCGCATTGCGGACAAATGGTAAGATCGGTGCCGGTGAGACTGAGCATCACCTCCTGCCAGGTCTTGCAATGTTTGAGAACATCGGCGTGTGCAAGATCATCCCGAGAGTCTTGCTTCGCGATGAGTGAACGTGCTCTCTCAAGTTTTGTTTTGGCGTTGCATGGGGCCATGAGGCCGAAGTGTCTGATTTTGACAAACCTTGTAGGAAGTATATGGAGCAGAAACCTGCGTATAAACTCCGGAGCGGAGATGGTGATGAATCTGTGTCGGTCGGGGTGGTAATTGTCCCTGGCCCTGAAGGTGACCGTTTTAGAACCGATATTGATCAGTCGGTGGTTCGAGATGGCGACCCGGTGGGTGTAGCGGCTAAGGTAGTCGTAAGCTTTCTTTGAGCTGTCGAAGAGTTCTTTGGAGTAGACGACCCATTTCATTCATCTGAGTTTTCTAAGGAAACGCTCAAAGAGACTTGCACTGCCAAGGCATGGAACATTTCCTTTGAGTTTTCCTTCGCGGAATACCTCTTCCAACCCCTCTACAAACTTGCCCCTGATGATCATCGACAGTGCTTTTACGGGCAGCAGGAAACTGTTTGCTGCACACACCCACCTTGTTCCGTCCCGGGTGAGTCCTCCTCCGGTTGCCACGATGTGCAGATGGGGATGGAAGTTTATCTCCTGATCCCAAGTATGCAGGACCGCCGTAAATCCTATCTGGGCACGCAGACGCTGATAGCCCAGAGCAAACTCGAGCAAAGCTTTTGAGGCGGCCTCAAAGAGCAGATTGAAAAGGAGCTTGCGATTGTATAGGGTCAAGGGGATCAGCTCATGAGGGAGGGTGACGACCAGGTGGAAGTAACGGGTTGGAAGGAGCCGCTGTGTCCTTTCCTCAAGCCATTTGGCCTGGTTTAGGCTCTGGCATTTTGGGCAGTGGCGATTGCGGCATGAGTTATAAGAGATGGCCAGATAGCCGCAGCCGTGACTGCAACGATCGACATGTCCACCCAGTTGAGCTGTGCGGCAAGCCTGGATGTTATCCATGGCCTTCTGTTGTCCCGGGCCAAGGCGGTGAGTTTGCCGATAATCTTCACCATACTTGCGGAAAATTGCCGCAACTTCAAAGGAGGGTCTTCCCATCAGCGGTAGCCCCTCTCAAGAGGATGGCTGGATCATATCCAGAGGGCTGGCCAGCTTGCCGATCAGCCGGTCAGTGATGTGGGTATAGCGCAAGGTGGTTTTGATGGAACTATGCCCGAGAAGTACCTGGAGAATGCGGATGTCTGTTCCGGCCTCCATCAGATGTGTGGCAAAGCAGTGGCGGAAGGTATGCATGGTGGCCTTCTTGGAAAGGCCGGCGTTCTTATTGACCCGCCGTACGACCAGGCTCACCGTTGCAGTGGAAAGGTGTGTGCCTGGCTTTTGGCCCGGGAAAAGATAGTCTCCTTTTGGGCGGGCTGTTTTGAAATACTCGCGCAGTAGAGCTAGCAGACTTTCCCCGAGCATGACATAGCGGTCCTTTTTGCCCTTGCCGCAGCGGATGTGGATGCGCATCCTCTTGGAATCGATATCGTTGATGCGAAGGGCGCACACCTCCGAGATCCTTAGACCCGCTGCATAGGCTGTGGCAACGATTGCTTTGTATTTGATTGAGCGGATCTTCTCAAAAAAAGAGAGCACTTCTTCTTGACTCAAAATGACCGGGAGGACCTTCGGGCGTTTGGGGTGGGGGATGTCTTTGACCACCTCCGGTCGCTTCAAAGTGACAGAGTAGAGAAATTTAATGGCATTAACGTACTGATCCTGAGTAAATGGGGAGACTTTCCGCTTGGCAAGATGAAAGAGAAACTCTCGGATCTCTTGCTCCCCCATATCTTCCGGGGATCTCATGAAGTGTCTTGTAAAGGTGCGAGCACATCGAAGATAGCCGTCCTGAGTGTTGTGGCTATAGCCCTTTAAAACCAAATCCTCTCGCATCCTGTCGTGTAGCTTTCCCATAGTTTTCTCCTTTTGGGATGGGGTTAAGATCCTTTGGAGGGAAAGCTAAGCTCAGGCGGGTAAGTATACGAGGTAAGAGCACGCTGGGTTGTCATTCAGGCAGGTAGAAACCACTACGAGGCCTGGGGAAGGAAGCGAAATCGCTGGAAGCGGCCCCACGCGAAGCGTTTAGTTCATGATCCGGATGTGTTGAGCTCGCGACCTTTGGAGTGGTAACTTGAGGAATCCACACACTTCTCAAGGTATTTCATTGGTTCCTATGTATATCGCCTGAACAATTGTTCCGTCGAGAGAACCAGCTCATAATTTGATTTAAAAGAACTCGGAGAGGCCCACGGAAGCTTGAGAAACAAAAAAACCAGGAATACCCAGCAACCCAAGACAAACGAAGCCTCCTGTGCTTCTCTCGCGCACCGCCTCTGCCCGTTGCCGGCCCGATTTTTTCATCCTGGAGACCTGTCTTGTCGTCAAAGAGGTTTCGTTAGAGCTGCAAATAATAACTTAGCAGGTGAATTTCCGGTAGCAGCGGGAGTGTCACCGACTCATAACCGGGCCGGCATCTCTGCCAGGCAACACTGCAATCAAAAATTACTTCCGTCAAGCTGCAATTTTTTGAGCTTTCTTCACCTCTCGATCATAGAAGTCTCGCATCACGCTTGCGATCTCTTCAAGGGAATCCTCAATGGCAAAATGACCGCTGTCGAGTTTGAGAAATTCGGCATTCGGCAAGTCACGCAGATAAGCTTCACCGCCTTGAGGCGTGAAGAATATGTCGCCCTGACCCCAGAAGATCAAGGTCTTCGGCTGATGTTTTCGCAGGAAGGCTTGCCATTGCGGATACAGCGCAACGTTCCTGCGATAGTCATAAAAAAGATCCAACTGCACCCGATGGGCATTGGGGCGAGCTAAGAAGTGGAGATCCATGTTCCAATTGTCTGGGCTGATCTTGGAAGGATCTCGGTGCCCTGTCAGGTAAACAGATTTAACCACATCGGGCTCGAGAAATGCTCTCAGCGGAGCCTCCGTCTCCGAGTTACGGTTGACCCATAGTGCGTTGCGAAGACCGTCCCAGGCGGACGTGAAGCCTTCCTCGTAGCAGTTCGCATTCTGAATGATCTGCCACTCGAGCCATTCGGGGTGTCGCCCGATTATGCGGTTGCCAATCGGTCCCCCATAATCCTGCATATAAACGCCGAACGGCCCCTCGAATCCGACAGTGACCAAAACTCTTTCAACGATCTCCGACAGATGATCGAAGGTGTATTCAAACTCGACAGGGTCCGGCATGTCGGTATTGCCGAATCCAGGGTAGTCGGGCGAGACAATATGGAACTTGTCAGCAAGAGCAGGAATCAGATTACGAAACTGATGCGAAGATGCAGGAAATCCCCCCAGTAACAGGAGCTTGGGATTTCCAGGAGTTCCAGCCTCACGGTAGAACACGGAAAGGCCTTCAACGCTGGCAGTTTTGTACTTTACCATGGCACAATCCTTTCTGGGAATTACCGGAATGCGGGAGGCTTATCAGCCTTCTTGGACAGCAACCGGTATCCCCTTGTTTTTCTTTTGTGGTTTCCTTCTATTCAATATAAGTCGCACTCGCCGGAGAAACTACAGCTACCGTCACCCTGCGGCCTGTATCCGGCACTTCCCGCATCCCGCCGGAGGGGCGCCTGCAAAGTGGTTCGCTAACACCTTGGCCTTGTCGAGTATTCAGGGTCCTTGTCACGAAGCTCATAATGGTTAGGTTATCTGACATAAAGTTCAGCTTGCGTAGTCTCTGTTGCGTTTCAGAAACCCGCAACAGCGGATGCGGCTGCGGTGGCGCATCCCGAGCGAGGGCTCCGGCGCATACTGCGGCAGGGCGCTGAAACTTGCGCTGCTCGGGTGGCTTCGGGTACGCGGCCCCAGTAGTTCGCCGAGCGACTCTCTGAAAGGGGACACCCTCGCTTTGGCCAGCCGGGCACCGTGGGCTCGCCTCGTGCGTGGTGGCTATTTCCGTTGCCACCGCTGCCGTTGCCGGAACGTGCAACGCTGGATCCGACGCTCGCACAGGAATAATAATTACGGCGTCTTGAATTCCGGTGAATCTCATAGACAAGTGTCTCGAGTTCGGGTGAGGTAGCAGTATGGGTCTGGACGCCAACGAGCTTCACGAGGAAGCCGAACATGCACATGCCAAGGGAAACAAAGGCATCGGTCTCACCATTGCTTTTATCGCAGTGTTTTCGGCATTTGTGAGCATGCTTGTCACCGAAAACAACACCAACAAAGTGATCGTCGAAACCAAAATCGCCGACTGGTGGGCCTACTCCCATTCTAAAGCCAGCAACGCTCAGCTATACGATGTCAATGCCAAACTTGCCGAGCTGAACCACGACGGCGTCGTCGTCGCCGAGGAACTTCGTCGCGAGCGCGACCAGAAGCAAAAGGAATCCGACGAGGCGCGCCTTATGGCTCAGGATCTCGAGAGGGAATCGGCGGCTCTGACCCGCAAAGGAAATTACTATTCGGTGGCGGAGCTTTTTCTGCAGTTCTCGGTGGTGCTCTGTTCTATCGCGTTGCTAACGGAGATAAGCGGATTTTGGAAGTCCTCCTTCGTCAGTATGACTGCGGGGCTGCTGCTGGCCGCTGTGGGTGTGATTCTGCGCTGACGCAGAAGGAATTCAGTCACTCGTGATAACGATGGTCGTACAGGAACTTTCAAACTTAGGCAGCTCGCGGCCGGCAGCCATTCTGATTTCAAGCTTGGGGGCTTCGCCACGGATCACGGGACAATAGCAATCCGTTTCCGGCGCGTCTTCGGCTTTGCCAAATTGCGTTACCGCGGCCCGGAGAAGAACAGCGCAGGCCGGCTATCATGCTCTCGCCAGAGCATCTCCATCATCGAGTATCCCTCGGCAGAATAGGTGCCGACCAAAGGCTCACATTTCTTGCCGCTGTACGTAATAAACTCGTCAAATCACCATCAGCTCAGGCTTAGCTAAGGTCAACCTTCCTTGCCAATCTCGAAAGAGTCCAGTTTGCAGCGATTCGGTAAACAAATGATTCGAAAACGGCGAAAATTTTGTCGCCCCATTTCTCAAGGGCAAGGAGAGATGATTGCATTCAAAGCCACGGACCGCAAAGCCGGTCAGAAATTTGTGAAACATGACTTACGCCAGAAATTGTCCTGGCGAATCGCTCCAGCAAAAAGCTCAATCTCTGGGAATCATATTCGTTGCGGCAATACGGTTGAAATGACTGCGGAATTTTGGCAAGATGTAGATATGTAACAAGACAGAAATTATAATGACACATTGGCAAAACATTATTAGGTAGATGGACACATATCAATTAATGCACATGCGATCCATTTATTGTTAAAAAATCTCAAGGAGTTATCTGGTCGTTATGAGAACATATCTGGCTGAACCTTCCCATCCCCTCAAGCTTACTTTTTCCCGTGAGAACGGTGCGGTGGACGAAATCATCGACCAATTGATAGAGGTTGTCAAGGGTGTTCATTACCCCGCATATGTGCGTGAAATGATCCTGACAGCCCTCAAGGCAGGGCAGGAGGATTCACAAAAAGCAGATATCAAGCTCATGACATCGGCGCTCAAGGAGATGCGCTTCACAGCCAAGGTCTTCGGTCCCTATCGAGCTGTGAGGAAGGTGACGATATTCGGTTCTGCCCGCATCAAATCCGACAACACCATTTATCAACATGCTCGCGAACTGGGCGAAAAGCTGTCAGGGGCAGGATATATGGTGATCACTGGCGGCGGCCCAGGAATCATGCAGGCAGCAAATGAAGGGGCAGGGTCGGAGCATTCCTTTGGGGTGAACATCCGCCTTCCGTTTGAGAATCGGCCAAACCACATTCTAGAAGGCAGTCCCCGCAGTATAACCTACAAGTACTTCTTCAACAGAAA
Organism: Syntrophobacteraceae bacterium; assembly: GCA_052143075.1. Taxonomy (GTDB): domain Bacteria; phylum Desulfobacterota; class Syntrophobacteria; order Syntrophobacterales; family Syntrophobacteraceae; genus SbD1. The sequence continues at coordinate 6,737 of JBKQTS010000203.1, read as the reverse complement.
AGTCGCCTTCATCAAGGAAGCTGACGCCGTGGCGCTTTTTCCCGGAGGATTCGGGACTCTGGATGAGGCCATGGAAGTGCTTACTCTGGTGCAAACGGGAAAACGCTATCCCATCCCCCTGATTCTGGTTGATGAACCAGGAGGTACCTACTGGTCGCACTGGAAGCTTTATGTCGAGCAGGAACTGGCTGCCAGAGGCTATATTAGCAAGAACGACTTCAGCCTATTCGATATTGTGCAGTCGGTGGACGACGCGGTCGAGATCGTCGATCGTTTTTACAGAAGATACCACAGTTTGCGCTTCGTCGGTGATCGGCTTGTCATTCGCATCAATTCACCCGTCGATAGAGAAAAGATCAGGGAGTTGAAAGAGCAATACTCTGACCTTCTATTGAACGGTGGGGATATCTTTGATTCCGAAGCGCTGCCGGAAGAATCGGATGAACCGATTATTAGTCATTTGCCCCGATTAGTCCTCGACTTCAACCGCAGGGAATACGGTCGGCTCCGGCAGTTGATCGATAGTATCAACTCAGTTTGAACTCTGTCAGAGTCCATAGCCCTTTGATGTACATGAAGCGTTCTGTGCTGCAAACAAAAGGCATATCCCGCCCAGGAGATGTTTCTCCCAATTTCCATTCCTCACAAATCCTTCCGCTTTGGCTTTCAATTATAGTAGACACCTGAAAATGAGCCAAGTTTCAGCGGAGGTTGCCGCTGGCATCTCTTCAACCGAGATATCCCCCCTTCTTCGGCTATCTCATTCCTTAGTCCTGACGAGCGGGAAAGCCAGAATCCCGAGAGACCCCCGCCGGGTCAGGTCGAGCCAAAGTGAAATCTCTGATAAGGCCCGAAACCTGAGAATAAAGCCGCTCCGCTTTTTGCAGATGCCAAAGAGCTTTCGATTGAGCGCTGCGGTCCGACAAGAGCCTCTTATATTCATTTGAGTGCCGCTCTGCCTTTCGGTGAAGGCGAATCAAGCGGCGGATCTTATATAAATCCAAAAACTCCTCCTCTAAAATATATGCCTGCTGAGGAAGGGAAATAGAATCAGATTGCATTATGCAGAATGAAATCTCAACTAGACCCTCGCGTACGCCAGACTATCTTTTTCAAACTCCTCGACAATCTCATCAGTCAAAGAGGGCCGCATCTTTTCCATGATCTGCAAAATGCCCTCAGTTGTAACCTTGAAGTCCTCTTTTTTAGAGATTTCCTGTTCGAAGGCAAACTGCGCGACTTGCTCAAAAAGGTACTGGATGTCAGCCGGAGTGAATCTTGCCGTATCTCTGACCAGACGATCACAGTCAATCGGGCCGGTGTTGAGACGAGACAGGTAGAAATCCAAAATGGTTCTTCGCTCATCAGCATTCAAACCGCCCACGGGGATTATGCAGTCGAACCGGCCGGGACGGAGCAAGGCGGGGTCCAATTTCCGGATGTAGTTGGTGGCACAGACGAGAAGGACTTTATCGGCTTCATTCCTGAATAGCGGAACCTGCTTTAAAAATTCGTTTGTGATACACTTGTCGAGGCGATCCCCATTATCTCGGCATGCCGCCAGTTCATCAAATTCATCGATGAAAATGACCGCGTTCTGGAGTTGTCTCACCTTCTCCATAATCCTGCGCAGATTGGCCCCGAGTTTTTCCGTGCCGTCCTCCATGAGCATGCTCGGAGCGATCTCGATGTACCACCAGGACAGAACTGCCGCTATCGCTTTCACAAAGTGAGTCTTACCCGTCCCCGGAGGGCCGAAGAAAATGATTGTCTTCGGGGGACTTACGCCGTGCTTTCTAGAAAGGTCTTCCTCGGTCAGTGGGAGAATGATCCTGCGTTGGACAAGCTGCTTGGGGGGCTGAGAGTCGGAGATAGTGTCCCAGATCTCCCTTCCCATGGTTTGAGCGCCCATCTCAAGCAGGATATCCTGTCGTTTGTAAGCCAGGTACTCATCCACCGCCTGTTCCATGTTCTCCAGGAAATCAATGCACGCTATGCGGAATCCCACATCTCTGCACAGCTTTTCCGAAAGGAGCCATTTGTGCTGGAGAATTTTTGCCCACAATTCCGATGCCGCATCGGCTTCGATTCTGGCTCCACTCAATTCAAATATCTTCCCGGCACATTCTTCCGGGGAAAGATCTTCCTGTTTATTTTCGTCCACCTGATCACCTCCTGAAAATTTTGATACCTGAACAGAAGTCCCACTTGAGCACTGGACTCTCTCAAGCAGCCTTCTCGGGATCACGATGCTGGAATAAGGGGATTTAGCCGCAGGTGGGACTGCAATCGGCTCAGGTCATGTTTGCTGTCTTGTGTGCACCGTTTCCTCCTGCCCGGGACTTCAGGCAAGGATCCAACGGACGATGGCAACTATAAGCCTTTTGCTGCGAAGGGTCAATGACGCACAGGTGGCAATTGCGTTACATCTCGATAGAGGAGCTCACCGCGATGTCAGCCGCGGGGAGGGAGTCAGCATAGCCACTGTACGTAATAAATTCTGTAAAATCACCTTCTATTCAGGTTTAGCGAGAGTCAAAATTCCTTGCCAAAGGTGAAATTCCGATGTGGCCGGAGTGCACAACGAAAATGATTTGCATATGTTAACTGGCGTTGCTGAAAGAACGGAACATGTCGATCTCCTCGTCGAGCAATCTCCGCCCTGCTCACGATACGTTCCCCCACCTTAATCCTCGATGATTTTCACTTGCTCGGCAGTAGAACCCCGCCAAATCCGAGCGGTTTTTTCCTGAGTGAACTCGTCTTTGCTCATACTTTCCAGACTTCATATTTATAAAGCCGTTCCTACATTTAGAGGAATACGAACGTATATTAAATTTAGGTCAAGCATAAGGAATTGCTTGTTAAACTGACTGAGATATCCTATATATAAATTAGCAGATTAGGGTTTACTTATTATTCACAGGTACATACATGAAAGAGGAGTATTAAATGCAAGTAATCGGCTATCTCAGAGTTTCCAGTACTGATCAGGATTTGTCGAATTGCAAAAACCAAATTCTCCACTTTGCCAACGAGAAACGCCTCGGTAGCGTGACCTGGATTGAAGAAACTGTGAGTGGTACCGTCGATTGGAAACAAAGGGAGCTGGGAAAGGTTCTGCAGCAGCTCAGTCCTGGTGATATAGTAATTACTGCCGAACTCAGCCGATTTGCCAGGTCCCTCCGGCAGATCATCGAGGTAGTCGAGTATTGCAAGCTACACCGTATAACCCTGCACGCCATAAAAGGAGCATGGACAATCGACGACAGTCTTAATTCAAAAGTGTGCATGGTAATCTTGGGCCTTGTGAGCGAAATTGAAAGGGACCTTATCAGCCTACGCACCACTGAAGCGCTTGCCGCCAGGAAGAAAGCCGGGGTAAAATTGGGTAGACCGAAAGGCCCGGGCAAGAGTAGGCTCGATCCTTTCCGGCCAGAGATTGTCGCTCTCTTGAGGAACGGTTCGCCGAAGTCTTTTGTGGCTCGGAGGTACCAGGTGAGTGAGCCGACCTTGTGGAACTGGCTGGCAAAGAACCAGATCGATGCTACGCCGAGGCTGGAGAGGCTGACAGCTTGAAAGCGATCAGACCTAAAAACATGCCGCACAAAGGAATCGGGCAGCAGTTATCCCCAATGGGGTTCGCTCCTTAACTCTCTGAATTACCGGAGGATTACTCATGACCAACAGGGCCGTCGGTTACACTCGCGTTAGTAGCACATCTCAAGCCAATCCGGAAAAGTCTTCGCTATCGCTCCAGGCCGAAAAGATACGACTGCAAGCACAGATAAAAGAATACAACCTGCTCAAAATTTACGAAGAGCCAGGGATTAGCGGAGCGACCATGGACCGGCCGGCTTTACAGGAACTCATGGCGGACGCTGAACAGAAAAAGTTCGATGCCATAATCGTTTGGGACATTAGCCGCTTCGGGCGTAACCTTCTCCATTTGAAGCAGAACACTGAGCGGCTGAAGCAACTCGGCATCTCGTTCCTGGCAGTCTACAACGGAATTGATACCTCCAAGAAGGACGCGACGGGTGAGCTTTTTCTAAACATCTTGGGAGCAATTTATGAATTTGAGTTGGAGAACATCAAAGAGCGGACCACCAATGGCCGGAATGTAGTCCGAAAAGAAAGAAAAAAGTTTATCGGGAAGCTTGCCTACGGGTACCGCTGGAATGATGTAAAAAAGAGGATTGAAACCGTTGAAGACGAGGACAACAATGAAGCTGCCATTGTGAAGAGGATTTTCCACGAATACATTTACCTGGGAAAATCGACCCCCGCCATAGCCGAAGGCCTTCAGCATGACCATATTCCGACCCGTTCGAAAGGGATATGGTCTGATGGGTATATCCATAAAATACTCCATAATCCTTGTTACCGAGGCAGCTATGTTACCAACCAGTTGATAACTGATGCTGAAGGTAAGGTTCTCGGGGATAAACCCGAACACGAATGGGTCTATTATGAATGCGAGGCGCTCATAACTCAGGAAGACTGGGAACGGTTACAGGTTCGATTGCAAGACGCGAGAGCAAAATTCGCCGGCGCTCCCAATCCCGAGAGGGACAAGTATCTGGCTGACGGCCTTCTTCGCTGTGGTCTTTGCGGCGGAACCATGCGCCTGCGGCATTCAAAGCCCAATAAGGCTGGGCAATGCCGCTCCTATTATGAATGCTATTGGCATGGGAAGTCCGAGAGATCGGCCAAAATCAAGGGCAAGGAACCTTGTAAAATGGAAATCATACCGGCCGCTTTGATGGACAATTATCTTTTTCAATTGAAACTTCCCCTTCAGCTCGGACTTCTTTGGGAAAAGCAGTATGAAGAGCATGCTAACCCCTCCGTCGAACCCGAACTGCAACGCGCCCAGCAGCGAGCCGAGAATATCCAAAGCGCAATCAAGACGAACAAGGTTATGATCGCCAATAATGACCGGACCCAGGGCCTCGAAAACTTCGATCCTCTTAAATACAATGCCCGAAACAGTGAACTCTCCCAGGAAGGAGAAAGACTCCGGCGTGAATTAGCCGAAGCCCAGCGTGAAGTTTCCCGGTATCAGCAGTTATTTCAAAATGAACGGGCATTCAAGCGGATTGCCGCCGATAAGGACACCATCATGGAACTTTTTCGCCAACTCAGCGCCCTTCCCATCGAAGACAGGCGCCGCCTCCTTCATGGGCTAGTTGATGGTGATATCGAAGTCAAACCGCCAAGCCCGGAAGCCACCCTTGACATTTCCGAGGACGCTAACGCCCTAAATGGGTGGACTAAAATCGAGTGGAAATATAACCCAGCGATAATCCAAGAGGTTTTAGGAGTTATAATTCCTAACGTGGATGAAACCACCGGGGAGGTTTCCGGCGGTGAAATTACCGTTAAGCACACTGCCACTGCCAAGGCTCTTCCATGATCGAGATCATGTGGGAGGCATCGGGGATGTGGAGCATTAGGGAGCTTCGCTGGGTGCAGCATCCGAAGAACATCACCTGCTGTGGATTCGATCGCCGCAAAAGTCCTCACGGAGGGCCGAGGAAGAGCCAGGTAAGTTGCCTGGTTAATTCGCTTTTGCGGTTTCTTTTTCCAGTACATCGGCAATGTACTTATTCAAAGTCAAACCTTTTTGCGCGGCAGCCAATGCAATCCTTCGGTGCAGGTCGGCTCTGACCCTGACATTGAAAGACCCCTTGAAAGGCTTCTCAACCACAATGCCTTTCTCTTTGCATGTTTCCAGGTAGTCGTCAACTGCCTCTTCAAAAGCTTGCCGAAGGGATTTCACATCAGTTCCTTCATAGCTGATTAAGGCGCGAATAAATTCCACTTTACCGTAAAATAGCCGGTCTTCGTCACTGTAGTTTACCGAGCCATAGTATCCTTTGTAGTGCATCATGTTTTTCATATTAAGTCTTCTCCCTTGAGAATTTCCTCGATCTGCTCCAACTGGTAGCGTTTCAGGATGGATGTGGGGTGAGGCTTGTGAAGACTAATAGGAGGCAGTGCTTGGTGCAGGAATTTCACTCTCGAACCACCCGATTTCGCTCCGATGACTTGCTCATAGCCGAAACCCTTTAACATTGTAACGAGTTCCTGCCAAGTAAAGTCGCTTGGCATAGTGAGAAAGCGTTGAACCAGTTTGCCGCGTTTGCTCATTTGCATCCTCGTAGGAAGTATATTAACGGAAATCGGGAACAATGTAACTATTTTTGGTAGCATGTTGTTGTGATAGGTAAGAGCAAAAGAGCGAACAGGTTCACGGTTCACGTGCCCATTGTGCCCATGGGGTCGGCCAAGCCAATTACTCGATATTACTGAGATGCTTCCGGTACCCATCATCGTAAGTAGTTGAAATTACTGGGTCAGGATTTCATTTTTAGGGCCATTTTGCGCCTTCTAAGGCAGGGAATGGACGAAGAGTGGCGCACTCGCGACTCAAAGACAGCCCACATGCTCGGACCAAGCCAATGTAAAGAGAGGGGGTCATAAAGAGAGGGGGTCACCTACGCTTTTCACGCCCCAAGCTCCCTCTCAAGCATTCCAACAGATTTGCTCTGTTTCATCTCCTCTGCAACCAGTCTGTCTGTCCGCCATCGTCAAGAGTGTAGGCGTGACCGTACGCAGTAACAACTGTCTAATCTAGCGGGTTAGAGTCCCGTCCGGGGAATTGTCCGTACACCCCGGTAGCACGCGGGAGCGGCGTTCTGGCAACAGAGGGTCGTGAGTTCCCAAACGGC
>JBKQTS010000202.1:0-16520 GCA_052143075.1 Syntrophobacteraceae bacterium | reverse complement strand
GGACCCGTTGATTTTGCCGATTAGTACCTGTGCTGCAAATAGAGGAAGGACCTTCTGCCTACTTATGCGCCTTGGTTCCTCGATTAGCCTGTAGAGCCATTCCAAGGAATATCGGCACCAAATGTCGGGCGCTCTTTTCACATTGCCCGCGATCGTATCCAGAGTTCCACCAATTCCCTGACATACGCGAGCATGCTTGAGAGCACCTTTGTATGATGCGATCCACTCCTCCTGCCTCGGAGATCCCAAGGCCAAAAAGAGGATTTCTGCTTTCGACTCATTGATCTGTCGAATCAATCCAGGCATTCCCGTTTCATCGACGTATCCGTGAGACCTGCCCACAATTTGGATATCAGGATAGCGTTTCCGGAGGATTTCCGCAGCATTTCGATTAACCTCCTCTTTTGCGCCATAGATGAAAATACGATATCCCTTCCGCACTGCGAGTTCACATATACTTTTCATAAATTCCACCCCCGGGATGCGGGAAATCCGGATACCGTATAGGATACGTGCCGCAAGCACGATGCCCATTCCATCAGGAATGAGGAGGTCCGCCGATTTGAATGTCTTAAAGAGCAGTTGATTCCTTGGGACTGAAAAATTCTTCTCCGGATTAACTGCAAATATAAGATGAGGCCTCGTTCCATTGATAAGAAACCCCTCGACCCGGCTAAGAGCTTCCTCCTTGGTCAAAGGATCAACCCATATGTCTAAAATGTTAAGCCGACCACTTATATGTGGCATGCTATCTTCTCCAGTTCTGTCTGATCGACCATAACCCTTGTACAAATTGCCGTGAGAAAAACTACTTCCCGGCATGGGCCTCTTGATACGCAATGGAGAACGCCACTCTTGCGCTTTACGCCGTATGCGGGTGAAAACCATCCCAGGAGAGGATCATTCCGGCCGGCAGTAAGTTGGAAGTCTCCATCGCTGCAAAGTGTAAGGAAAATAATGCTATCCCCTTTTGAAATTCTCCACCAGGCATCCGCCCTGTCAACAGAGGCATCGGGATGGAGGTGGTAATTGAGCCCAAAATCATGTATCCCCTCGCCTGAAAAGGTGTCCTTAATGAGGAAATTTTCGCCTCCAAAATAGAGGACCACCCTTTTATGCCAGACAGGTTTCTTAAGTCTCGCATAGCCGTTGTGCTCCGCTTCCGAAATCCATCCTTGATTGAACGGGGTTGACTTAAGAAGCACGGTACAATAGGGACGGCTCCATATAAAGCCGGTTTCTTGCACTGCCTGGTCGAGGCCATCTACCGTCACTGTGTTATGCGCGCTGGTCCCTTTGAAATACTTCCTGAATTGAGATTCCCCGTTGTAGCGGTACGTTCCGGGGTCGACGAGCAGGGAATCTCCATCCTTGGACAATGTAATGGACAAAGCGTCGGCATGACCGTGGTTGTAAAAGGGAGACATGCCAAGGGGCCCGTGATCAAAGGAAAAGGCGACATTGTTTGGGGTATGGATTACCGTGTAGCCGGAAGTTCTGAACACCTTTATCTCAACAGGGCCAATTTGAGGAGTGCCTCTTTTGGGGCTTACGCCGGGAGCGATGGCCTGTCCATCATCGCTATCGCCAATCTGTGGCAGGCTGCCTCGTCTGGTCTGAAAGCATCTCAGGAAGTATTCACCTTGGATGAGTCGTGTTCTTAAGTCGCCGCATTCGCAAAGATGATTAGTCTCCAGGAAATCGAGGCCCAGCCAGTATAGGTCCAACACAAAACGATGATAATTGAGGGATTGTTCTGCGGGCCCGCCATCGTCCAGGACCTGATGCTTCAATTCTTCCCGAAGAAGTCGGATACCGGTTTTGAGCCAGCCGGCGCCCTCCGGTGTATTTTTGAAAATTGCTCCGGCAAATATGAGCCCTACAGCCTCGCAAATGGTGTGATTACCAAGCGACGAGTTTAGGGAAAGATTCTTCGAAATCCACCAACCATGGACATAGATCGTTTCGAGAAGGATTGAGTATGCTTTGCTTCCCGCATCAGCACCCTTGAGGACATAAAAAAACACGGGAATTCGCAAGGCGCATTCCATGGCCGACATGAAGTGGGGGCCGAAGAGAAAGCGGTTTTCCTGAATCCATCTAAGAGTGACCTCGGTAGCGGTTGCTTTTCCAACTTTGGATCCACCGACGTCCGGACAATCCATTGAACCCAAGATGAGGAGCGTTACATGCTGCAGCCTTGCCGGTTCCCACACTGCGCGTATATCTATTGGGCCACGGGGGACTCTGATACTGGTAAAAAATAGGTCCCTGCTCTCCTTCTCAAAGCTCACCATAGAGTCCTGGCTGGGACCGAGGGTAATGACCTCGCCGCTAAAGACACGTCCGATGGTCTCCTCATCCATGTCTATATGGAAGCAAGGGATGGCAAGTGACTCAATACTTTCAGGGGCGACTTCGGGAACGCTTATGGACAGCTTGGAAAATCGGCTGAGGACCCTCAGCCCCACAGCGAGGAAGACCCGCCCGGCACGGTCGATGATCTCGTGCACGGAGGTCTCCTTGAGCCTTGTAAGGTAGAATTTCGGGCTTCTAGTCAACAGCTTATACATCGTTACTGATGAATTACACTCGCATACCGGAAACATCGAATAGTAATTTAGTCTTCTTCCTGAGTTTGCTTACGTTGAGTTCCATGTGCCTAACTCATTTCATGCTCACACTTTCTCCGCACCTTATTGATTCCAGAATTTTGAAAGTGACAAGCGAGGTACTGTAAAGTTCCTCAAAAGGTATGGCTCCCTCGGCGCCCGTGCGTATTGATTCCAGGAACGCCTTGATTTCATCATTCTGGCCCTTGTCCTGTGAGAAAAGGCTCTTCTTTCTCTTGTTGCCGCCTTTCGAGTATATCTTGACCTCTTTAAAGTCATCTATGACTGCGGTCGCCTCATACGCGAAGACCTCTATCCTTTCTTTGGGCAGGCTTTTGTCTCCGTTTGAAAGGTAGGAAACAGCACCTGTGGACCCGTTTTCATACTTAAGGCATATCTGGACCGTATCGTGAAAGGGGTCGGGCAGGGCCGCCGCATACAGCGACACCGGCAGGGACCCGGTAAGGTGAGTTATAGTGTCGACGAAGTGGCAAACCTCTCCAATAATGCGACCTCCGCCCAGTTCCGGGTCCTGTATCCAGTTATCTTTTGGAATCGCGCCGCTGTTGACCCTGTAAGTAACGGCCATAAGACCGCCGCCGAGCGTTTTTTTTATCTCCTGCACATGGGGAGAAAAACGGCGGTTGTAGCCGACCATGAGTACCGGGAGCCTGCCATGGCCGCTCGCAAGGCGCCCATAAATTTCCCGGATTTCTTCGAGGTCTTCCATTCTGAGGGCAAGCGGCTTTTCCACGAACACGTTTTTCCCGGCCAGCAATGCCCTTTTGACGTACTCGGCATGGCTGTCATGCCTCGTGGCTATAAACAGCGTGTTTATGGACTGATCGTTCATGATGTCTTCGGCGCAAGTCGTGCAAAACTCGAACCCAAACCGCTCACCGGTTGACCTTGCGCTTGCGCCGGTTGCCGTCATGACCCCCTTCAGGTGAACGTCGGCGGACTTTGGAATGTTCGGAAGAAGATGGCTCTGAGCATAGGAACCTCCACCGATGAATCCGATATTAACGGACCCGGGACAGCCCTTATCATTTCCCAGGCGGACAATACTGGACTGCCTTTCACCTTTCGGGGTCGCATCGTAGTCTATGAGAATCCCGATAAACGGCTCACTCCGGGTCATCATCATGTCATAAGCGGCAGGAGCTTCCTCAAGGCGAAAAGTATGAGTTGTGAGAAAATTGACATCAATGGTCCCGCGGGCAAGTAATTCCTGAAAAGCCTGCATATTTCGATTTTCGGACCACCGGACATATCCGGCCGGATAATCGATCCCTTTGTCCTCGTAAGCCGGATCGTAACGTCCGGGGCCATACGAACAAGACATTCGAAGTTGAAGTTCTTTGCGGTAAAAGTGAGGTTCGCGGTCAAATCCCGTCGGCACGGCCCCCACGACGACAATGGCGCCCCGTTTGCGTGCAATCGCTCCGGCAAAATTGATGGGGTCAAGAGAGTCTGTAGCTGCAGTGATGATGACGCCGTCGCAACCCAGGCCGGCAGTGAATTCGTCGATCTTTGCCTCTATGCCCGTCTCACTTCTGACAAAGGCCAGATCTGCCGAATGTTTGCCGGCGATATCGACCATGGATGAATCGATGTCAATTCCAACTACCCTTATGCCGGAGGCTCGAAGGAGCAAAGCGGTGAGCTGTCCCAAAAGGCCCAGACCGATTACGGCGCACGTTTCCCCGAGCCGCAGGTCCGCCTGGCGCACGCCCTGGAGAGCTATGGCCCCCAATGAGTTGTAGGCGGCCTGCTTTAGATCGGCCGTTCGCGGGAGCTTAACACAGAGGTTTACAGGAACGCTGACTAATTCAGCGTGGCAGGCTGTCAGCCCGCCACAGGCCACGAAATCACCGATCTGAAAACCGGTAACGTCCGGGGCTGTATCGAGGACTTCGCCAGCGCAGGAGTAGCCGAGAGGCGAATATGCATCGAGCTTTTTCATGACGGCCCGGTAAGTCTGGACAGGCCCCTGGGCTCTGAGAGTCTGGAGCACCTGCTTGAGCTGCTGCGGCCGCGCCCTGGCCTTGCCGACAAAACCCATCCGCGCGGTCTTCACCGTATTCCCTTCAGTGCCCGCACTGACAAGGGAGTGATGATTCAGCACCAGAAGGGACCCCGGCCCAAGGCCGGGAGCCGGCACTTCCAAGACCTGCATGGCTCCGTTTTTTAGCTTTTGAGTGAGTTGGTCCATTATGCGCGGATTTCTTCCATATTCAATGCACTCCATATAAAAACATTATAGTAGAGGCACATTTTAAGTTTCCTATTTTCATCTCAATCGATTGCATCAGGTCCTTTAATGGGGCACCAGTTGAACTCCGGTCGGTGCCGGCAGGGTCACCGTATACTCATACGCTCCAATGTCAGGGGCCGAGCCGGTCGGAACAGCGGTCCCGTCGAAGTCCGTTGTCAACCCGACCGGAGCGCCCGCGCCTATGGCAGGCGAGGTGGCGAGGAGGTGATAGTCAGAGGCAGAAACAAAACGCGGGTTACTGTTCAGTGAATGGAGGTCTTTGCCTGATGCTGCCCTGAACTGCGCGTAGTTCCGCAGGGTATTGGTGGAGTTCCAGGTGAAGTAGTTCCCATCTGGATAGTAGATGTTATTGTCCTGCGTGATGGCCGTCCAGTTGCCGTTGTTCTTCCCTGAGTAATAAGGATAATAAAGAAAATGTTTGCCAAGTGGAGAGAAAGATATGTTGTTCCTGAAGTCGTAAGAAGTCAAATACGCATCACCCGGGGAAGCATACTCAAACTCTGTATAGGAAGTGCTGCAATTGACGACCGTGTTATTGTAAATTTTGACTGAGGGAGAACCGTCCGTTGCCTGGAATGATTTCCAGCCTATCCCGGTCCCCGAAGGCCCGCCATTCATGACGATATTGTAAGCAATTACATTGTTTTCCATATTGTTGGGAACGCATGCGTTGTTGCTTTCGTAGCTAATTCCCCCGTAAAGGGCATTATAGATCAAGTTGCGAGTGAGCAAATTGTTGTCAAGGTTCATGGCCGGGCTGCGGCAGTAAAAATCTATCGCCGGCTTGTCGCTGCTCGGACTCGGCCCTCCTATGTCGTGGATCACGTTATTGGAAACAGTGAAATATCGCGCACCCTGGACCCCGATGGCATGCCTGTCAGGATCGGCAATATCGGCGCGGTTGATTTTGTAAATCGTGTTGCCCGAGATGGTCCAGTAGGTGGAAACATCAGTGACGGTTGAAGCTGTGGTAAAATATATCCCGCCTCCTGCGTCGTGTATGGTGGAATTTGTCAGCGAGCAGTTGTGAGAGGCGAAGTACGTAACCCCGTCGTTGGTGACCTGCACCCCATATCGAGCGAGCTGGATATCCAGATTGTCCATCGTTACATAGTTAGCACCCGCTAGGCAGACAGCAGAAGACCCCCCCATTTTCCAGGTCAGATTTTTTACGTCGATGTAGTTTTGATTGAATATTGACAGTGAATAAACAAACACGGATGAATATACTAGGTGCATGTTTGCCGCTCCACTCGTTGGTTTATAATAAAACACCGGCGGTGCGTGGTAGTAAGAACCGTTTGTCCAGTTTCCAGTCGGGTATCCACCAGCATTTGTGAGTACCGTGGTTTGGTCCTCGATCGCCGGGAGAGTATTACTCTGCCCATATTGTGACGTAGAATAAATACCGTTTGCATCCGGACCGGTCCACCCAAAGCCCACCGGATACTTGCTTCGCACCAGCCAGATGACGCCATCGGCATAGCCGGCATTTTGAGTCGTGCAATCTCCCCTTATCGTGATATGAACAGAGGACGTTCCGCTGGCCCCTACAGTCAAAGCGTTATCGTTAAAGTCATAGCTTGCATCATGTACGCCGCAAACCCAAAGGGTATCCCCGGCTTGCACTCCACCTGCGCCCCAGACCACTGAAGCAAAACCATTCCATGCCGTATTATAGCTTTGACCGATGGCTGAACCGTATTGGACCGGCCAAAAAAAAGGCCGGACATACCAATCCGCCCCCCACAGCAGCGAGGGCATGAGACAGATGATGATGGTGCTGAATATTATTTTCACAGTCCACCTCAGGGGTTCTCAGGATAGGCCACTTCCTGGTGGAGCGTTGATGCCTGTCGGGACTTCGACATTTGGAAATATGTAATTCCAACAAAGACCCACAGGTACCATGTCAGACTGGATAGGAGAGAGATAGCCAGCGTCGTGCTTCCAAGCACATAGAAAATAAAGAAGAAGAGCGAAGTCAGTGCAAACTGGGACATGAACGAATCACCTTCTCCGCTGAAGTATAAATAGGCTCGACGGAGTCGAAGTCCGAGGGCGAACAATAACGACAGGTATACACCCAGTCCGAAAACTCCATTCGTTATGAGAACCCGCAAGTAGTCATTATGGGGCGCGCGGCCTGCCATTTCTATCCCGATGATCTGCTCTAACGGGGTACTGTGATCGAACTTGTCCAGAAACATCCTCCACACCCACCCCCGCCCATGCAATGCCGCACTTGCCAATTCCTCCTTGGGAGCCTCCATCACTCCTCCATGGATTTGCTTAGTAACATAAAGATCACCAAAAAAATCCGGGACGAAACGTACGAGGAACGGTAGACTGACGATGATGAGGCCCGCACCCATGAGAATAACAGCGTACCTCCGGTTTATGAGCGACCAGAGCGCGCTCACCAGCGCAACCACGATAAAGCTCATCCGATGGTACGTGAATACCAGGCACACCAGGTCAACGACAAGAAGGAACCAATAGACATAGATCCTCTTGTCCTTTGTGCCGGTAGTGTACTGGAGAAGAAAATAGAGGCAGAATATTGCAATGATGATCGGCAGGGCGAGGGAGAAGGAATCCGCATACCCTCCCGTAGCACGGTCATATACAGTACTGCCGAGTCCTTCCGCCACACGGTTCTGCGCAATGAGACCCATCTTCTGTAGAACGGCCATGGCACAGGGGAAGATACCGGAAATCGCGCTATAGCGTATGAATTTCAATATATCTTCCCGTTCCGATAAAATGAACGGAATGGTAAAAAAGAGTAAAAGAGGAAGAATGACCCGGAGAAAGTAGCCGGCAACATTGACAGAATAATTCCCCTCTACGAGGAATGACACGATGTTAAGAACCATGAACACGAGAAGAAGGCTCTTATGGGGAAGGGAGAACAAATTGCGTCGCATAACCAGCACATAGATAAGCGACATCGGCGGAACGACGAGCGCCGCTATATAATTATATCCAAGTGTAACTCCCCCGCCAACCGATGCTCCTGATTCCGCAAAACGGTCAACGAAGGGTTTGATCAGTATGTAAAGGAGGAACACATGCTTGGGAAATTGAAAAAACGCCATAATAAAAAAAATCCCGACAACTATGACCAAACCCGCCTTTACAGTTTCCATATAATTTTATGCTCAAACCTACAGTTGACTTTCGGATACCATATGCTCACCACTACGTGCCGCGTTCGTGAGCGCGAGGTAAAGTCTGCTGGTTGTACTGAGGTCCCCATCCGGATACTGCGGCCTTTCCCCGCCTGCAACATTTTCAATAAATTCCCGATACATGGCATGGTGCCCTTTATCACGGTGCAGCCTTCTGTAAATCCTGTACCGGCCATTTTCCTGAACTCTCATGCAGTGGAAATCGTCGATGACAATCGTCAGGTCACCTCGCCGGATATCGATCATTTCCTGGACCCCCCGAAGCTGGTTGCCCTGATCTGTCGCCACTACGGTTAATCGAGACCCGTCCTCGAAGTGAACAACTACAGTTATCTCGTTGCCGGGAGGATGGTCAGGGGGGGCAACGATCATGGCGGCTACCGCCGGCCGCCCGATGAGGAATACCCCGAGATCGAGCCAGTGACAAAGATTGCCGGTAATTCGCGTCCCCTGGGTTGGCCAGTAGTACCAGTGTGATGCGGGCAAAGCCAATTCCTTTACAATGCAGGTCAGCACTACCGGCCCGGATTGCCTGTAAATCAGTTCCCGCGCCTTCCGGATTATCGGACTATATCGGCGGTTGAAGCCGATTTCGATAAAAGCCCCAGTCATGCGTAGGGACAGAAGCGTCTCGAGGGCCTCCAGAGAGGTGACAGGAGGCTTCTCAAGGAAGATTTTCGTTTCAGGATTGACCTCGACGGCTTTTTTCGCAATATCGACATGGGTCGAATGGTAGGTGGCAACAACGAGGCGAGGCGAGGCGCTTTCAGATAGACGCTCCAACGCCCGCTCAAATGAGGTATCCGCAAAGGCGAAATCGAATTTCCCGGCTGCCACTGCAGCCAATGCGGGATTAAGGTCCACCACTGTGTGGTGGCGAACCCCACGAAGGAATGGAAGAATGTAGGCAAAGGCGTAAGCTCCGGCCCCTACAAGAAAGAGGTCATTTCCGGCTCTCTCTCGTAAATGCATCCTTCGGGCAGGGACCCCGTCACCCGGCGAGGATGACGCAGGAACGAGGAATTCGACAGGCGCCTTTGCCTGCCGGGACGGTCCGCTAGTTGTCGTTTTATGATTAATGAGTTCGTTGAGTGCAAATCGAACCTCCCGTCCCGAAAAAGGGGAAAAGTGGAATATCTCGTCAAACAATCCGGGATAGGCGTCAAAATGACTCAGCAGCATGTCACGACAGGTTGCAATATCATAATCATGCGATACGGGGACCGACCATGAAAGGGGGAACGTCTGCACACTGGCTTCAGGACAGTGTTGAGGCCCAATTGCGACGGTATGCGAATCACCGCCGAGCAGTGTGCCGTACGCAAGGACCACTCTTCTCTCAGCGAGTATCTTTCTTTGAAGCAGAGAACTCCGGATCTTTCTCACGGTGAGCGCAATCCCCTCGCGGATAAGAAAAAACAGTAGCTTTGCCGGAGTGTGGGAAAACCGGAAACGGTTTTCCTGAACGCTTACCGGCTGCGGAAATACGAAGGACTTCTTTACATGAACGGTCACTTCGTCCGGCATCGCTATCGGGTCCGGCAACTCATACTGCTTTTTCTGGAAGCGTATAAACATGATCATTATCCAACGAAAGCAGACTGAAAGGATTTGAAAAGCAGATCGTTGCTCTTCTCTGAAGTATAGTGCTCCCGGTAACGGCGATACGCTGCCTTGGACATTTGCCGGAACGTCGCCCTGTCATGAACCAGCGTCAGGATAGCCTCGGCAAGGGCTCCTGAGTCGCGGGGCGGGATGAGGATGCCGGTTTCACCATCGATGACCGTTTCCGGGATCGCCGCGTGGTTGGTCGAGATGACGGGACATCCGGCCGCCATGGCCTCGATGATGACCGTGGGCTGGCCTTCGAATGGATAATAGGTCGGTAATACGAAGATGTCGGTACCCAAAAATAGTTCTTCTTTTTGTTTGCCGGTCACGAGGCCAAGGAACTGGATCCTGTCTGCATAGCGTTCTTCTATTGCAGCGAGAGTCGTATCTTTAATGGTTTCATCCTCGTTCCACCATTCCCCGCCGACCCTGAAGTTCAGCCCCGGCTCCTCGTCAAGGCAGCGAAGGGCTGCCCTGACGAATTCGACGATTCCCTTCGTCCTCATCAGACCGCTGAGAAACGTCACGTTGTGTGCCGTCCGGGATTGAAGCCCTAACTTATTCTCGATTCCGGCAACGAAATTGTCCGTCCCGTTAGGAACTACATCAATTCGTTCAGCAGATAACCAGCGGGCAAAGATAGGTTTGAAAACCTCGCCAAGGACAATGGCCCTGCCGACCAATCCCATACTGAAATCCACGTAATTCTTTGTCAGGGCATTTGAGCTCTCGTAAAACCTGCCGAAGTGTCCGCCGTGGAGATGGATCACAATCGTCGCCCTGGAAAAGAGCCTGGTGATAAATAAATAGACGGAATCACGCAGGTAGCCGATGAGTGACTGGGAGATTGGCACGTAGACGACGTCGGGACGATACCACAGGCAATAAGCGATCAGAAGCAGATAGCTTCTGAGGGCGTGCCAATAGTTGAGCAGGTCCGCTGCCCCGATGGTGGACACATCCCGGTGGTCGGATGTATCGAGATGGATCAGCCTGCAGCGATTGCCGATTTGAGAGCCAAGTACCCGTTTTATGGCTACTGTAACGCCATGAACCGGTGGGGGAATCGGTCCGATGATTATTACCTTACGCATTTATTCCCTCCGGTGAGCACCTGCGCTCCAAGGCCCTTTACCCCGGTCCTTGCTGGAGCAAAACCTCGTTATGAGAAGCAGGCAAACTATTTCGATATCTTCTGGAATCAGGGTGCTTAGGTGACAGGGTGGGCAACCACCGCAAACTGAAGGTAACGCGATTCAGAAAAATGACCGAGCGTGAGCAGGTTAAATAGTGGAAACAACATCCCTCCAATTCCCCCAACAGGAGATATTCCCTGGAATTGCACGATGCGATACCCATGGGAAATAAGCATATTTCTGAGGCTTTTCCCCGTGAAAAACCGGAGATGCCCTATATCTAGCACACCATGGTCAATATATTGCCAATCCTTTTTCACCAGGAGGCGGTAGAGGTTGCTGATGTACAGCACATTAGGCACGGATAGTACGAGGACCCCTTCAGGGCGCAGCAAAACTTTTACCCTTTCCAGCAAAAGCAAAGGGGTCTTTCAGGTGCTCGAGGACGTCCAGGATGGTGATGCAATCAAAATTCGCTGCCTCAAGTGTTTCTACAATTGCAAGTGCGTCACCGGTAAATACACGATCTAACCTTTCACGCGCCGCAGCCGCTGGGCCCGGTTCATATTCGATGCCCCAGACCTCCGCACCAAGCCTTTCCTTCACCAGGCAGCCGAATCTTCCCTCACCGCAACCTACATCCAATGTCCGACGAGCCGCGGAGGGCACAAAAGATAACATCTGTGGCCGCGAACTTTTGTAGTACCAGTCAGGAACGGAATCGACTGTTCGCATCGCCGCCTCGATCGACATTCAATGTCCCTCCCCGGTCCCTGCGTGGATCACGCGCCGGGATACTGGTTGCAAATCGAAGTTTCAAGTTTTTTTGAAACCCTTTCCCATGACAATGCCTGCTCCGCAGCCGTGCGGGCGTTGTCGCCAAGTTGTCTGCAGCGATCCCGGTCCGAGTTGAGTCTGTCGAGCAACAGTTCCATCTCGTCCCATGAACGGGCAATTTCGCCGCAGTTCCAGCGGGTGATAAATCTGCTCGTATGGGGAAGGTCAAGCGTCAGGATCGGCGCCCCGGCCGCTGCGTATGTCGCTGCTTTGCTGATGGAAACCATGCCCCACCACTGGTTGACCGGATAGGGGATAATGCCTGCGTGCGCCCGGCCGGCGAGCAACGCCGCATACTCGCCATAGTTCAGGGATGGGTGTACTTCGAGCCACGGCCGTTGCGGAAGTCTTACCGCTGGATCGATTCTGCCGCAAAGCAGAAGGCGTACCTGCCGCCTGGCCGAGATGCGTTCGACGCAGGCGACGAGATCGGCAATCCCGCGATCCGCGCTGATTGCGCCTCCATAGACAATGGTAAACTCGTCCCGGCCCCACCGGTCTGCAGACGGGACGAAGTCGGAAATTGTGACGCCCATCGGCACATCGACAAATCTCACCCGGTCAAGTCCATAGGTCTGCTTGAGGTATGTCCCCATCTCCGGCGAGTTGGTCACCACTGTATGGGCCAACTTTATACAGGCACGTTCCCGGCGCTTCACGATGCCGGCGAGCAGCCTTCCGGTAAGGGAGCGGCCGGCGAAGTGTTCGGCCATCATCAGTGGAGGGTCCACAAAATCAAGCACAATCCTGTCGCCGCTACGCCGCAAAGCGGATATCAAGCGATGAGAGGTGCGTATCTCACTCCCCCTGCAGAACGGATAGGCAACCAGAATACGGCTTTCACCGTTCATGTTGGCCGGCAGATACGAGTCAATAAAGCTGCGCAGATCAACCGGCTGCTCCCTGAAACCGTCAAGCGTGGCCGTATGGAGCGTAGCCGACGAGACCGCATACCAGTTGGACTCGAACCCTTCCCGGCTTGCCTTTCTGAAAATTGGCTCGTAAAGCCCGCCGAAGCGCTCGCTCCAGGGCCCCTTACCACGGTCCTTGCCGGGATAGAAGCTCGTTACGATAATTAGCCGTTTACCCATGTCGCCCGGATTCCAAGGGAATGTTCACGTTGCGAACTCATCTGCCGGCCATGGCCACCCGGCAGGCGCTCATGAAGGCTGCTGCGGCCTGGTCATAATTAGCCCTGGCTACCAGTTCCGCTGAAACGGCGGCGCTTCTCTCACGCAGGGAGGCGCTCCAGCCGAGAACTTCTGTTATTCTCGCCGCAACCTGCTCCACATCGAGAGGATCGACGGTAAAGCCGTTCGCCCCGTCAACAATGAAATCCACGGCGTTTCCAAGGCGGTTCGAGCAGACCACGGGGAGGCCGGCCGTCAATGCCTCGAAGATTACCAGAGGATTAGGGTCCTCGGTGCTGAGAATTATGAACAGATCGCTCATCCAGTAATAGAGAGGTATCCGCTCATAAGCAACAGGCCCCTCCAGGTAAACGTTATTCAGACCGTACTGCCCGCAATAGGAGCGAAGCGCTCCATCGAGGGGCCCTGTTCCAACCATTACGAGCCCGGCCTCGTCTCTCGCTTCCTTTGAAAGCTTTCCATAAGCCTCCAGGAGCTTGAGGACCCCTTTGCGCTCGACAAGTTGTCCCACATAGAGGATCGTTCGGCCCGGGAACTTCCCCCGCAGCAATGTCACCTCTGCGGATTGGAGCGGGTCGGGGCGAAAGCGTTCACTATCTATGCAGTTGTACGACGTGAAAAAGGGAGTAGCTGAATTGGATGGTAGCAGAGAGCGAAGATAATTCCGGGAGAGCCGTCCCGCATCGACAAGGGTCGAGGCGAAACGGACCAGCATCCGGCGTACCGCCACCCGCAGGCGCGACCGAGCGCCCTCGGTAAACTCGGTCCCCTCCATCCAGACGACGTAGCGTCCCGTAAAGATAAACCGGTAGATGAGCGCACAGACCGTAGCGAACGAGAAACCGGCACAGATGACCACATCCGGGCGCTCCGCGAACATTCTCAGGAGGAGACCGGGATTGAGACACAGAATCCGGTCGTAGCCAATCTGAATGCTGATTCCGGCAATTTCACGAGCACTGAACGGCATCTCGTCGAGATTTACCTTCCAGTGGGGCAGGTTCTTCATCTCTTCGGCCAGCAGTATTACCTCGAAATCGACACCCGGTTCAGCGGCCATTCGCTCAAAGAGCCCGATCCGGTAAGGCGCGATCACGTTCTGGATCAGCCAGACCTTCATACCGCGCTCCCGGCAAGACGTTCGAGAGCCTGGACTATCAGGCGGTTTTTGACGCAGCAATCGAAATCGTCGTCCAGTCTCCCTGCATTCTTTGCGAGTCTTCTGCGCAGCTCAGGGTCCCGATGGAGCAGGAGGATTTTTGCGGCCAGGTCCAGAGGGTCGCCCGCCCTGAAAAGGAGGCCGTTTTGGCCATCGCTCAGCATCCGGTTGATGCCGGCGATATTGGAAGCCACCACCGGTTTACCGTGGGCCAGGTACTCGATAATCTTGACAGGATAGGTCTGGGCCAAGTCCGGCACGTCATGAAACGGCACTACGCAGACTGAAGCCTCGCCGATCATGCGCGTAAGCTCAGCGTGCTCGACAAAATCGAGAAACCTGACCGTCGACATCCCTCTAAGCGGAGCAACCTGAGGTTCAATATGGGAAGGGATACGTCCGATCACCGTCAAAGAGATGTCCGGCGCCTTTCCCCAGAGAATGAGCATCGCTTCGACAAGGGTGTCGAGCCCCATTTGCGGTGTATAAACGCTCCGCATGCAGAGGAGCGAGAAATTTTCCCTCTTCGGCACAACCTTGGCAATCTTCCGAGACTCGTCGCGCCAGATAGCGTTCTTGAGAAGCAGCATTCTTTCAGGTGGAATCATGAATTCACGCAACTCGAAATCCGGAAGAATCGATACAATGAATAGATCGGCCCAGCGGTAGAGCGCACGGAAAAGCCCGCGCATGAGCCTGCAGCGCAGGGATATTATCCATCCAGGGACCAGAATATTGCGGATCGGAATGTCCCAGACGTCCACGGCCCACCGGCATCCACCAAAGAGCTTGCCCAGGAAGCCGAGCATTCCAAGAATCGACGGTTCGGTTACGATGATGTCATATTGTCGGGCACGGCCATTGAGAAAGAGCAGTGCAGCATAGGCGATTTGGCCGGCCTTACGCGGCCAGGGCGACCGAATGACCCGGGTCCCCGGCGCGGCGGAAACCGAGAAGTCGGCGCCCTTGCGTGCGAAGACGGTCAGGTCCGTTGAACGGCTCAGGAAATATACCCGCTGGAAATGATTGAGGTTCCTGTCGCTTGGTGTATGGGATGCCGATGTAATAAAAAGGACCCTTGTACGTGAACGCTCGCTGTCTTTTATTGTCTTACTGCTCCGCATAAAAATTACAAATCCGCCTCAATGATTAAGTGGCTACGACACTCTTTCAGCCTTAAATGTCACTGCAAAACGATTTCACTAGTTGGGAGCACGGTCTGTCGTAATCGGGATGTCCGTGTTTACTCAGAGCCAGCTGGTATCCTGCCAGGGTCGCTTCTGCGGTACGATCCCATGAATAGTCGCGCAAGATGCGTTCTTTGAGCAGGACGTCAGGGGTGGCGCAGAGAGCCCTCTCCAAGGATGCCCGAATGGAGTCGACGCTATTAGGATCGCAATAAAAGGCCTGGTCCTGAAAATATTCCCTGGTGCAGCCTCGGTCAGAAACGACCAGGGTATTGTCTGCAATTGCAGCCTCAAGGCTTGATAATCCGGGAGTTTCGTAAAAGCTGACCAGGGCATGGACCCTGGCAGCGGCAAAGGCATTGCGCAAGTCGTCTCCCCGGAGTTCGTCAATGAAATGAATATTTTCTCCTGCTTCAGCTCGGCAACGTTCGGTATAGCGCCGTTCCTGAGAGCCTGCCAGGACCAAAGGAAGGTCTATATTTCTCATGGCCCTGATCAGCCGGATCTGGTTCTTGCGGCTTTGCACCACAGCGGCGCACAGGACAAAATCGCGGAGTCCATACTTCCTGTTAAACGCCTCGGCATCGCCTCCGGCAGATTTAGGATCGACCGCGTTTGGGACCGCGAGGTAATCATTGCGGATTTTAAATCGTTTCACCAGAAAGTCATATTCGGTATGAGAATTGGGGAGCAGGACATCAGCGTTCTGATATATATACCGGCGCATTTCATTGATGCCGGTCTCCCGCTCAATTTGATACAGTTTTCTTTGCATTTGGTAAGGGATGGGCGTCTGAGAGAGTTGGTAGCGAAGTCGATACGGCAAACGATTACGCACGAAAGAAACTATTTTCCCGGCAAGGTAACGGGGCCTGCCGAGGCGCAAAATTGATTCCCGTCGCAACTCTTCCGGCTCCCACTCCCAGTAAATGGTTGAAACGACCGTTGGCACTTTTCGCTCGCGCAGATACCTGAGCCGCTGGTAGGTATAGTGCGGTTCCAGGGTGCTGAAGAGATGCGCCACATCAATCCCGGCTGTATCGGGTTCCAGGGAATCGTCAAAGCGAACGGAAGCCCCCAGCCTCTCAAGCGCTGCTGCCGTGGCACGAACTTGCGTAACGTCCCCGGTCATCGAAGCCCCGAGCCTTGGGCGGGTCTGAATAAGAACGTTCATATATGTACCGATGGCAGGTAACTGTTTGTGTTAGTTTCGTGGGCAAACAAAGTTTTTTAACCTGGATTATGCGTGAGCATGCGTGAAAATTATACTGCGTTCACTCCAACCATATGATATTGTGTCGCAAATTCGTCAAAGGGAGGGCAAGCTGCATGCGCGCAGTTGGTGACAAGCAAAG
>JBKQTS010000201.1:0-51485 GCA_052143075.1 Syntrophobacteraceae bacterium | reverse complement strand
TTTCCCATGGGCAGGGTCTACGCACGTTCAGTACCAGGTGACCGTGGACGTTTCACAGATGGAATATACGCCGGATGGCAAAGCTTTGCTCATCGCCGACTGGAGCGTTTTCGGCAATAATGGCGAGAAATTGCTCGAGATCAAGCGGTCAAGAATCGTCGAACCCGTTCAGTCCACCGGGTTTGAAGCAATAGCCTCTGCTCAGAGTCGAGCGGTCGAGGACATGAGCCGGGAAATTGCCGCCTGCATCGAGTCTCTGCCCCGGAAGCAGGAAGCCCCATAATTTTCAAAGATACTTCAGTTCGTGGGCCGCCTTTTCCAGTTCCTCGCGGAACTGGGGGTGGGCAACATCGATCAGTGCCCTTGCCCGCTGGCGGATCGTCTTGCCGTATAAGTCAGCGATGCCGTATTCGGTGACGACATACCGGACGTGGTTGCGCGTGGTCACTACGCCCGCGCCTTGCTTGAGCATCGGCACGATCTTGCTCACAGGTTGTCCTTTGATCTCAGCTTTGCTGGGCATGGCGATTATGGGTTTACCGCCTTTAGAGCGGCTTGCGCCATAGATAAAGTCAACCTGTCCACCGACGCCGCTATACAACCTGGGGCCAATCGAATCCGCACAAACCTGGCCGGTGAGGTCTATTTCGATGGCCGAATTGATAGCGACCATGCGGTCATTCTGCGCGATCAGGAATGGGTCGTTTACGTACTCGGTCGGGTGAAGCTCTATTATGGGATTGTCGTTGACGAAATCGTAAAGCCGCTGCGTGCCGAGCATAAAGCCGGCAACGATTTTGCCTTGGTGCAGCGTTTTACGTTCGCCGTTGATGACGCCGCGGTCCACCAGGTCGATCACACCGTCGGAAAACAGCTCCGTATGGATTCCAAGGTCCCTCTTGGTTTCCAGGAATGTCAGCACCGCATCCGGGATACCGCCGATGCCCATTTGCACGGTCGAGCCGTCTTCGATCAGCTCAGCGCAATAGCCGCCGATCTTTTTTTCCAATTCGGTAATTTCGCCCATGCGGTGCTCGACCACCGGGTACGATACCGGAACGATGTGAGTGAGCTTGGAGACGTGGATAAAGCTATCACCCAACGTGCGCGGCATCCGGTCGTTGACTTCGGCAATGATGATCCTGGCCATCGCGGCAGCAGTTTTGGTCGCGCCGACCTCGACACCGAAGCTGCAAAAACCGTGTTCATCCGGCGGGCTCACATGGATGAGCGCCACGTCTAAGGGCAGGATGCCGTTGCGGAAAAGTCCAGGGATCTCGGAAAGAAAACAGGGAGTGAAATCCGCCCGGCCTTCGTTGACGGCTTTGCGCACATCCGGGCTGATGAAAGTCGTGTTCACGCGAATATACTTTTCCATGCCCGGAGCGACATAGTCTGCGCTTCCGAAAGTGAGCACCTGGACGATCTCAACCGGACTTTCAAAGGCCGGCGCATACTCGACCAACGCGGCCATCAGGCGCTGAGGCACTGAGCAGTTGCCCGTGAGGAACAGGCGCATCCCTGACTCAATCGCCCGCACAGCCTTTTCAGCCGTAGTGACCTTGTTTTGATAAATTTGCATCCATCCGATCATAGCGTTCCTCGCGTTCCTGATGTTACTGAGACCACGCGCGCATCGCCTCGGCCAGAGCCTGATTGACGATGTACCCGTCGCGCGTGGC
The DNA here is from genome assembly GCA_052143075.1 of Syntrophobacteraceae bacterium. Taxonomy (GTDB): domain Bacteria; phylum Desulfobacterota; class Syntrophobacteria; order Syntrophobacterales; family Syntrophobacteraceae; genus SbD1. The sequence continues at coordinate 49,803 of JBKQTS010000201.1, read as the reverse complement.
AACACCGCGGGCTAGAGCGGGGTTGGCCTCGAGTGCGCCCTCCAGACCTTTGAGTACGATTTGCTGCACAAACGGCCAGGCGGCATTACCAAGGGCATGTGTAGCCGTGCGGCCCACGACGCCCGCCATGTTCGGCACACAGTAATGGATAACATTTTCCTCCACATATGTGGGCGTGCCATGCGTGGTAGGCCGGGAGGTTTCGACACATCCTCCCTGGTCAATGGAGAGGTCCATGATAAGTGAACGCGGCTTCATCGAAGCGACCATCTTGCGTGTCACCAGGACCGGCGCGCGTGCGCCGGGAACAAGGACCGCACCCACCAGCACATCGGCAAAGGTTACGACTTTCCGGATGTTGAAGGGATGGGAGAGCATCGTTGTCAGGCGGCCTGCAAACATTTCGTCGATGTGCTGGAGGCTTGCCGAGTCACGGCCCAGGACAACCAACCGCGCGCCGGCCCCCAGGAACGCCCGAGCAGCCTGAGTGCCCAAAGTCCCTGTACCCAGAATCACTACCTCGGCCGACGGCACGCCGGGCACCCCTCCGAGCAGCACTCCCTTACCTCCGCGATCATTTTGGAGCAGCGTAGCGGCGACGTGCGGACTCATGCGACCGGCAATCTGGCTCATGGAAGCAAGGATCGGCAAGCTGCCGTCTTCATTCTCGACCGTTTCGTAGGCGATGGTGGTGACCCGCTTCCTGAGCAGCAGTTCCACCTTACTGAGCTTGGCGGCCGCCAGGTGAACGAAGCCCATCAGGATCTGGCCTTCCTGGACCCACTCGCACTCTTCTGCAGTCGGTCTGGCGACCTTGAGCACGAGTTCACCCCTGCCGTACAGTTCCTCACCGGAATATACAATGCGCGCCCCGGCCTTTTGGTAGTCGTGGTCAGCATAACCGGCACCCAGGCCCGCGCCCGATTCCACGTAGCAGTTGTGCCCCTCGACCTTCAACAGTTCGACGCCGGCGGGCATCAGCCCGACACGGCTCTCGTAACTTCGCCGCTCGCGCGGCACACCAATGTCCATAGGACGCCTCCGTGATGAAATCGTCCGAGTTTATGGTACTAACGGGAGTCTTACTAGTGCATTGTCAACAAAGTTTTTACATGTTGTAAGGGACCGTCACCCCGGCGAAGGCCGGGGTCCAGTGCTTCTAACCAAGTAACAAAACTCTGGATTCCGGCTTGGACCCTCACTTCGTTCAGGTCAGGGCTTAACATCTTAACGGTTGGCCAATGCTTCGAGTCCGGGCACGATCTTTTGTGAGTGCCCACCCTCACTGCGTTCAGGTTCGCGTTGACACTTCCATCCGATGTTAAACGCTGGACCCTCACTTCGTTCAGGTCCGGGCCTAACATCCTAACCGTTGGTTAATGCTTCCAGTCCGGGCACGATCTGTAGTGAGTGCCCCAGTTCACGTCCGATCTTTTGTGAGGACGCGCCGGAATGACGGGTTGCATGTCCGTACCCATCCCAACTTAGTTGACGCTGTACTAGTTTCCGTCCGGAAGGGTCCTTTTTCGCCTTTCCGGACGGAAACTAACTATTGTCGCATAGCCAGACAAGCGGCAACGGGCAGCTTGCCGCGTCCCGGAATACCTGTTTTCGATCTTACATCACATTTTCGATGCGTGTGAAGGTGAAAATCTTCCAAATCAGCTTTTATACCAATTTGCGTTTAAGGTGGCGCCAATGAATGACAAGGAAAGTGCGAGTTGCCCCCAACTTAGCCATTGCAGGGCCATTTATAGGAGCGGCGCTGCGGTGGCGCGTACTACCCCAGCGCAATAACAAAACCGAATTGCCCAGCGCCGCACCGGAGGTGGCGCCCAGCGAGGAACGCTGCACCGATCTCCACGCCCCGCGAGGTGCCGCGCTCTGCCTCACGCGCTTGCGGGTGTGGCAGAAATCCCGGGGGCGCGGGGGAAAGTCCCCCGCTCTTCTAGTTAGTTCAATCTTGAACGCAGCTCCGTATTACCTGCCAATAGTTGTCAGCGGGAACTCCAAAGAGTGGTTATCATCATCCACGGAGGAAAGCCTAAAAAGGCCATACATGGATCTGGATTATACTTCTTTCTTACCCTTCAGGCCCGATTCAAGGAGAACATATGCCCATAACGCAGGTTGGATCGCATAGTATTTACTACGATGATTACGGCGCCGGTCATCCGCTCCTGCTCATCCATGGGCTTGGGACTTCCCGGCTTATCTGGTGGAAGCAGATTCAAATCATCTCCCGAAAGTATCGCCTGATCAACATGGACAGTCGCGACGCGGGCGATAGTGCTTCGGGCACAGGGCCGTACACCATCGCCGACATGGCTGATGATGCGGCAGGCTTGATCCGAAATCTCGAGTGCGGTCCAACGTACGTGATGGGCTGGTCGATGGGTGGTTACATCGCCCTGGAGCTAAGCCTGCGGCATCCGGAGTTGGTCGACAAATTGATCCTGGTCGCGACCACGGCCGGCGGGGCGGCATATTTCCCGCCTACCCAAGAAGTGGGCGCCTTGCTCATGCCCCGGGACAATGAAGATATTGAAACACTGATACGCCGTGTCTATCCACGTATTACGGCGCCGGGCTACATGGATTCCCACCCCGAAGACCTCGATACGGCGGTGCGAAACGCCGAATCCAAACCTATGCCGTTTCCTTCCTTCCAGCGGCATCTCGGCGCAATAATGACGTGGCCCGGCACGACCGGCCGCATAAGCGGAATCTCCCAGCCGACACTTGTTGTTCACGGAACCGAGGACCCACTCCTCCCGTATCGGAACGGCCTGACTCTAAGCACTATGATTAAAGGCGCAAAACTCCTTACTTATACCAACGTCGGGCACCTGCCCCCTATCGAAGCATCGGAGCGATTTAATGGGGATGTCATGGAGTTTTTAGGTTAGGCGGCGGGGCTGTGCGGTGGGACCGCCGGCCAGGATCTCGACGCTATCCCTTCATGACCTGTCTATGATCACTGTCCATGGCCAGAGGCGGGCGGCCGCAGAGGCTTCGGCGGGCTCGATCACTGGTCTCGACAGCCCACCAACCCGCCCGTTCGGGCAGGCTCAAGACAAGCTCTTTCCTTGCATGTGTCCTGAGTCAAAGTTCAGAACATAACGCAAGCCTGGGAATGTAGCCAACGCTTACGTCGCCCCGGCGACAGCCGTGGTCCAGAAGTGAAATTTAATGAAAATACTGGATTCCGGCCCCCTGACTGGACACTTCCGGGCTTCGCCGGAATGACGGGCTGAGTATTCAGGACTTATGTAGTGGATTTCTAACTTATGCTGGCGGCATGCCCGGACGCATCCTTGGCAGCAGCGCTCGGTCCATACCGTCCGATGCCAATGCGGCGCAGATTCGAGTTGACTTCGTGCAACATGCATTATGCGCTTTTCTGCGTTACGAGAAACTCTTTTTGGCTAAAGGCATGTCGGTCCCAAATGGGGGTCAGGCACGCTGAAGAATTTAGTTGCACGAGATCCTGTCCAGGTTGCCATATGGTGGGCATGCTCATAGTGGTTGCCTGCGCCGAGCCGCTCGTTGGGGCGCCCGTGTCCATCGGGCTCACTCCGATTGATGACTGGGGCAGGCTTGCTCTAAGGAACCGACGTCAAAGGAAAAAATCGCTCCGGAGTCATAGGCGCCGCCCTTGACGGTTGTGCCATAGAGCTTCGTACCCACGAGAGTGAGAGACCCGGAAGGCCCGGTCCCGTGGTCGAAACTATGGATAAGCTGATATTCGCTTCCGCCCGTCTTGATCCGAAATATCGCCCCGCCGTTATTTGCTCCTCCACTGACGGTCATTCCGTAGAGCGTTGAACCCGAAAGAATAAGGGAACCGGCCGGTTGGAAGCCGTCGCCTGTGCCCTCTCGTAACCTATGGAGGACCCGATACCCGCCACCGTCAGTGTCGACCCGGAATATTGCGCCGTTACCTTGAGGCTCGCATGGGAGGCCGGCTCCATAGCCAAAACGGAAGTCGCCCCCTAAACCGGTTGTCCCGTATAAAGTTGAACCCGACAAAATAAGGCCGTTTGGTGACATCCCGTCGTCTGTGACACTTCCGAAGTTGTGGAGAATCCGATAATCAGCACCGTCAGTGTCAATCCGAAAGAGGGTGCCATTCCCAGCCGGTCCAAAATGGTGGTGGCTGCCTCCCATTGCTGTCACCCCATAAAGTGTCGACCCCTGCAAAATGAGGTCATGAGGCGCCATCCCGTCGTTTGGAACACTTCCGAAACTATGCAGGAGTTGATACCCGCCTCCGTCAGTGTCAATCCGGAAGATCACCCCCATGTTGTGTGGCCCCCATTCCTCAGCCGTGCCGTAGAGTGTGGAACCCGATAGGGCCATTACGCCGCAAGGGCTTTTCCCCTGATTTTCGAAGCTTTTGAATATCAAGGAAAGGAGGTTGCCCGGCTTGAGGCTGTGGAGCAACCGATATCCCATGCCGTCCGTGTCAGCCCGAAAGATGGCGCCGGTATTGTATGCGCCGCCATCGTAAGCTGCCCCATATAGCGTTTGACCTGAGGGAACAAGACGGCCTTCAAGAGGGGTAGCCCCGTCGCCTGGGCCCCCTTCGAAGCTGTGGAGCAGTTTGTACCCTCTGCCGTCCGTTTCGATGCGAAAGATTGTACCGTAGCCGTGGGCACCGCCTGACACGGTCATCCCGTAGAGCGTCGAACCCGAAAGAGCCAGAAAGCCCACCGGGGCTGCCCCGTCTTCTGCCGAAGTTCCAAAGCTGCGAAGGACGGAAAATTGAGCCAGAGCTTCGCCTGGCTGAGCACAGGTCAGGTAAAGCAGACAGAGCATGAATCCGATTTTAAAAACCCTTGCCGGATTTGATCGCTTGAGACAATGCTCAGTACCGATTTCTTTTCGTTCCGTACCCCCCCGGCAGGCTCCCAGGCACGAAACGATGAAGATCGACAGCATTACTTCAAATGTGAAGGGATTTATAATGGTCAGCCTCACAGGTCTACTATCCTCTAAGCTCATCGGTGTCAAAAGGGTTAACAAATTTAGTGCTCCATTTTAAAGCCGAATCTACGCGTTGCGGACAAGAAAAGTTAGCAGTTTGGGCCGATTCAATGGAAGGTTTGGCATCAGATCCGGAACTGGATGTGCACTGCCAACACACCAAACTGTATCAACAGGTCATTCGGAGATCTGGCCCCCGAGGCGCGAGATAGTCACGATGCAAGTTTCACCGTTGCGGTGAATTCGTCCCATGGTACGCAGTAGAGACCTTTATCGGTTTTTTCCACCAGCCCGGCAGCCTCAAGGGCCTTCACGTCCGTGAAGACATTCTTATAATCCCGGTGCAAATGTCTTGCGAGGGCACTGATGCTGACAAAGCCGATCTTGTGCAGCTCCTGCAAAAGCTGAAGCCGCTTGGGGGTGCAGCAGCGGTAAAAGGTTCCCAAGTCGGGGAACGATACCCGTTCAATGGGTTTGTCCGGAATAATGCCCCTATCAATCTTTTCAGCCTGAGCGATCAGTTCGGCGAAGAATTCCTCTTCCGTCTCGATCTTCACCTTAAAATCTCTACTCATCCTATGCCTCCGTTCTTGCGCGTCTGCCTGACATCTTCGTAGAAATCCAGCACGAGCTTTTTCACCGTTTCAAAATTGTACTGGTCCTCTTTCCCTTCAATGTGCCGGTGATCCCCTTTGCCTCTCTCGTTGTCGTAACGAATAACGTCCGAGCCGTCAGCGGTCTGGTAGTGCAGCCGGTATTTGAAAGAATGAGACGAACCGGGAAGCGGGTCCTGAAGGAGCCACACCACCACCTGAATAATGTCGCCGTTCGACAAATCGCGCCGATAATTCAAGACCGGTCGTGCGTTTTCCACAAGCGCCCCTGCCTCCGCTATGGCTTTTTATGCCATACTTATGGCAACTCGTCAATATGCCGGACGACAATTGTCTCGAAAGGCTCAGAAACATTTAGCAGAAAGAGCTTTCTTATGAAAAACATTGCATTTGCGACACAGTCTCAGGAGCCGGAATCCACGTTTTTCCAACTAATTGATTTTAAAGCGTAAAACACTGGACCACGGCCTTCGGACTGGACACTTCCGGGGCAGGCCCCGCCGGGGTGACGACTTATACCAAGTTCAAGAGCGGGCGGGGATAAACCCCATAACCGCTCAAATAAGCGCGTAAGTGCCTGAATTTATTAGGGCAATATTTATAATTTTTGTCGCCCCGCACAAACCGGGGTCCAGTGCCCTTACCTATTGATATTACAATAAAAATCAAAGCCTCTGGATTCCGGCCGCCGGACTGGACACTTCCGGGGCAGGCCCCGCCGGAATGACGGGCTTCTTCCTTGTAGCTGCTCGTCTTTCGTTGAGCGCTTATGAGGGATAAACCCCGCCCCTACGGTTCTTATGGGGCGGCTACCCATTACGGGTGCGGATAAACTGCGGGCGGGGACTTTTTTGACGTAGAACCCCCCCTACTTCCGGGACAGGCTTCGCCGGCATGACGACTTACACACGCGGTTTACTACAGGAAGACGGCAGCAATCCGGTTTGATGTGCGAAGCAATCGGCTCGGCCCGCGACAAAACTCTTGACTCCTTTTGCAAATCACTATCAAAATACGCGGAGTCCAGCATTATTTCTTCAAGCACATCCTGCCGGAGGTTAAGCTCAATTGAGCCCACCCATAATCACTCTGCTCACCGATTTCGGACTCATGGACGGATATGTGGCCAGCATGAAAGGGGTCATCCTCAATATCTGTCCTGACGCGAAGCTGGTGGATATATCTCAGCTCATCGCCCCACATAATGTTCGCTCCGGGGCCTTTGTTCTGTACGCCTGTTATGACTATTTCCCGCACGGAACGATTCATCTGGCAGTTGTGGACCCCGGGGTGGGGACCGAGCGCGGGGCGGTCGCCATTCGGACCGGATCATGTTTTCTCGTGGGCCCCGATAACGGTCTTTTCTCTTTGATACTAAGAAAAGAGACCGGGTGGGAGGCAAGAATGCTGGAGAACCGGCACTATCGGCGAAGCCCGCTGAGCAGCACTTTTCATGGCCGCGACCTCTTCGCGCCCGCCGCAGCTCATATAGCCTGTGGTGTCCCATTCGACACCCTGGGGCCCGCATGCGATCCGGTCTCCCCGCACTGGGGAGAACCAAGCATCGGCAAAGGCGTGGTGAATGGCGAGATTATCCACATCGACCGCTTCGGAAACGCGATTACCAACGTGCTGAGTGAGACATTGGAAAAACAGGCGCCGCTGGAAAAATGGACGATCACAGCCGGGAAATCGGCAATCAGCTCAATCGAGCAGACTTATGGCAGGGTCGGAACCGGGGAACCGCTCGCCTTGACCGGAAGCACAGGTTTTATTGAAATCGCCATCAACCAGGGCAATGCTGCGTCTGAACTGGAGCTGGACCCGGGAGCGAAAGTCGCCTTCCGGCTCTAAATACTCACCGCCCCTGCAGGTGAATTCTTTGATAGAGGAAGCATTTCATTAAAATCATTCAATTTTGCTGGGTTAAGGCCAATTTTTCGGTCGAAGTTCGGGTTTATTTCTTCAGGAATGCTGTTAACTTAAAGAGTAATTAGTATTGCAGGGATTTTGGGAGGGCGCAAAGCCTCTGTCCGGTTTGTGTGTGGAGAGGGTCCTTTTTCAGACAGCAATAGAAACGGCCCATCCGGCGTCAAGCATGCAGCGCCCAGTATTCAAGACTTCCGGTGTTTTCGGATGGACACCGGCCAATAATACCTTTGAACCTCCAAGGAGGAATTAAATGGCTACTCGCATAGCGCTAAATGGTTTCGGACGCATCGGGCGCACCATTTTCAAAGTCATAAAAGACCTTAAACTGCCGCTGGAAGTTGTCGCCCTGAACGACCTGACAACGCCTTCGGAACTAGCCTACCTTCTGAAATACGACTCCGTTCACGGCGTCTGGCCTCACGAGGTCCAGGAGTCCGAGGATGAATTAATCGTAGACGGCAGGCGGGTTAAATGCCTCAAGATAACGGACCCCGCCCAGATGCCCTGGCGCGAGCTCAAAATTGACGTGGTCCTTGAAGGCACCGGCCGTTTCACCAGCCGCGACGGCGCCGAGAAGCACCTCAACGCCGGAGCGAAAAAAGTGATCATAACCGCCCCCGGCAAGGGTGTAGACGCAACCTTCGTAATCGGGGTCAACGACGGGACTTATGATCCGCGCACCCACAATGTCATCTCAAACGCTTCGTGCACTACGAACTGCCTGGCCCCGATCGCCGCATTGCTCCACGACAGGTTCATAATAGAGCACGGGCTTATGACCACCATTCACGCTTACACAATGGACCAGCGCCTGCTCGATTCGCCGCACAGCGACCGCCGAAGATCGAGGGCGGCCACACTCTCGATGATTCCGACAACGACCGGCGCCGCTCGAGCCGTAGCCGAGGTCATTCCGGACCTTAAGGGAAAGCTGGACGGCCTGTCCATTCGGGTCCCCACTCCGAACGTTTCGCTCGTTGACCTGGTGTGCAGGGTTGGCAGGGACGTGACGAAGGAAGAAGTGAACAATGTTCTGGAGGAGGCCGCAAACGGACCGCTCAAAGGGATCCTGCGTTATGTGACCGAGGAGCTGGTCTCGGTTGATTTCAATCACACCCATTATTCATCGAGCGTGGATTCGAGGCTTACTAATGTCATGGCCGGCCGTATGGTTAAAATATTCAGTTGGTACGACAATGAGTATGGCTATTCGACCAGGGCGGCCGAGCTGGCCGTTATGGTAGGCAAGTCCCTGGAGTAGGGCCCTTTCCCCCATGCCCTGCCTCTACACTTCACAGGGCACATGGATTGAAGGGATGCCAGGGAGAGCATTTCACCAAGCGATCGCTTACTGTTGTTAACAAGTCTGTCATACGAGGAGCGTCCCGTGAAGACTCTTGACGATCTCGATCTTAAAGGAAAGCGCGTCTTTATGAGAGTCGATTTCAATGTGCCCCTGGACAAGGAGCGGCGCGTAACAGACGATCTTCGCATCCGCGCCGTTCTACCCAGCGTCCGCAAGGTTATCGACTCGGGAGGCAGGCTCATCCTCGCTTCACATCTGGGGAGGCCAAAAGGCAAAGCGGCCGATGAGTTTTCACTAAGGCCCGTAGCGGAGTACCTCTCCAACCTGTTGGATAAAAGTATACCCCTTGTCCCCGATTGCGTCGGTCCCGAGGTGGAGAAGCAGGTCTCGCTCCTAATTGAGGGTGAAGCGCTGCTTTTGGAAAACCTGCGGTTTCATCCGGAGGAGGAAAAAAACGACTCGGAGTTTTCCAGGCGTTTGGCCGAACTGGCTGATATTTACGTAAACGAGGCTTTTGCCGCTTCTCATCGCGCTCATGCCTCCGTTGAAGGTATAACCCGCTTTGTGCCCGTGTGCGCCACCGGATATCAGCTCCAAAAGGAGCTTCAGTATTTCAAAAAGGTCATGGACAACCCGCAACGGCCTCTGGCAATTATTGTAGGAGGCGCTAAAGTATCGACCAAGCTGGGGCTGCTCGAGAATCTCATTCCCAAAATCGATACCCTGATTATCGGCGGCGCAATGGCCAATACGTTTTTCAAGGCGCAGGGGAAGGAAGTCGGCAAATCGCTGGTTGAAGATGATTATATCGAAACGGCCGCACGGTTGCTCGAGTCGGCAAACAAAAGAGGGGTCAAGGTGTTCCTGCCGGTTGACGCGGTTGTTTCCGCTGACGCGGAGGGCCGTGGAGAGGTACGGCAGGTCTCAGTTGACAAGGTCCCCGAGAATACCAAGATTCTGGACATTGGCGCACAGTCTGTCCAGATCTTTGAGTCGGTCCTTAAAAGCTGCAAGACAATCATCTGGAATGGCCCAATGGGTGTTTTCGAAACGCCCCCGTTTAACAAAGGCACTTTCGCCCTGGCCGAATTCATCGGGTCGCTCGGCGTGCTCACAGTTATTGGCGGCGGCGATTCGGCCGCCGCCATCAGGCAGGCCAACGCCGAAAACAAAGTAAGTTATGTTTCGACCGGGGGCGGCGCTTTTCTGGAGTTGCTTGAGGGGAAAGATCTGCCCGGCGTCTCGGCCCTGGAGAGGTGCTGAACCAAGGACACCTTACATCCGTTAGTGTCAAGGTATCGAAAGCTTAACCATCACTTTCCCTCACACGGGGAGGCACACAATGAACCCGAACAGAAAACCTCTCGTGGCCGCCAACTGGAAAATGTACAAGACTGTGGCCGAAGCCGTCTCTTTCGTTAAATCCGTCCAGGAGGAAACCGGCCCCTGTACCGACCGCGAAGTAGTAATCGCGCCTCCTTTCACGGCACTCAAAGGGGTCCGGGACATTCTGAAACAGCAGGGCTACAGCCTGGCGGCGCAGAATTGTCACTGGGAGGAAAAGGGCGCCTTCACCGGGGAAATCTCACCGATTATGCTAAAAGACCTTGGATGCGACTACGTGATTGTCGGCCATTCAGAGCGGCGTCAGCTATTCGGCGAAACGGACGAAACGGTGCGCTTGAAAGCGGCAGCGGCCTTCAAGGCCGGGATGGCCCCTGTTATCTGTGTCGGAGAAGTTCTCGAGCAGCGCGAGCAGGGAAAGACATTCGAAGTCGTTACCGGCCAGCTCGAAGGAGCGCTAGGGGGCTTGAACCCGGCGCAGGCGGAGCGGCTTGTTATCGCGTATGAACCGGTTTGGGCGATCGGTACGGGCAGGACTGCAACACCAGCGCAGGCGCAGGAGGTTCACGCTTTTATTCGTGAGAGAATCGCTTCGCTTTTCAACAAAGAGGTTGAAAAAAAGACCAGGATATTATATGGTGGTTCGGTTAAGCCTTCGAACGTAGATGAGCTTATGGCTGAACCTGACTTAGACGGAGCGCTGGTTGGCGGGGCAAGTCTTGAAGTCGTTTCATTCAAACGCCTCGTTCAGTTCAAATCCTGAGAGAAAAGTATTAAACTAATGGGTACTCTGATCATCCTTTTTCACTTGATGGCCTGTATCGCTCTGATTGCGATAGTTCTGCTCCAAACCGGCAAGGGCGCTGAAATGGGAGCGGCATTTGGCGGAGCGTCGCAAACCCTTTTTGGCGGATCTGGCGGCAGCTCCTTCATGAGCAAGCTGACAACGGCCGCTGCTGTCGTATTCATGATAACATGCCTGCTCCTCTCATTTATGTACAGGCCGGGGGTCCACGGGGGCCGCTCAGTAATGACCGATATGCCCGTCGAACAGCCCCAGGCGCCGCCAGCGCCGGTGCAGCCGCAGCCGGTAATTCCTGAAGCCCGCCCCGTGCAGCCCGAGACCTCTCAGCAGGCCCCGGATCAGGCAAAGCCCCAGCCTGAGACCAAAGCCAAGCCACCTGCTCAGCAGGGACAAAAGACGCAGGAGAAAGCCCCAGCCAAGAAACAGTAAAGTTCCCAATCAGCATTTGCTGTGGCCGGGTAGCGGCGCGACCGTTTTCCGGCCTTTTCTATAATCTGCCAATGGAGAAGTAATCTCCACGGCAGTCCAACCCGTGCGCACACCGAAGAATTTTTAATAAACCTTCTCAAATTGCTTGACTTACCGGGCCGATGAGAGTTCCATTTATAACACCAACCAATTATCAACGAACGGATTCGGCCTAATCCGGCCTTTTAGGATTTATACGTATATATATCAGATAGATAACGCTTATGCTCCCTGTTCGGATCAGAGGATCAATTGAAGCTCATTTGTCCGGCTTTCCTTATTCAACTCATCTATCCAGTCCTGCGCCACCAGAAGTTTGCCTTTTCAGGCAAGGCAGTTTCAGGCAGATCATCATTACAATCTTCAGCAACGGGAAGGAGACTTCATGAATGCGCTGACCCTAGTATTCGTGGCCCTGTGCGTATTTGCCCTGGCATACCGTTACTACGGCATATTCATAGCCAACAAGGTCCTTGGAATTGACCCAAACAGGCCGACCCCGGCTCACACGCTCGAGGACGGCATCGATTACAGCCCGACCAACAAGTATGTAATTTTCGGACATCATTTTGCGGCCATCGCTGCCGCAGGTCCCCTGCTCGGGCCGGTCCTGGCGGCTCAGTTCGGCTATCTGCCCGGCGCACTCTGGATCATCGTCGGAGCGGTAGTTGCCGGGGCCGTCCATGACATGGTCATTCTTTTCGCCTCGATTCGCCATGAGGGGAAAAGTATCTCGCTCATCGCCGAGTCGGAGATCGGAAAGGCAGCGGGGTCCGTCGCCAGCTTCGCCGTATTGTTCATTCTGATCCTGACCCTTGCCGGGCTTTCCCTGGCCGTCGTAAATGCTATGATGAACAGCCCCTGGAGCGCTTACACTGTTATCTGCACTCTTCCGATCGCCCTTATCATGGGGATATGGATGCACATGATCAGACCTGGAGACGTTGCGGGCGGAAGCATCATCGGCGTTGCGCTCCTTGCCCTGGTAATTGTAACCGGCCCTTATATAGCCGCTCATCCCGTGCTCTCAAAATGGTTCTATCTGTCCCGAAATGAATGCGCCATTTTAATTCCGGTTTATGGTTTCGTGGCGTCAGCCTTGCCGGTCTGGCTGCTCCTGTGTCCCCGCGATTACCTTTCAACATATCTCAAGCTGGGAACCATAGCCGCACTTGCAATAGGTATCGCCGTAGTCCATCCGACCCTCCAGATGGCGCCTTTAACCAAGTTCATGAGCGGCGGCGGCCCTATTATCCCCGGTTCGGCTTTCCCATTCCTCTTCATTACTATTGCGTGCGGCGCGTTATCGGGCTTTCACGCGATAATCGGCACCGGCACAACTCCGAAAATGCTAAACAGCGAGAAGGACATCATTTTCGTTGGATATGGAGCGATGCTTGTCGAAGGGTTCGTGGCGATAATGGCCCTCATTGCCGCCTGCGTGCTCGTTCCTTCCGATTATTTCGCGATCAATACCACTGCTGCAGTCTATAAGACCATTGGCATGACGCCTGTACACCTTCCACAATTGGCCGCAGAGGTCCAGGAAAACATCCAGGGCAGGCCCGGAGGCGCTGTTTCGCTGGCGGTTGGCATGGCATATATATTCAGCTCGGTTTCCTTTATGAAAGGGCTTATGTCGTACTGGTATCATTTTGCCATCATGTTCGAGGCCGTATTCATCCTGACCGCAGTTGACACCGGAACACGGGTGGGAAGATATCTGCTCCAGGAAATTATCGGAAGGGCCATTCCCGCGTTTTCCCAGAAGAAATCGATACCCGTCATTGTCTTCACAAGCGCCCTGTTCACCTTCTTTTGGGGATACCTTGTTTACACCGGGAATATCTCAACGATCTGGCCGCTGTTCGGCATGAGCAACCAACTGCTTGCCGCGTGCGCCCTGATTGTAGGGACGACCATGATTATGGCTATGGGGAAAATGAGATACTCATGGATTACCGCCGTTCCCGGAATTTTTATGCTGCCCGTCACAATGACCGCCGGCTATTACCTGGTGATAGCCAACTATAATCATGGAAATTACCTGCTCGTCGGCCTTGCAGCCTCACTCATGACCATGATGGCGATTGTCTTCGTCCTGGCCTTCAGAAAGTGGTTTATACTGGGGCAGGAACAGTCAAAGATAGTCGAAAAACTGATGCCGACTTCCTGATAACAAGACCGTAAAAAACAACTCCGGCCTGAAGCGTTGCTCCAGGCCGGAGTTGTATCCTTATGGACACCGGCTCGACAGGACCGGGACTCATTCTTATATGAGAAACGCCGTAGAATGAGTATTGTGTTTTTAAGTCCTATTGAAAGGAGAGCGAAATGAAAGCCAGCGGTTCCGGACTTATTGAACTTATGTGCACAGCCGTTGAAATAAAGGAAAAAATGAAAGCTTTTTACGCCGACGCAGCAGGAAAATGCGGCGACAGCGTCGGCACGGAAACTTTCAAGATGTTGCGGGATATGGAGCAAAAGCACCTGGACAAGCTTAACGCGACATATGCCGACCTCTCCAGAGGCTCAGGCGATCTCGACGCCTGCCGCTTTTATGACTTCGAAGCCCCGGGCAGCAGCGAAGTCATGCATAAGATAAAGCAAAAGCGGGAAAGTACCTCAAATGCTTGCCTGGACGACGTTGCCGCAATTGAGAGCGGGATGGAGCTGGAGAACAAGGGCATAGAATTTTTTCTGGCCAGGCTCAAAGAAGCCGCCGAGCCGATCGAACGTGAATTCCTGACCCACATGCTCGCTGAGGAAAGGTCCCATTACATACTGCTTGCCGATTTGAAGTTTTACTACGTCGATACCGAACACTGGTTTATGCAAAAAGGGAAAACGGGGCTGGACGGGGCATGATCGAATTGTAGAAAATCACATCGACTCTCTCGTGTTTACGTGATTGAAATTAGGGTTTATACTTGCGCCGGTTAAAAAGTCAAACCGGGATGCGGTTGTTTTTTCTAAGAGGAAAGGCATTCTCATCCCAACACCCACGCGAGGGAGTTCAGATGGATTTGATGGTTTATCAGGTCATGGCAGGGCTGTTCTGCATAACGGTCGTGTTTGCTATCAGCTATTTCGTCGGATACCGCACGCACGGCCGAAAATCTAAAGCCCGTGCAGCCGGCGAGCGCGAGGAGATGCACACTATCGAGCGGGCGCTCAAGGCCTTTTGGGACAATGAGAAGCAGAAGCTCGAAAATGACAAGGCAGAGCTCGAACAACACATCAAGTTTCTCGAAGGCAAGCTGGAACAGTACCGGAGAAAAGCTGCCGGGGTCGGAATGATGGGGCTGCGCAAAAACAAGCTCAGCGACATGCTGATCACGCTGCTTATCGAAAACGAGTCCCTGGAAGAAAAACTTTTCCTGCAGAACCTGAAACTCAAACAGGAGAGGGACGAATTTCTTGAAAACGAACTGCGCAGCATCAGCTATAAACGTGTCCTGCTCTCGGAACTGATGACCCAGACCGAAGTACGGCGCGAAATGGAGAAGATCATAAGCGACAGGTCCCGCCTGAAACGTCTGGAACTGCCTCAAAAAGACCTGGAGCCTATTGACTATTCACCAACTGACGACGATGAAGACGAAGAAAAGACCGCCCTGTCCTGACCCGCCATCGCCCGTTCTCTCCCACCTTTGGCCGGACCGGCTTTTCCGCAACAGCAGTTTGATCTATAATATTGTCAATGTATTATAGGTTGCGGCGCGAGCAGCGATAATCAAGAGGAACCGCGTTCAGAATGAAGCCTTTCGAGCTTAGAAGCCAGTTTGAGCCAACCGGGGACCAGCCCCAGGCCATAGAAAAGCTGGCGTCGAATATACTTGGTGGTGCGGAAGAGCAGACCCTGCTCGGAGTAACGGGGTCTGGCAAGACTTTCACGATGGCTCACGTAATAGCGAAGTTACAAAGACCCAGTCTGGTCATAGCCCCCAATAAAACCCTGGGAGCACAGCTCTACGGTGAGTTCAAATCGTTTTTCCCCGAAAACGCGGTGGAATATTTCGTCTCCTATTACGATTATTACCAGCCAGAGGCCTATATCCCTCAAACCGACACATATATCGCTAAAGACTCATCCATCAATGAGACCATTGACAAGATGCGCCATTCGGCGACACGCTCGCTCCTGGAGCGCAGGGACGTCATAATTGTGGCGAGCGTATCCTGCATATACGGCCTGGGTTCTCCGCAAAAATACCAGGAGATGCTGCTGCAATTGAAAACAGGGCAGGAAATTCCGAGAGAAGACGTTTTGCGCAAGTTGGTGGACATCCAGTACGAACGAAACGACTATGATTTTCATCGCGGCGTTTTCCGTGTAAGGGGAGACGTAATCGAGGTTTTTCCCGCCTATGAGGAGGACCGGGCGATACGCATAGAATTTTTCGGAGACGAAGTCGATTCGATAAAGGAAATCGACCCGCTGACCGGAAGGACTTTCCGGCACATGGACAGAGCGGACATATATCCCGGAACCCACTACGTCACCTCCCCGGATACCCTTGAGCGAGCGGTAAACTCAATCAAGCAGGAGCTGTCCGAAAGGCTCGAGTTCTTCTACCGGGAGGGCAAACTCCTCGAGGCGAAGCGCCTCGAAGAACGGACCGGGTTTGATCTCGAAATGCTCCTCGAACTCGGTTTCTGCCATGGAATCGAAAACTACTCCCGACACCTCGACGGTCGTGCTGCTGGAACACCCCCATACACCCTGCTCGACTATTTCCAGCAAGACTGGCTCCTGTTCATCGATGAAAGTCATATTTCGATTCCCCAGATTCGCGGCATGTACAACGGCGACAGGGCCAGGAAGGAAACTCTTGTCCGGTACGGGTTTCGGCTGCCTTCGGCGCTTGACAACAGGCCACTCAATTTCGATGAATTCGAAAACCGGGTAAAACAGGTAGTGTATGTCTCTGCAACCCCCGGTCCGTATGAGCTTGGCAATACGAGAGGGCGTGTCATAGAGCAGATCATCAGGCCCACCGGCCTTGTCGACCCCAGCGTCGAGGTACGCCGCGCCGATTTCCAGGTCGACGATCTGATCGGCGAAATACGAAAACATGTGAAAGAGGGCCAACGCATTCTCGTTACCACTCTCACCAAGAGAATGGCCGAGGACCTCACCGAATATCTTGCCGAGCTTAACATCCGGGTCCGGTATATGCACTCGGACATCAACACCATCGAACGGATTGAAACGGTACGCGATCTGCGGCTCGGGAATTTCGACGTCCTGGTTGGAATAAACCTGTTGCGAGAAGGTCTGGATATCCCGGAAGTGTCGCTTGTTGCAGTTTTGGACGCGGACAACGAGGGTTTCCTGAGGTCGGACAGATCGCTTATCCAGACCGCCGGCCGCGCCGCACGCAATGTGACGGGAACCGTGATTCTCTATGCCAATAAAGTTACCGACTCAATGCGCCGGGCCATTCAGGAAATGGACAGACGGCGGAAAAAGCAACTGCAATACAACGTCGAGAACAACATCGTGCCGAGGTCTGTGCAAAGAGACGTCACCGACATTCTTGCGGAGTACCGTCTGAAGCCGTCTGATTCGGAATTTCTGTTCGAACCGCAGGCTGCGTTCGATCATCCGGGCGGCCTTATCTCTCCTGAGGAACACATCCAGGCCGTCGAGAAAGAAATGAAGGAAGCCGCCTCCCGCCTCGAATTCGAAAGAGCTGCCGTTTTGCGCGACGAAATCAAGAGGCTTCGCGAGAAGCAGTTGTTGTTGCAGTAAAGAATAGCTGAGTAGGTGAATGGGTGAATAGGTGAATAGGCAAAAACGGCGAGCGTACCAAGGCTACATACGACCTGCCCTCCTGTCTCGATCCCGCCGGGCTGGGTGAAATGATACGATTTGGCACAGTTGCGGATGAACACGGACAATCATGTAGGAGTCGATAGGGCGATCCTTTCGGGAGACCCGCTAGAGTGGCGCAAAGCTATTGCAGAACTGGAAAAATGAACAGGAATCGGGGGCTAAAGAACAGTACTGAGAAATATCGCTCCAAACATCGTCACGGGATAATAACTGGCCCGGTTGAACAGTGAGGAAGCCAGGCCGGCAGTCCTCCCGGTGTAGAGGCGCCATGCGGGCAGGAGCAGAAGAAATATCCCGGCCGGGATCGCCACTGCAAAATAGAGGGCGCTCAGCCGGGCAGGCGTCAGCCAGAACAGGGCGATGCTTATTAGAAAAGCGATCGTCAGGGAGCATAGAATAATCCTGGCCGATCCTTGCGGCCCAAACTTGACTGGAATGGTTTCAGCCCCCATTCGCATGTCTTCCTGCATGTCGCTCCAATCGTTCGGAACGTTTTGCCCCCCGATTTCCCAGAAAAAAAACCATAGGAAAAACCCGATCAAAAAAGGCGCCGAGCAATTGGGCGCCACGGCGAAAATAGCCGCCAGCCCGCCGGCACTCTTAACCCCTCCGCTTACCAGCGCCCTCATCCAGCTAAGCCTCAGCATCAGGCAGTAAATCGCTTCTGCAAGGCATCCAAGTATAAATATGAGTGCACAGGCCGGGTTAAGGGCCCATGCCCCCAGCAGGGCCATCGCACCCCATGCGGCCGTCCACAAAATTCCGTCCCTCAGGGAGAGGAGGCCCTGCGCCATTGGGTGGCGCGCATAGATGGCGTCCAGGTCCCCGGCGGAACACTTGAGTCCGCACTCGCGGATATTGCGCCGATCTGTTTTGAAGTCAACGACATCGTTGAGGGCGTACACGGCTGTATAACCGGAAAAGGCTGTCAAAAAGCCGATGACGATCACATGAATCGACGGAATCGAGCCGAGCCAGAGTAGGGCCGCAAGCGCAGGGGTAGCCATATCGAGCAGCCCGTGCGGCGTGCGCGACAATGCCATGAAAAGTTTTATCCTGGGCGGGGGTGAGATTGTCGACGCACTCAATTCCATTAAAGTCGCATTCATTTTCCGGTTCTTATTTCACGAACCAATGAGTCCTTACCCTATTACTATGGTCTTTACATTTACGAACTCTTTGAGTCCGAAATGAGAAAGCTCCCTGCCCAATCCCGATTTCTTGACGCCTCCGAAGGGAAGACGCGGGTCGGACTTTACGATACCGTTTATGGCCAGAAAACCGGAAGCAATTTCTCCGGCGAGTTTCTCCGCCTTCGAGACGTCCCTGGTCCAGATCGCAGCGCCAAGGCCAAACTCAGTCGCGTTGGCAATACGGATCATCTCTTCTTCGCTCCGTACCTTGATCACGGGGGCTATCGGGCCAAAGACCTCCTCCCTTAACACCAGCATCTCCGCTGTAAGCTCCGTCAAAACGACCGGCTGGAAGAAGTAACCACGGTTGGGCGGCTTAGGTCCACGGTGAGCCGTGGCGCCCTTTTTCAAAGCATCATCGAGCTGTTTGCCGAGCGCTCCCAGGAATTCTTTTTTTGCAAGAGGCCCCAAATCGGTGGACTCATCCATCGGGTCACCAATCCTTAGGCCATTCATCACGTCAACGAATTTTTCTGTGAAGGGCTCGGCGATAGATTCCATCACTATCAGCCGTTTGGCTGCGATGCAGCTTTGACCGGCATTAGCCATTCTCGACATGACAGCAGCGCGGGCAGCTTTTTCCAGGTCCGCATCCTCGAGGACCATAAACGGGTCAGAGCCGCCGAGCTCGAGTACTGTTTTTTTCAAGTTTTTTCCCGACAGCGAACCAACCTTATATCCGGCTTCGACACTTCCAGTCAGAGAAACCCCGTCGATCCGGCCTTGCTCTATCAGACGTTCGGCACCTTGCGGGCCAATCAGAAGCGTTTGGAAAACGTGCTCCGGAAAACCTGCTTCTCTGAAGAGCTTCTCTATCTCGAGCGCCGTTATGGGAACATTGGACGCGTGTTTGAGCAGGCACACGTTGCCGGCCGCCAAGGTGGGCACAGCCCAGCGCGCCACCTGCCAGAAAGGAAAATTCCAGGGCATTATTCCAAGGATAACGCCAAGGGGTTCAAACACCACATAGCTTTTTGGGGCCTCAGTTTCGATCAGTTCGTTTCTGAGAAACTCTTCTGCGTTTTGGTAATAATAGTCGCAGACCAGAGCGCATTTTTCGATCTCAGTAACAGCATCGCGTACCGGCTTGCCCATTTCCGCGGTAATTATGCGGGCATATTCATTTTTTTTCTGCCTGAAAATGGAGGCAAGTCTGGCGAGAGGTTTTACCCGATCCACCACTGGAAGCTTTCTCCATTTTTCAAACGCTTCTTTGCCTTTCCGGACAGCTTCACGGCAAGACTCATCCGAGAGTGTATCGAACTCAGCAGTTACTTCACCCGAAAAGGGATTTATCGACTTGAGCTTCATCAACTTCCTCCATAACAAATCACAATTAAAAGAAGAAGTTTACAGGGAAAACAGGCTCAAAGGCAACACAGATATTATCAGCCCTTTTCCGGAAGCTGCTTTTTTATTTCCCGCTTCATGAAGTTGATGGATTTGGTAATCGGTATATTTTTGGGACATACGCGGGTGCATTCGAAATAATTTACGCAAGGCCATACGCTATTGGGTTCGTTCAGCTTCTCTATCCTGCTCGTATACCGGCCGTCACGCGTATCGAAGAGTAACCTGTAAGCCCATACAAGGGCAGCCGGGCCGACGTAGTCCAGATTTTCTCTCATAACGGGGCAGGCGCCCGTGCAGCAGGCGCATAGAATGCAGCGGATCACGTCTTCGGTTTTTTTGTGGTCTTCGGGGCTTTGCAGCCATTCCTTCTCAGGGGGGGCCATGTCCTGGATCAGATAGGGACGCATGGGATCGATCCTGGCCAGGAAATCATCCATATCGACTATGAGGTCCTTACGGACCTCAAAAAAGGGCAGCGGCTCCAAAGTGATTTCCGCAGAGCCCGTGTAATCCTTGACCAGCTTCTGGCATGCCAGGGCGCAGACACCGTTTATTCGCATCCCATCGGAGCCGCACACGCCATGAGCGCAGGACATCCGGTAGCCAAGCGTTCCGTCCTGTTCCCATTTAATTCTGTTGAGGCAGTCCAGAATACGCTCCTCCGGCTTGGCTGCCACTGTATATGTCCTGAAGTAAGCCTCTTTGTCCGACTCGGGAGCGAACCTGAATATCTTGAATTTAACTTCCATATCAGTATGCCCTCGGTTTGGGTTGAAACCGGGTGATAGTAACCGGTTTGCCAGTAATAGAAAGGCCGGAGTCCGTCCTTTGGACAAGGGTATGTTTCAGCCAATGTTCATCATCCCTATCGGGGAAGTCCTCGCGTGAGTGCGCTCCGCGGCTTTCGGTTCTATTCAACGCGGAAACCAATACTGCTTCAGCGAGGATGAGCATGTTCTGGAGTTCAAGAGCGTCCATCAAATCGGTGTTAAAGCGATTTCCCAAGTTGTCGATCGATATATTACGGGACCTTTGTTCCAGGTCCCTGACGGCATCAAGCGCTTTTTTCAAACCCAGCTCGTGCCGAAAAACCGAGCAATCGGCCATCATGATTTCCTGGAGAGACTTCCGGATGCTCCCAAGCCTTTCACCGTTCCTGTTTTCCTTAATCTGTCTTATCCGGTCCACCGTGTCCCGCTCCGGTGTTCGACGCGGCTGCACCCAGGATAAACGGTCCAGATTTTCCATAATATGCAACCCGGCCCTTCTACCAAAAACGACAAGATCGAGCAGCGAGTTGCAGCCGAGCCGATTTGCCCCGTGAAGCGAGATGCACGAACACTCGCCAGCCGCATAAAGCCCCGGCACGGGATTATTATTCACATCAGTTACGTTGCCCTCGGTATTTACCGCGATGCCTCCCATCATGTAGTGGCACGTGGGATGAATCGGAATCGGGTCTGTTGCCGGGTTAAGGCCGAGGTAAATCTTTACAAAAGAAGAAATATCCGAAAGCCTTTCGGCCAGTTTTTTTTCGCCAAGATGAGTGAGGTCGAGATAGACATAGTCCTGGCCGTTTATTCCCCTACCCTCTTGAATCTCAGTATAGATGGCGCGGGACACCATGTCCCTCGGGGCCAAATCCTTTATAGTGGGAGCGTACCTTTCCATAAAACGTTCACCCTCACCATTGCGGAGAATCCCGCCCTCACCTCTTGCAGCCTCAGTTATAAGGACCCCGAGCCCCCATATTCCGGTAGGATGGAATTGGACAAATTCCATGTCCTCCAGCGGGAACCCCCGCCTGTAGGTGAGAGCGACGCCGTCCCCGGTGCTGGCGAAAGCGTTGGAGGTTACCTTGTATATTTTCCCGTATCCGCCGGTTGCAATCAGGACAGCCCTGCCATGGAAGAAGTGCACTTCACCGGTTGCAAGCTCATAGGCAACCAGCCCGCCAACCTGTCCGTTGCGAATAACGAGATCGAGGACGTGAAATTCCGGGTATATCTTGATGCCCTTCCTTACCGCATCAAAATAGAGCGTATCCATCATGACCCGCCCGGAGCGGTCAGCGGCGTAGCATATACGCTTCACAGGAGCCTTGCCGAAATTACTGGTGTGCCCGCCAAAGAAACGCTGGGCGATTTTGCCTTCCGGCGTGCGGTTGAAAGGAACGCCCATGTGTTCGAGTTCATAGACGGCCCTTATGGCGTCTTTGGCCAGGATTTCAGCTACGTCCTGGTCGGTCAGGTAATCTCCGCCTTTGATCGTATCGTACATATGCCATTCCCAGGAATCGGGCTCTTCGTTTTCGAGCGCTGCGGCTATTCCCCCCTGCGCCGCCCCGGAATGGGACCTGGTAGGATACACCTTGCTGAAAAGCGCGACATCGGCCTTCCCGGCCACCTCGGACGCCGCTCTCAGCCCGGCAAGTCCAGCCCCGACAATCAGGACATCGTGTTTAAAAACCATGCAGGGTCTCCTTGGGGTATAATTCGAACTGGCGTTAAGTTTGCGGCGGGCACGAAAAAACTGTGCCCACCCTGCATCGCTCTAGAAGACAGTGGCCGATCCTCAGTCGTCAGAATTCGGTCGCCAGTGGCCCTTAGCCGGAAAGCGCCTTTTTCTGAGAACCGAAGTCTGATCGCTGAAGACTTTTCTGACTGCTGAATACTGAAGACTGACGACCAGGGTCTAACCCCTCACGTCCACCGGCTCATAGGTACATCCAATAACGCCGCAATAGTGGCCTACATATTCGGCTTCCGGTCTGTAGAGTTCGGGCTTGCCCTGGGCTTCGGCGAACTTTTCCTCGATGATATGCGCGCACCACCCTGCGATTCGGGAGACAGCGAAAACGGGCGTCATAATGTCTATTGGTATTCCCATCATGGCATAGACAGACCCGCTGTAGAAATCGACATTGGTCCTGATGCTGGACCTGCCGAGAGCCGAAAGTTCCGCGTGCCCAACCTCCTCGATTCGGTCGAGGTAGTCGTACCAGTTTTCATGGCCGGTCTCCCGGGCGAGCCGGTGCGACATCAGCTTCAGAATTTTTGCGCGGGGATCAAGAGTCTTGTATACCGCATGCCCCATCCCCATTATTTTGTCGCCCCTGTGGATCTTGTTTTTGACCCATGCGTCGATATCATCCACCGATTTAACCTCGGATTCGACCTGGAGCAGCATCTTCATAACCCGCTCGTTGGCGCCGCCATGCAGAACTCCGGAAAGAGCACCCACTCCAGCGGCAACCCCTGCGAACATATGGGCTTTTGTCGATACGACCTCGCGGCAGGCGAACGTCGAGGCGTTAAAGGTGTGGTCCGCGTGCAGGACCAGGCAGACGTCGAGATCATGCGCGATTCCACTGGACGGTTTCTTTCCCGTAAGCTGCCAGAGGAAATTGCCGGCGTGAGACAGGGCATTGTCGGGCGGAAGCGGCTTCTCCCCGTTCCTGATTCGATGCCAGGCGGCGATCACGGCGGGGAAACGGGCTATAAGACGGATAGCCTTCCTGACGTTGGCCTCTTTAGATTCGTCATGGAGATCCGGGTCCGCGATACCCAGCATCGGGACGCAGGCCTGGAGCACATCCATTGGTCCATCTTGCTTCGGGAACTTCTCAAGACTCTCCAAAATGAACTCCGGCACATCCCGCGACTGAATAACCTGTCTTTCGAACCGCTCGATCTCGCTCTCCTTAGGCAGGTATCCGTGCAGAAGCAGGAAGGCCGTTTCCATAAATGTTGACCTTTCCGCAAGTTCTTCGATCCTGTAGCCGCGATAGATGAGAATCCCGTTGTCGCCGTCAATGTAACTTACCTTGGTATCGGCAACGGTTACTCCTCTAAGGCCGGTGTTCTTGACGCGCACTGTCTCTGCGGCCATTCTTTCCTCCGGATGATTTGTGGTTATATAAACGGATTCATTCAGAACGCGAGCGTTCCCGTGCTCAAAACCTGCCTGTTTTGACCATATTCAAAGCGCCACCCTCGAGCAACATGCGGCGCATTCTTTCCGACACATGCAGAAAGACGCGGATTTGTTTGCCGTCAACTTCAACCGGCAACTCCACGGCGCCACTCATGACATGGCGTCGAATATCCCGATATAAGATCGCCGCCCCGGGATTCAGGGAATTGTAGTCATCGGGATTGGCGAACACCAGCGGGAGTATCCCGTAATTGCAGAGATTGGCCATGTGGATCCTCGCGAAGCTTTTCGCCAACACCGCCCGGACGCCAAGATAGCGGGGCGCCAGGGCAGCATGCTCCCGGCTCGACCCCTGGCCGTAGTTTTCTCCTCCGATGACCGTAACCGCGCCCGCCTCTTTGCATTTTTGCGCAAATTCCGTGTCGAGAATCGAAAAAACAAACTGGCTTATAGCCGGGATATTCGATCTGAGTGGAAGGACCTTGCTGCCCGCCGGCATGATCGTATCAGTCGATATGTTATCACCGACCACCAGCACCACTTTGGTTTCGAGCGACTCGGGCAGCGGAGCGAGTGTGGGCAGCGGAACGATGTTGGGTCCACGGACGACTTGAGTTTTCCTGAGCTCCTCACTTGGTCTGATAATCGAAACTTCATCCACAAGGTACTCTTTCGGCTCTTCGATTCTTGGGTATTCCGTTTCCCGGCCCAAGTCCCTCGGATCCGTTATGACCCCCCTAATCGCGGCCGCAGCGCCAGTCTCGGGCGAACACAGATAGACTCGATCATCTTTAGCGCCGGAGCGTCCGGGGAAATTGCGGGGCATGGTCCGAAGGCTGACCTGGCCGGTTCCGGGCGCCTGTCCCATACCAATGCAGCCCAGACAGCCAGGTTCGTGTATTCTGGCCCCCGCCCGCAGGAGTGGAACCAGCCCTCCCCGGGCGGCGACATTCTCGATTACCTGCCTGCTGCCGGGGTTCACGTTAAGAGAGGTCCAGGGGGATGCGTGTCTTCCCTCAAGAATCCTGGCCACCACCATCAAATCCCTGAAGGAAGAGTTTACACTGCTCCCGACGATAACCTGGTCCACTTTCAACCCAGCGACTTCCCGCACCGGGACCACATTCCCCGGCGAGTGCGGCTTGGCTATGAGAGGTTCGACTTTGGAGAGGTCAATTTCATCATATTCATCGTGTTCTGCCGACGGATCGGCGCTAAGTTCAACCCAGGCCTCTCCCCTACCCTGGGCCTCAAGATAGGCTCGAGTGTTTCGGTCCGAAGGAAAAATCGAAGTAGTCGCTCCCAGTTCAGTCCCCATATTGCCAATTGTTTCGCGGTCGGTTGCAGACAGGCTTGCGACTCCAGGGCCGTAATATTCGACTACCTTGCCAACGCAGCCTTTCACGTCGTAGCGCCGAAGCATCTCCAGAATAACGTCCTTGGCGCTGACCCATGCCGGGAGTTTTCCGGTGAGTTTAACCCCAAGGACTCTTGGACAGGGAAGATGATAAGGGTGTCCGGCCATGGCCAGGGCAACGTCGAGGCCACCGGCGCCCATCCCGAGCACCGAGACGCCGGCCGCCCCGGGAGTATGGCTGTCGGAGCCGAGCAGGGTCCTCCCCGGAATGCCAAACCTTTCCATATGAACCTGGTGGGAGACGCCGTTGCCTGCCGGGCTGAAATGAATTCCATACCTGGCGCAAGCGCTCTGAAGATATATGTGGTCATCGGCATTTTTGCTGTCCGTCTGGATGATGTTGTGATCAACGTATTGAACTGCAAGTTCCGCCCTTATGCGGTCCATCCCCAGGGCCTCGAACGCGAGCATGGCGATGGTTCCCGTGGCGTCCTGAAGGAGGATCTGGTCGATCCTGATGCCGATTTCCTCCCCGGCAATCAGCGTTCCTTCAACCAAGTGTGCTTGCAGTATCTTGTGGGTCAGATTCTTCGCCACCGTATTAACTCCTGTATGTTTTGTCACAACTTTTCGTTCGATTCCCTTCGGACTTGCCTGCGCGGCACATGCTGCAATCGAGTCTCAAGCGAATCGTCAAGGACACGAGGGATCGCGGGCATTTTTCGACTTGGCAGCGCCCCCCCGCAGGAAGTGGATATTCTTCGCTCCCGGACCTGTGACCCGAGCGCGAGGCGCCGCTGCGGCACCATTCCTGGAGACAAACAGAACCTAAGATTATGGCCAGAGATTGTCAATTACGGATTCGAATGCACAGATGTCGGGGCAGGGAAAATGAAAGGGACACCCAGTCATTCTCTTCAGGCTGGCAGTCCCTTTCAAATCACGTATTGAAAGTGAGGCTAAAACCGCTATTTGACTTTTTCGCTGAGCGTCTTGCCGGCTTTGAACTTGACAACTTTTGAAGCGGGAATTTTGATCTTTTCGCCAGTCCGGGGATTGCGGCCTTCGCGCTGAGACCTGGAGCCGACACTAAAAGTGCCGAAGCCTACCAGTGTGATCTTGTCACCGCCTGCCAGAGCGCCGGAAACAGCTGCAACGAATCCGTCCACTGCTTTCTCAGCCTGCGATTTGGTAATCCCACCTTCACTTGCGATCTTTCCAACCAGTTCGGCCTTTGTCATTTTCTTTCCTCCTCAGGTAATTAAGTAACAAAAGATGCCTGCTCCTGAACCGCCAAGAACCCCGTGTTGCACCCACCCCTCTAACCGGCGTCAAAATAAAACTTGAACCCCGACCGGCAGTTTACCCTGTCCCAAAGGCAAAAAGTCGTACAATCGGCTCCAGTTCAGTTTTGACTAGATTTGGTTCTTATAACTAGATTAGTGGCTTTGTCCATAAAAATCGACATCGGGGACGATAAAAAATGGCCTCAGCTCTTACCTGAGAAGAATATGGCCTGATAATGAAAAGCGCAAGAGGAAATATTCCAAACAAGCACCGATTTCTTTAAGTAAGTGCTTTTCTAAGGTTATAATTTGTAGAAGGGTTAACCAGGTTTTCGGGTATGTTGCAATAAAAAGCTTTCACAGGAGACCGTGATGACCGTGCGAGTTGCGATAGAGAGGGAAGTGGAACCGGGCCAGGAAGCCAGATTGCGGCACTTAATGATGCAGGCTCGATCAAAAGCGATCAATGCGAAAGGCTACATCTCCGGCGAAACACTCAGGGCGGTGGACAACCCGAATAAATTCCTCGTTCTCAGCAACTGGATCAGTGCGGCAGATTGGAAGGCCTGGGAAAATGATCCCGAGCGAACCAAACTGCAGAAGGAAATGGCGCCCTTGCTCCAGGGCAGGGAAAAATGCACCATATACATGCATTTTTAGTTTTGCCGTTCCGCGATCATTCCATAGACCTGTGGACCTTGTAGACGCCTCTTTCGTTCCTGAGGGCAGACATCACCCGCTGGAGGTGCCTTGAGTCTCTAACCTCTATTCGCAGGTGGCAGACGCTTGAGGTATCGGCCTGGTTCTCGACCTTCAGACTTATTACATTCACGTCCATTTGACCGAGCACGCCGTTAAGGGCCGCGAGGGTACCCCTCTCCCCGGAGTGGATGATGCGGATATCTACGGGAAAAAGCTGTTCTTTTCCCGAATTCCACTGTACATCTATTTTTCTGCCTTCGTCGCTCCCTCGTTCGAGGTTTTTGCATGAAAGCCGGTGCACTGTTATCCCACGGCCCCTGGTTATGTATCCCATGACAGGCTCTCCGGGAACGGGATTACAGCATTGAGCCATTCGGATCAAAATGTCTTCGAGGCCTTCGACCTTAATTCCGTCTTTTGAAGGAACCGACTTCCGCTTCTCGACGAGGATCTCTTCACGGGGGTGTTCATCTTCGGGCGGCAGTATTGTCAGTTTACCGATTACCTGGTTTGCCGTAACCTTGTGATAACCAATCCCGGCGAGAAGATCATCGACGCTTTTGAGCGAAAAGGCTTTTGCCGTTTCGGCGAGTTGGGGTGAATTCAGGTAGTTATTGAAATTCAATCCTTTCTTTCTGAATTCCCTTTCGCAGATTTCTCTGCCCATAGAGATCGAACGCTCTCTTTCCTCGGTTTTGAACCAATGCTTGATGCGGCCTATCGCTTTGGCAGACTTGACCTGTTTGAGCCAGTCTTTGCTGGGCCGATGATTGGCAGAGGTGAGCACTTCAACCGTATCGCCGTTCTGGAGTTCATATCTCAGGGGCGCCAATTTCCCGTTGACTCTTGCACCAACACACCTGTGCCCGACTTCGGTATGTACCTCGTAAGCGAAGTCGACCGGAGTGGACCCTTTTGGAAAAGATTTGACATCTCCATTCGGGGTGAAGACGTAAACGTCATCAGGGTAGAAATCGACTTTCAAGGCGTCAATGACGGATTTGGGATCGCTCCAGTCCCTGCTCAATTCCATGATCTGGCGGAACCACGAAAAGCGCTGAGTCTCCTGCTGGTCGATTTCTGCAGCAGGCTTTCCTTCCTTGTAGAGCCAGTGAGCGGCAATACCTTCATTTGCGATCCGATCCATCTCTTCGGTCCGAATCTGTACTTCCATCCGTTCACCGTAAGGGCCGATGACGGTTGTATGGAGGGCTTGATACATGTTGGACTTTGGTCTTGCTATATAGTCCTTATACCTGCCTTCCACCGGCTCCCACAGTGCGTGGATAAGCGCGAGCGATTCATAGGAGGACTTGACCGAATCCACTATGATCCGGAATGCGATCAGGTCATAGATGCGCGTCAAATCGAGCTTCTGCCTTTCCATCTTCTGATAGATGCTGTAGATCTGCTTGGGACGGCCGCGTATGCGGCCTTTAAGGCCGAATTCGGCCATCCGTGCCTCGAGTATCTGCTCCACCTCTCTAATGTAGCGAATCCGGTCCTCTTCGGTTTTAGCAAGCCCTGTAGATATTTCCTCATAGGCTTTGGGATGAAGACACCTGAAGGAGAGGTTTTCCAGTTCCTGCTTCATCCAGTCGATACCGAGCCTGCCCGCGAGCGGCGCGTAGATATCAAGGGTTTCCTGGGCGAAACCGACGCCAAACCGATCCTCCCGGCAGGATGTTCCTCTTATGCCGTCAAGCCGGTCAGCCAGCTTAACGAGGACCACCCGGACGTCCCGGGAAATCGCCATAATCATCTTGCGGATATATTCGGCCTGACGCTCTTTTCTGCTGCTGTAGGCGATTTGCGTCAACTTTGTAGCACCCTGTATTATCAGGGTAACATCCGGACCGAACATCTCGGTGAGTTCTTCGGATGTGACGTATTCTTTTTCCAGCGAATCGTGAAGCAGGCCGGCGGCTACACTCTCTTCATCGAGACGCATCCCTGCGAGGATCGACGCGACTGCGAGCGGATGATC
This sequence comes from Syntrophobacteraceae bacterium, assembly GCA_052143075.1. Lineage (GTDB taxonomy): Bacteria > Desulfobacterota > Syntrophobacteria > Syntrophobacterales > Syntrophobacteraceae > SbD1. The sequence continues at coordinate 20,689 of JBKQTS010000201.1, read as the reverse complement.
AAGATAATGTTCACCCGGCAGGGAGCCTTTATCCCTGTATGCTTTGGAGACAAAAACATAGGCTTTTTCCAGGAGCTGTACATTCGCCCTTGGAAGGTAATCCAGGATGAGATCCAATAGTTCGAAGAAGCGCAACACGCCTCCTAAAAGCAGAAGCAAGGATCCAGAAGCTGGAAGAAAGCGACTCGCTCGCCCTTCGCTCCCTGCTATCTGTCTCTAATTTTCTCACCTGTCATCCGCTCTAACTCGGACAACAGCCGTTCAAGCAGCTCCGACTCGGGGACCTTTTCCACCCGTTTGCCTTTCTTGAACAGGATGCCGCTCCCTTTTGCTCCGGCGATGCCGACGTCGGCCTCTCCGGCCTCACCGGGGCCGTTCACCACGCATCCCATGATGGCAACCTTAAGCGGGGTTTTGACATTCTTCAGCAGGGCCTCGGCCTCCCGAACCATCGGGATAAGGTCAATCTCCGTACGCCCGCAGGTAGGACAACTCACAAGCTCCACTCCCCTCTCCCGAAGCTTCAAAGCTCTCAAAATCGACCAGGCGACAAACATCTCATCTTCGGGCTCGGCGGTAAGAGAAATCCTCAGCGTATCCCCGATTCCCTCGAGCAGCAAAAAACCTACCCCGAGGGCCGATTTTATGGCGCCGCTCACGATAGTCCCGGCCTCGGTAACTCCGAGGTGAAAGGGGTAGTCTGTTTTTTTGGCGAGGAGCCTGTATGACTGGATCGTCGTGATCACGTCGCTTGATTTGAGCGATATCTTTATGAGCCCGAAATCGTTGTCCTCAAAAAACCTGACGTGCCGCAGAGCGCTCTCGACCATGGCCTCGTGGGTGGGATGCCCGTATTTGGCAAGCAGATCCCTTTCCACCGATCCACTGTTTACGCCGATGCGAACAGGGATATTGCGCTCCCTGGCCAGATCTATGACTTTTTTGACCTTTTCGGGGCCGCCGATATTTCCCGGGTTGATGCGAATAGCGTCAGCGCCCGCGCGCATTGCGCTGATTGCCAGGCGGTAGTCGAAGTGGATGTCAGCGATTATCGGAATTCGAATCGACTTCTTTATCATCGCGAAGGCCTCGGCCGCCTGCTCATCAGGAACCGCAACCCTTATAATTTCACACCCTGCCTCCTCGAGCCTTGTTATCTGCCCTACAGTGGATCGCCAGTCGCGAGTATCCGTGTTGGTCATCGACTGGACTGAAACGGGAGCGCCTCCGCCGATTGCAACATTCCCTATATGAATTTGCCTGCTTACCCGGCGTTTGTTTTCCAAAATCAGACCTCCGCTTTCATCATGCCGCTGAGTAGTCACTTTCATTTCGAGGCGGTGCATTCAGATTTTATTTTAAAGGACTTGCAAGTAATTTCCAATTACCTAAACCCACTACGGCGGCGCTATTTTGGCGAGTCAGCAGCCGCCTTTTCCGGTGCAGCAAAATTTCAATAACCCCAGCGTTTAAATATGAACCTGAAATGGTGTAAATGGAAGGCCGAAATTGAAACCGGCGGCGCAGCTCCCCCGACAGTTGCGGGATAGCCATTAAGAGAGACTTTACATAACATGAGATTACAAGCATTATATTAAAGGAACATAGCTGCAGTGCATCTATGTTCGAGAAACGGCACGTAAGAAAATGAATTACTTTTACGTCTGCGCGCCATTCCAAGGCCGCACCCGCAAGGGGTGACCTAAGCCGATCCCCTGCAGGCCCATGGTTGCGCGGAACCACTTAGCCGCCGCATGCAGCCTCTCGATTGCTGTTTGGTCTACGACCTGTGACTGAAACGGCCTTTTTGCAGGCCGGTTCTCGTGGAAAGCAGAGTGTTCGAAATGCAAGTTCTTTTCTGCGCCTCGGAAGCGGCGCCTTACGCAAAGAGCGGGGGGCTTGCCGACGTAGCCGGGTCTCTGCCTGAATCGCTCCACAAGCTCGGCTGCGACGTCCGGATCTTTATGCCCCTTTACCGTTGCGTACGCGATACGGCCCCGGCCCTCGATCCCCTGGCTCAGGACATCATCATTCCTGTCGGGACACGCGATTACCACGTTCATTTGTGGGAAGGCCGGACCGAATCAGGCATCCCCATCTATTTCCTGGAAAAAGACGAATTCTACGACAGGTCATACCTTTATGGCAGCCCGGTTCGCGGTGATTATGAAGACAACGCTGAAAGGTTCATAGTCTTCAGTCTTGCGGTGAAGCAACTTTGTGCGGCCATCGACTGGTATCCGTCAATTCTGCATCTCCATGACTGGCAAACCGGGCTGGTTGCGGCATATTTCCAGATGAACTGGCGCTATGACTCGAGATTCGGCCGCTCAGGGACTGTTTTCACTATTCACAACATTGCTTACCAGGGTGTCTTTCCCGCCGGTTTTTTCAACCTGACCAACCTTCCGCCGAGCGCCTGGTCGTTTGACGGGATCGAATTTTGGGGGAATTGCAATTTCCTCAAGTCAGGGCTCGTTTACAGCGATTTCATTACCACCGTCAGTCCCCGATACGCCTCAGAAATCACAACCAAGGATTTCGGTTTCGGGCTCGATGGGGTTCTCAAAGAGCGAGAAGACAGCTTTCGGGGAATACTGAACGGAATTGATACAAACATATGGGACCCGCAGACAGACCCCTCGCTTCCCAGCAATTACAGCGCCGACGATCTTGACGGCAAGAAAGTCTGCAAAGAAGCTCTATACAAGCGGATGGGTTTTGCGGCAAAGAGCTGTGACCTTCCGTTGCTCGGAATGATAAGCCGGCTTGCCGCCCAAAAGGGCTTCGACCTGCTCGAAGAAATCCTGCCGGATTTGATGAAACTGCCGGTGAACCTGATAATCCTCGGAACAGGGGAAGCCGCTATCGAGACAAACCTCCGCAATATGGCAAAACTCTACCCGAACCGCCTGAAACTCACCAACCACTATGACGAGAAAATGGCGCACCTGATTGAAGCGGGAGCCGACATTTTCCTGATGCCTTCCCGATACGAGCCTTGCGGGCTCAACCAGATGTATAGCCTGCGCTACGGTACGATCCCGGTGGTACACGCGACCGGGGGGCTGGAGGACTCGGTGACCGACGTTCTGGAGTACCCGGATTCGGGAACCGGCTTCAAATTTTACAAATACGAACCGAAGGCTTTTTTTGAAACAATAAGATCAGCACTGGAATTGTTAAAAGACACACAGAAATGGGTCGAGATTCAAAAAAGAGCCATGGCTCAGGATTTTTCCTGGGACAGGCCCGCAAGGCAATACGTCGAGGTGTACGAGAAGGTTCTTGCGGTGAAAAGAGGATTGGGAAGATGACCGGGACCAAAACCCGGTCCCATCGGGGGGGCGATCTTGTGAGAGGTTTTTTTTACTTTACATATTTCGATAACCTATCGGACCTCAGTGCTTCTCACTTTGCAGGCTTATTGCGATAGCGACATCGGGCAGTCAGGGTAAGAAGTCCCTAGATACCTTGGCATGACAGAGGGTAAAAGTGGCGGAAATGATGTCAGAAAAACACTCCTCTAAGCGCGCTGCTGATGTCCTATCGGAGGACCAGAGACAAGCCGTTCGAGGATGCTGCTGATGAATTATTCTGACTTCTTTAAGGCCTTGGGGGTAAACGCCGCTGACAGTTTTGCGGTAAAACGATTCGCTCACGCTTCAGGCGTATCGGTGGGCCGACTCCAACATTACAATGACAGCAACACGGTGCCGTCAGGATGTGACTTGGACCGAATTTGCTATGCATCCGGGCTATCGCCGATCGAGTTGATGCTGAAAATGGGGGTGTTGGACCGTCGGATACTGAAAGCGCTGAAGGCCAATGCCAGAGAAGTCTGCGAACTTATCCAAAACGATGTCGAGTACCCGGGAAATCAAATGGAACCTCCGCCTGTCGTTTTTCAGACGAAGTTTGGGCGACTCCATCAAGGGGATTGTCTAGCCCTCTTGCAGCATATGGAAAGCGACAGCATTGATATGATCTTTGCCGATCCTCCGTTCAATCTCAAAAAGCTCTATTCTTCTGGAGTCAATGACGATCTGAAGGAAGCAAAATACCTGGAGTGGTGTGAGAGTTGGGCTGCTGAATGCGCTCGTTTGTTAAAGCCGGGAGGCAGTCTGTTCTTTTGGAATATCCCCAAGTGGAGTACCCACATCTCCGGATACCTTAACGGTCGTCTTACATTCCGGCATTGGATAGCTGTAGATATCAAATACAGCCTCCCTATTCCGGGCCGCCTTTATCCCTCACATTACTCTCTACTGTATTACTGCAAAGGCGAAAAACCGGACACTTTTCACCCGGACCGTTTCCCGATGGAGGTTTGCCCTGCATGTAAGGCCGATTTGCGCGACTATGGAGGGTACAAAGACAAAATGAACCCTCTGGGAGTCAACCTGACTGATGTCTGGATGGATATGGCTCCTGTACGTCATTCCAAATACAAGAAGCGCAGAGGTTCCAATGAGCTGTCACTCAAGCTGATGGACAGAATTATCCAGATGGCTTCAGAAGAGGGGGATGTCGTTTTTGACCCGTTCGGTGGTTCAGGGACCACATACTTGGTGGCTGAAATCAAGCGGCGTCGGTGGATTGGAATAGAGTTGGGGCCTGTAGACGATATTGTCAGTCGCTTCGAGGAAATCGGGACCGAAGCGGATCACGTTGCAAGAATCCGTCGTAACTGCAATTGCCTTTTCACGGAAGAAACGCTGAGCGTCCGTCGACAGATGGGGCTGTGGACGTGCGAGTCTGTGTGCAAGGCAAGCAGAACCAGCCGTTAGCCAAAGTGCGCCTTCTTGGGCATGCAATAGGTCCAGCCGCGCGTTGAACTTAACGAGCAACCGCAGGAGGGTTGTCCTGGACTTCCTTCACGGCGGTCGTTCTCAAGTTAACTTTGTCGTTAAATTTCAACCATGCTCTCCTGTAGCAGCTCAATGTCTTCGATTTCCTCTTCGAGGTAGGCCTTCAACTTCTTTTTGAGCCGGCTTTCGATCTGGCGCACTCGCTCGCGGCTGATCCCGAACTTGTCTCCGATTTCCTGGAGGGTCATGGGATCTTCGGTCAGAAGCCTCTGATCGAATATTACGGCTTCTTTGCCCTTGAGCTGTTCTCTGAACAGCATCAGCTTGTCATGGAGAATGGACTTGGCTTCCTGGTCTGCTATCTGATCGTCCACGGGCAGATCGTCCGAGGGCAGAAAAGACTTGTGCGTATCCTCGGAGTCTTCCTTGAGCGGACTGTCGAGAGAGATCTCCCAGCTATTGAGCCTCTGGTCCATTTCAATGATCTCCGACTCCTTCACATCGAGCCGGTGACTTAGCAGCTTGGGGGAAGCCTCGATGCCCTGGGCTTCCAGTCTCTCTTTTTCCTTGCGCAAGTTGAAGAAGAGTTTCCGCTGGGCCTGGGTGGTCCCGATCTTGACCAGTTTCCAGTTGTCCATGATGAACTTGATTATGTAGGCCTTGATCCAGAAGGAGGCATAGTAGGAAAACTTGTATCCCCTGTAGGGATCGAATTTCTTTACCGCCTGCATCAATCCGACGTTGCCCTCCTGGATGAGGTCCATCAGGTTTTGCATCCAGTATCGTTGAAAATCCATGGCAATCTTGACAACAAGCCTGAGATTTGCGGTGATCAGCTTGTAGGCGGCATCAATATCGCCTTTTTCACGATAGCGGATAGCCAGGTCCGTTTCATCCTCCCTGCTCAGGAGCGGATACCGCTTGATCTCGTCGAGGTATAGGCGGAACGGATCGAAGGAAACCGGCTGATGCTTGTCCTGGATGTTGGTAGATCGCCCTTCTTCACTTTTGGGGGCTTCCGCGGCAGCTTGCCGCTCAGCGGCTGAAACCTTCTTTATTTTTGCGTTCTTTAACATGTATCGGTTATCCCTTGCCGTGGGTACACATAGAGGTTCTGACAGATATCCGGCGCTCCCCGCATTGGAAGCTATTTGTTAAGTCTAACTCATATTAGTACACTCGCCCTGAAAGGGAAGCAATTTTTTCCCCGCCAAGCTTGATTTTTCCAAACCCTTCTATTATATGTCTGCAATTAATAATTGAGAAGGGACTGTTGACCCGACAACCAGACATGAAACCCTGCGCACCGGAACATATCGCGAGCATCATACCCTATCCTCCAGGCAAACCAATCGAAGAGCTGGAACGCGAATACGGAATAAGCGGCTCCATAAAGCTCGCAAGCAACGAGAATCCTCTTGGCCCCTCCCCCAAGGCGATCGAGGCTGTTGTGGCCGCGTTGTCCAAATTGAATCGCTATCCGGATGGAAGCGGTTTTTATCTTCGAAAAAAGCTTTCGGAAAAATATTGTATTCCGTTCGATGGCATTGTGCTGGGCAACGGTTCAAATGAAATCATAGAATTGGTTATCCGGTCCTTTTTGACCCCGGGTAACGAAGTGATAATGCCTGCGCCTTCTTTTCTTCTCTACAGGCTGGTCGTCCAGTGGATGGGCGGGAAACCAATTTCGGTACCCCTGAAGACAGATCTGGGAATCGACCTCGAAAAGATGGCGCAAGCGGTAACGCCGAAAACGAGGGTAATTTTCCTCACCAATCCGAATAACCCCACGGGTAGAGTCATAATCAAAAGCGATTTTGACGCCTTCCTTTCAAATGTCCCTGCTGACGTGGTAGTCGTGCTCGATGAGGCTTACATAGAATTCAACACAAACCCGGATACGCCTGCGGGCTTTGATTATATCTGCAAAGACGGGCCGGGCGTTGTCGTTTTGAGGACATTTTCCAAGGCCTACGGATTGGCTGGCCTGCGAATTGGCTTCGGTGCGATGGATCCAGATATTGCAAGTTTTTTAAATCGAGTCCGGCAGCCTTTCAATACGGGGTCTGTTGCGCAGGCCGGCGCTTTAGCCGCCCTCGATGACGAGGAGTTTTTGCGCCGGACCCAGGCAACCATATGGAACGGGCTGCAATATCTCTACAATGAGGTTGAGAAAATGGGCCTCAAATATATTCCTTCAGAGGCCAATTTCTTTCTGATTGAGGTTGCCTGCGAGGCGAAGAGAATATTCGAAGCCATGCTGCGCCACGGAGTGATCATCAGGTCGATGGCTTCCTATGGCATGGAACGATTCATTCGAGTGAATGCGGGGCTTGAGGAGGAGAACAGGCGGTTCGTCGGCACTCTGAGCCGCGTGTTGGCAGAAATGGACCCGGCTGATTCGAATCGCGGGCAAGGCCCGGCCCGGACCAAATCCGGAGGGGACTCTCGCGGAGCGTAGAACCAGTGATAATAGCCGTGGACGGCCCGGCGGGCGCAGGAAAGAGCACTGTTTGCAAAATCCTGGCAAAAAGACTGGGATTTGTATATCTGGACACTGGGGCCATGTATCGGGCACTGGCATGGGCATTAAACACCGGTTCTGCCGAGCCCGGCCTGCAACCGAAAGCAGATCTGGACGAGGATCAGGTCCGTGAGCTGCTGGAGCGGCGAATACCGCTTTTCTTTTTCATAAAAGAGAACAGGCTGGAGATTTCGTACGGCGAAAGGCTTCTGTCGGAGGAGCTGCGCAGCCCGGAGATGAGCGAGGCGGCCTCAAGGATTTCTCGACTGCGGGCGGTAAGAGAGTTTCTGGTGGCTTGGCAAAGAAAGCTGGCCGAGCAGGGCAACATCGTCGCAGAGGGTCGCGACACGGCGACTGTCGTCTTTCCGAAGGCCGATCTGAAGGTATTTCTCACAGCAGATTTGCAGGCACGAGCCAAAAGACGGTTTGCAGAATATACCGAGAAGGGGATAAGCCTATCTTTGGAAGAAATGCAGGAGCGCATTCGAGAGCGCGACGAGGCGGACTCGAACCGCGACCATTCTCCGATGCGGCCCGCTGAGGGGGCCATTTTGCTGGATACATCGCACCTCAGCATTGAGGAAGCAGTTGTCCGGTTAAGCGAACAGGCTGAAGAACTGATCAACGCCGGTTCTCCAAATTGTCTATAACAACTTTAAGATTGCTTATTTACCAGCCGTTTGCTACAGTTTACCTTTCAATGGTGAGGAGCTAAAAATCAGGTAAGGGGGCACGATAGGATCGATGACCGTAAAAGATGAACAAAAAGAACAAAACCTTGAACTGGAAACTCTTTCTTCTTCGGACGAACATGAGCCTGACGAAGAGACGGATTCCATGCACGACCTTTACGAGCAAAGCTTCCGCAATATCCAGGAGGGCGAGGTAATCCGCGGGCACATCGTCCATGTCAGCGATGATTTTGTCATGGTTGACATCGGGTACAAATCGGAAGGCCAAATCTCGATTCACGAATTCAAAGACGAACTGGGCAAAGTGCAGGCCTGCGTTGGAGATGAAATCGACGTGCTGCTCGAGTTCCATGATGACGATGACGGCACTATTCATCTGTCAAAGGAGAAGGCCGCCAAAATCAAGGTATGGGACGATATAAGCCGCATCTACAGCGATGACGGCATGATCGAGGGCAAGATCATCGCAAAGGTCAAGGGCGGTCTGGCCGTAGACATAGGGGTACAGGCCTTTTTGCCCGGATCTCAGGTTGACCTGCGGCCGGTCAGGAACCTCGAATCGCTTATCGGACATACCTTTCCCTTCAAAGTACTCAAATATAACAAGAAAAGAAGAAACGTCGTGCTTTCTCGCCGGGCTCTGCTTGAAAAAGAGCGCGAGCAGATGAAATCCGGCACCCTGGCAACCCTGGAAGAAAACAAGGTAGTTGAAGGCATCGTCAAGAATATCACCGATTACGGTGTTTTCGTGGACCTTGGCGGGATCGACGGGCTGTTGCACATTACCGACATGAGTTGGGGCCGGGTGGGACATCCTTCGGAAATGTTTCAGATCGGCGACAAGATAAACGTGAAGATCCTTAGCTTCGACCGTGACAGCGAGAGAGTATCGCTTGGCCTCAAGCAGCTTGTGGACGATCCGTGGTCCAGGGCAGAGGAGAAGTACCCGGTTGAAACGAAGGTGCGGGGCAAGGTCGTCAGCCTGACCGATTACGGCGCATTTGTCGAGATTGAGGAAGGGGTCGAGGGGCTCATTCATGTCTCTGAGATGTCCTGGACAAAGAAAGTTCGACATCCATCGAAGATTCTTTCAGTCGGCGACGAAGTCGAAGCGGTAGTGCTCAGCATCAATCCCGAGAGCAAGCGCATTTCGCTCGGCATGAAGCAGCTTGAATCAAATCCCTGGGATGTTATCGCGCAGAAATACCCGGTGGGGACCACAATTGCCGGTAAGATAAAGAACATAACGGATTTCGGTATTTTTATCGGGATCGATGAAGGCATTGACGGCCTCGTTCATATTTCGGATATCTCGTGGACGAAGCGGGTCAAGCATCCGTCCGAGATTTTTCGAAAAAATCAGGAAGCCCAGGCAATCGTGCTCAACATCGACAAGGACAACGAACGGTTCTCGCTCGGCATCAAGCAGCTTGAATCCGATCCATGGGAAAGCATACCGCAGCGTTACCCGATGGGCAGCATTGTGTCGGGTCCGATCACAAACGTCACCGATTTCGGCCTCTTTGTTGAGCTTGAGGAAGGAATCGAAGGCCTCGTCCATGTCTCCGAAATCAGCAAAGAGAAGATCAAGTCCCCGGTCGGACAGTTCAAACCCGGTGACACAATCACCGCCAAGGTGATCAACATCTCTCCCAAAGACAGAAAGATCGGTCTTTCAGTCAGGAAGATCGAGGAACATGACGAACGGTCCAATTATGACGAGTACATGAACACCAACAAAGCCGCTACCTCGAACTTTGGCGAACTGCTCAAAGAGGAGCTTGAAGCCAAGGCGCAAAGTTCGGCCAATAACACTACAGACAGTGATGAAGCGTAAATCGCATGCACTTTTCGTCTTCTCCATGAACCCCCCGGTCAGGCGCGTCGAGTGCCTGACCGGTTTTTTTTAACCTATCCGGACGAGTGTCAACCAATGAAAATGCGCGGCTGTCTTCTTGGAGTGGTGATCGGGGTCGTATTGACCGGTGTGATTGTCTGGTTGGTTTCCGGTGTTGACCTGTCGGTAAAGGGCAACAGGGTGGGGTTAATCGATATAAAAGGGACGATTATCAACTCCCAGGACACCTTGAAGCAGATAACGGATTTCAGGAAAGAGTCCTCGATCAAGGCGATTGTGCTACGAATCGACTCTCCCGGAGGGTCTGTAGGACCTTCCCAGGAAATATACAGGGAAATCCGGCGCACTGCTCAGAGCAAGCCCGTGGTCGCCTCAATGGGGAGCGTCGCAGCCTCCGGGGGCTATTATATCGCATCGGCTGCAAGCTATATCGTAGCCAATCCGGGGACGATAACGGGAAGCATTGGCGTGATAATCCATTTGCCCAACCTGCGGGAGCTTTTCGGCAAAATCGGCTACCAGATGACAACGATCAAGAGCGGGCAATTCAAAGACATTGGAAACCCGGCCCGCGAAATCACGCCGGAAGAAAAAGAGCTGCTCCAGGCGACGATTGATGAGACCTACCATCAATTTGTCCGGGACGTAGCGCTGGCGCGCAATTTGCCTGAAGAGCATGTACGCCAGGTCGCAGACGGCAGGATAATCATGGGCGAAAAAGCTCTTGAGCTAAAGCTTGTGGATCAGCTCGGAAACTTCGAAGACGCTGTAGCCAAAGCAGGTGAGATGGCAAAGATTGTGGGCGAGCCGGAGGTGATAAAGCCAAAGAGGACCAAATTCTCTCTTTTGGAGTTTGTACTGGGAAGCGATGCGAGCGATAAGATGAGCGATATTATATACGATTCATCGGCCTTCCTGAGATACCAGCTCCCGGATTTCGACCGATAGTGATGCGCCCGCCAAATTCGACGACAGGAAAGTCACATCTCCTATGTTCTAAAAGGGGAGAGGTCTCCTGCGCCCTCCCGCAGGATTTCCGGTGTATCGTCTATGAGTGAAATAACGCTGGAGGGAACGCCAGGCACAACTCCCCCGTCCACGATCAGGTCGATGGCGTGGCCGATTTTATCCTGGATTTCCCTCGGGGTGGACAAAACCCCCCGGGTTTCGGGGTCCGCAGCGCTTGTGCTGATTATAGGATGTCCCAGCGCCTCAACAATGGCCAGGCAGATCGGGTGGTCGGGGACACGGATTCCAACTGTTTGCCTTTTGGTCAGCATGATACGGGGCACCATGCGGGAGCCTTCCAGCACGAAGGTGTACGGTCCGGGCAAAAGCCGCTTCATGTTTTTATAGGCATAATTTGTGACCTGGGCGTACTCGCTTATGTTCTTCAGGTCGCTGCAAATGAAACTGAAGGGCTGGTGCTGAGATCGGCGCTTCAAATGATATATTTTCTCAATTGAAGCTTTATTAAAGAGGTCACAGCCAATCCCATAAAAAGTGTCCGTGGGATAGGCTATGATTCCTCCGTTTGCCAGGACCTCGACAACTTTCTTTATTTTTCTCGGCTCCGGATGCTTTGGGTTTATCTCCAGGATCAACGGAATAGTCTCCTCAATAGAAGCGAAATTTGTGGACATCGCCGCTCCATTCTGATTTTAGAAACAGATTGCGGGATTGCGCGATTGGCCGCAATTCCGGGAACGAATCAAAAACGTGAAAACAAGCAGAAAATAATGGCGAGTGAAAGGCAATGTCAAGTAAGGAAAGCGCAGAGTCGGGCCAATCGGTTTCCGAAAACTGTTTCGCGGGCCTGGATATAGGGTCTCATACCACACGGTTGCTGATTGCGCGAAAGAACGGGACTCAACTGGCGCCTGTCCGCACGGAAAGAAGGGTGACACGGCTCGCTCAGGATTTTCATCAAGCTGAAACGATCACGGAAAAAGCACAGAGAAGAAACATTGCGGCCATTAAGGAATACATATCCATTTTGAGGGAATACGGGGTGGCAAAGATAGCCTGCGGCGCTACCGGGGTTGTCAGACGCGCGAAAAACTCCGGCGCCGTGCTTGATAGAATTGCAGCCGAGACCGGAATCGAGTGCAATATACTTTCGGAGGAAACCGAGGCGGTACTTTCCGCAAAGGGCATTCTGAGCGCCCTTCCCGAAACGGGGAACGCTCTGCTCACTTTTGACGTTGGCGGCGGAAGCACCGAATTTGTGCTGACGGGAATAGAGAATGCTATCAGGAATGCAAGCCGGCCCATTGGAGCGGCAACGCTAACCGAGGCACATCTTAAGGCCGACCCGCCGGGCGCAGAGGCTGTCCAACGGGCGGCGCTTTCGGCCAGAAGTGAAATCATTTCCGCTAAAGAGCAGCTATATGAAAATCTTAATAATACCGGTATAATGCCTTTTCGGGGGTTGCGGCTTATCGGGACCGCTGGAACGGTTACCACTCTGGCCGCCATGTACATAAGAATGGAGCCCTATGTACCTTATCGGGTGAACGGAGTGGTTTTGACGAAAGAGTGGCTTACCCGCACGATAGAATCCCTGGCGCAAATGCCTCTGGCGCAAAGACGGCTGATTGCGAGCCTGGAGCCCGGACGGGAAGACATAATCCTTGGCGGGGCAGTTATAGTTTCAGAAATCCTGTCCTGTTTTGGCCGGGAACGATTTGATGTGACCGATGCGGGCCTGCTCGAAGGCCTTCTCATCGAACTTGTAGAGAAAGAATCGGGGCTTTCCGGCAGCGTGGGCGCCTGCCTAAGAACGGGCTTGACATGGCGGCTTCAAAAGGGATAAAGCCCCACAATATTGATTTAATCCGGCGATAATAAGACTCGGAGAAACTAAATGGAGCAGAAGGCGGGTTTTGAGATACCAGAAGCACTGACATTCGATGATATCACTCTTTTGCCCAACTACTCGGAAGTTTTGCCGCTTGAAACCGACGTTGGGACCATGCTGACCCGGGAGATCAAGATGCGAATCCCGCTGGTTAGCGCAGCCATGGATACGGTAACCGAATCCGAAACGGCGATCAGTATCGCCCGCGAAGGCGGAATCGGAATAATTCACCGCAATATGAGCATCGCCGTACAGGCACAGGAGGTGAACAAAGTCAAAAAATCAGAAAGCGGCATGATAGTCGATCCGGTCACGGTGGACCCCGACCAGCGGATCGGCGATGTTTTCGACCTTATGTCCAAGTACCGTATTTCCGGGGTACCCGTGGTGAGGGGAGACCAGCTCGTCGGGATCATAACCAACAGGGACCTCAGGTTTGAAACCGACAGAACAATCATGGTCGGTGATATAATGACCAAAGACAATCTTATTACGGCCCCTCTGGGCATTTCACTCGAGGATTCGAAAAGGCTGCTCCAGAAAAACAGGATCGAAAAACTGCTGGTGGTCGATGAGGCCGGCCGGCTCAAAGGGCTTATCACCATAAAGGACATAATGAAGATAACGAAGTATCCGAACGCCAGCAAAGACCATCTCGGCAGGCTTCGGGTGGGCGCCGCCGTCGGGATCGGCAAAGACATGCTTCCGAGGGCGACCGCTTTACGCAACGCCGGCGCTGACGTGATCGTTGTGGACAGCGCGCACGGTCACTCCCACAACGTTGTGGAGGCGGTTAAAACAATCAGAGCCGAATTAGCCGGCCTCCAGGTGATAGCGGGCAATGTGGCTACCGCCGAAGGGGCGGAAGCCCTTATCAAAGCCGGCGCGGACGGCATCAAGGTAGGCGTCGGGCCCGGGTCGATCTGCACGACCAGGATCGTGGCGGGAGTCGGCGTTCCACAGGTAAGCGCCATCATCGAGTGCGCCAGGGTGGCCCGCGCAAATGGGATACCGATCATTGCCGACGGTGGAGTAAAGTACAGCGGTGACGTCGTAAAGGCCCTGGCCGCCGGAGGTGACAGCGTAATGATCGGCAGCCTGTTTGCGGGGACCGACGAAAGTCCGGGTGAGACTATTCTTTACCAGGGGCGCAGCTACAAGGTTTACCGAGGAATGGGGTCTCTTGGCGCCATGCGCGAAGGAAGCAAGGACCGCTATTTTCAGGATGACGTGTTCGAACCCAAAAAGCTGGTGCCCGAAGGAATCGAAGGAAGGGTGCCCTACCGTGGGCCGGTTTCCGATATCGTGCACCAACTGATCGGAGGGCTTCGCGCCGGCATGGGCTATCTCGGGTGCGCCACACTGGGCGAGCTTCGGATCAAAACGAGAATGGTCAGGATCTCGAGCGCCGGACTCCGGGAAAGCCATGTGCATGACGTCATCATCACTAAAGAAGCGCCCAACTACCAGGTGGATTTGAAATAAGCCCGCAGGGGAGCCCAAGAACATGCTGGACCATTTGCACCAGGAACGGGTACTGATCCTCGATTTCGGCTCCCAGACCACGCAGTTGATTGCCCGCCGGGTCAGGGAAAGCCACGTCTTCTGTGAGATCCATCCCTTCAATATGAGCCTCGAGGCGATCAAAAACTTCGAGCCGAAGGGAATTATCCTCTCAGGAGGGCCGGCGAGCGTGCACGACGCGGGCGCTCCTTTGGCCGATCCGGAAATATTCGATCTCGGAATTCCCATTCTTGGCATTTGCTACGGCATGCAACTGTTGGCCCATCAGCTTCAAGGGGCCGTTGAAAAGGCGCAAAGGCGCGAATACGGCCCCGCCACGATAGACATCGACTCGCCTGCAGATATTTTCTACGGCATTGAAAAAGAGGGGGTGCGGGTCTGGATGAGTCACGGCGACCGAATCCTGAAGCTCCCGCCTTCTTTCAAGACAATGGCTCACAGCGATAATTCTCCTGCCGCTGCGATGGGCGACTCGAAGCGTCATCTCTACGGGGTGCAGTTTCATCCGGAAGTAGCTCACACGCCCTGCGGCAAGGACATCCTGGAGAATTTTCTGTTCCGCATCTGCAAATGCCGCCCGACCTGGACCATGAAATCTTTCGTAGAATCGGCCATTGCCTCGATTCGCCAAAAAGTCGGCAACGATCATGTAATCTGCGCTTTGAGCGGCGGCGTGGACTCCTCGGTGGTAGCGGTGCTTCTTCACAATGCCATAGGTGAGCAGCTTCACTGTGTTTTCGTCGATAACGGACTTCTGCGAAAAGGCGAGGCCGAGACGGTACAGAGAGTATTCCGCGACCATTTCCAAATAAATCTCATTTACATCGACGCGTCCGCTGAATTTCTCGAACGTTTGCGAGGAGTCTCTGACCCCGAGCGCAAACGAAAGATAATCGGCAATCTTTTTATCACGATCTTCGAGCGGGAGGCCGCACGAATCAGGGACGCCCGCTATCTGGCGCAAGGGACGCTTTACCCGGACGTGATCGAAAGCATCTCCTTCAAGGGGCCATCAGCCACCATAAAGACCCACCACAATGTCGGGGGCTTGCCCGAGGTGATGAAGCTTGAGCTGATCGAACCGCTGCGTGAGCTTTTCAAGGACGAAGTCCGCCTGGTTGGAAGAGAACTCGCCCTCCCCGAGAGGATCATCATGCGGCATCCCTTTCCGGGTCCGGGCCTGGCGATCAGGATCATCGGAGAGCTTAGCCCGGCAAACCTCGAGATTCTGCGCGAGGCAGACGCCGTGATCCAGGAGGAAATCGAGGCCTCCGGCTGGTACGAGCATGTATGGCAGTCCTTTGCCGTGCTGCTTCCGATCAGGTCGGTCGGGGTCATGGGCGATGAGCGCACCTATGATCAGGTCGTCGCCCTTCGGGCGGTGGAAAGCGTAGACGCCATGACCGCGGACTGGGCAAGACTTCCCTACGAGGTGCTGGGACGAATTTCAAACCGGATCATAAACGAAGTTAAAGGCGTAAACCGCGTCGTCTACGACATTTCATCAAAGCCGCCAAGTACGATAGAATGGGAATAGACGCGAAGAAAGAAAAGGATCACGCGGAGGCTGATCATCGACAGGTCAAGGAGAGGCGCAGAGAAGAGGCGATATAAGATGAAATCACACGGCGCCGCATAGGGCGTTGCGATTGCCGGCCATTCTCGCGGCAATGCCCGTGAGGCATTTCCAGAAAACAAGCCAATGCATCTTTGCTTTTTCCCGCGTCTCCGCGTCTCCGCGTCTCCGCGTGACATGTTCTCCGCGTCGCGTGAACCGGCTCCCTGAATTTATAAGACCCGTGTTTTCCGGTTAACCATTACGCGATGTACACCGAAACCCACCGTTTCTACCGCTATCAACATAAGGCCCCGAAAGGCTGGGAAAGCTTCCAGGTAAAGTATCGGGAAACCGATCTCTGGATCCGGGCGAGGGTAATGCTCGAACGGGAAGCGATGCAGGCGGTTCTTAGCTGCCGTCTTCAACTGGAGCAGTATATCGCCTCACATGGAGACTTCCTGGGATCCCTTGCGCCTCTGCCCGATGACCCTCTCGCGCCTTCGCTGGTCCGCCGGATGCTCAAGGCGGCGATTACCGCCGGGGTGGGGCCGATGGCGAGCGTGGCCGGCGCTATTGCCGAGGAGGTCGGGGCCTCCCTTGAACCGTTTTCCGATTCGGTAATAGTTGAAAACGGCGGGGACTGCTACCTTCACCTGCAGCAGGAAACCACCGTGGGAATTTTCGCAGGACCGGATTCGCCGTTCACGGGCAAAATAAGCATAAAACTTGGCCCCGAGCGGTTCCCGATCGGAATTTGTACTTCATCGGGAACAGTGGGCCACTCCTTGAGCTTTGGCAAAGCGGATGCCGTAACCATCATTTCGCCTGACACGGCCCTTGCGGACGCCGCTGCAACCCGGCTTGGCAACATGGTGAAAACCCGGGCCGATATCGACAAAGCCCTGGAGCTTGCTCCCCGGATTCCATCGGTCGAAGCGGTTTTGATCCTGATTAAGGACAAAATGGGGATCTGGGGGAATGTTGAAATAGTTGTAATATAGGGCCTGCCCTTCCGGTACTTTTAGGGAACGATTCCATCGGGACGAGTTCCTTTAGCTACGATGCCGATGGCAGGATCACGAGCTTTACCGATGCTGACGGTTTCACGCTCTCTTATACTTACGATGCGGCCGGAAACGTTACCCAGACAACCTACCCTGATGCGAGCACGGTTACTTACACCTACGATGCCGCAAACCGCATGATAAAGGTTACCGACTGGCTGGGCGGGCAGGCAACCTACGCCTACGACCAGGACGGGAGGCTCGCAACCCTTACGCAGTTTAACGGGATCGTAACGACTTACAGCTATGACGCGGCAAGCAGGCTCACAGGCATGGGCAGCGCGGCAGCGAGCTGCCAGTTCACCCTGGATGGAGACGGAAACCGGGTCAATTCAGCAGAAACCGAGCCACTTAGCGCTACTGCATCCAATGGAGTCTCGGCCGTCTATACGTACAACACGCAGAAAGACCGGCTGCTTTCAGCCGGGCCATTGAGCTATACGTATGACAATGAGGGGCAACTCGTAAATTCCGGAGGCACGTGCCTCACCTTCGACTACAACCACAGGCTGGTGGAGGTTGGAAGCGACACACAATTTTCCTATGACGGTCGAGGCAACCGGCTAAGCGCGACAAGAGCGGGAGTCACCACGGGCTATATTTATGACCCATTGACATACAGAGTTAGTAGCGACACTCATGAACAATGCGCAGTAGTGCCGCGTCCGCCATACAGCGACATACCCCGCGTAGCGCGGCAGGCGCCCGGCACGGGGGCCTGGGGAAATCTGATGGCCGACGCAGATTCAAACGGGGTCACCCACAAATATATCTACGGCAGAGGACTCCTTGCCGTGGCGACATCGAACGCCCGCTACTGCTACCATTTCAACGGTACCGGCAGTACCGTTGCGATAACCGACATGAACCAGAACATTGTAAACAGTTACGCTTACGATCCATTCGGAACAGTGCTGAGTCAGCAGGAAACGGTCCCCCAGCCCTTTAAGTATGTCGGCCAATTTGGGGTTATGGCCGAGCCGAACGGGCTTTACTACATGCGGGCAAGGTACTATGATCCGAGTGTGGGGAGGTTTATAAGCGAAGATCCGTTGGGGTTTGGCGGCGGGGATGTTAATCTATATGCGTATATTCTGAATAATCCGGTCAACTCAACCGATCCTGGTGGACTTGCGCCCAATGATAAAACTTATGGTTTACCGAAGGATTTCTGGAATTGGTACCACCGGAATATTAAGAAGCCGGGAGATCCGGACCTAAGTAAAGAAGAAGCTGAAGTATACTATGAAGAGTGGAAGGCACTAGGTCAACCGGGACCTGATCATAAAGGAAAATCGAGGTGTGAGGGGATGCCTGAATACAATCCCTATGCTCCATATTTCCCATATGATCCGTTTTTTTTGCCGATAATGCCATTGCCATTTAATCCATCACTTCCATCAATCCCAGGGATTGGGCCTTTGCCATTCCCGATTGAACCGTTACCTGTTGTACCATGATAGAAATGGCGTTTGTACATATGTTGTCCTTTATTTGAAGTGACGCTTATAGATCGGAGCCTATTGTGAAAGAACATATGATATCTATTAATTTTGTTACCTCTCTTTCGATCGACGAGAGAACGCTACTTCGTGAAATTGGCTTGGCGGATTGTGCTCTGCATCGAAAAGAAACGAAAGATAACAATATATGGATGTTGGAGTCCACATTAGAACAACATCTACCTGTTGCTGATCACATTAATTATTTATGTTCATTATTTAATCAAAACAAAATAGTAATAGATAGTAAAATACTAACACATATCTACCTCGACATTGGTGTACTTTATGATACTATGACATGCACATTAACCTTACCAAATAATCTAATAAGAGCCCTGACAGCCATTTTCCCAGACCTGAGTATTGAAATTGCATGCTACCCTAGCACGAATAGCTAGCAGAGTAGCACGGTGGGCGGCTGGCACGTGATCGGTCCAAGCCAAAAGTCGCAACTGCCGCAAACCGCATGATAACGGTTACCGACTGGCTGGGTGAGCAGGCAACCTACGCCTACGACCAGGACGGGAGGCTCTCAAGCTTTACCCAGTTTAACGGGATCGTAACGGCTTACAGCTATGACGCGGCAAGCAGGCTCACGAGTATGGGCAGCGCGGCAGCGAGCTATCAGTTCACTCTGGATGGAGACGGAAACCGCATTAATTCAATAGAAAACCAACCCCTTAGTGCTACCGCAACCAATGGGGTCTCGGCCGTCTATACCTACAACACTCAGAAAGACCGGCTGCTTTCAGCCGGGCCTCTGAGCTACGCATACGACAATGAGGGGCAACTGGTAAGCTCCGGAGGCACTTGCCTCACCTTCGACTACAACCACCGGCTGGTGGAGATCGGAGGCGACACACAGTTTTCATACGACGGACGAGGCAACCGGATTTCTGCGACAAGATCAGAAGTCACCACCACCTACATCTACGATCCATCGGGAAACCTTATCGCCGACGCGGATTCAAACGGGGTCACCCACAAATATATCTACGGCAAAGGTCTTCTTGCGATGGCGACATCGAGCGCCCGATACTGCTATCATTTCAACGGCACGGGCAGTACCGTTGCGGTCACCGACATGAACCAGAACATTGTGAACAGTTATGCCTACGATCCTTTCGGCCAAATCCTTGGCCAGCAGGAAACTGTGCCACAGCCTTTCAAGTATGTTGGCCAATATGGGGTCATGGCCGAACCGAACGGACTTTACTACATGCGGGCAAGGTACTATGATCCGAATGTGGGAAGGTTTATTTCCGAAGATCCATTGGGGTTCGGGGGTGGAGATGTTAATTTATATGCGTACGTTAAAAACAATCCCGTCAATCGCGCTGATCCTTTTGGCTTGGATGGAGATGTAATAGGAGGGCTGCCATCTGCATGGCCTGTCGTCGTAGGAGCCGGACAAGCTTTCGCGAAAGCGGTTGCAGGTGCAGTATCAGGCTCCGTGGTTGTAGGTGCTGTTGTTGTTGGTGGTGTCATAGTAGGCACACCTTCCTCAATTGCCGAAGAGCCGGCTGTCCCTTCGTCTGCCGAGCGGAACTCTGTTGGTGATAGTTGTGATAAAAATGACGATTTGAACGATCACTGCCAGGAACACTTTCAGAGGTGTCTTATGACATCTCTAGCTGATGAACCTGGTAGTACATATGGTCAGAGTAGATGTGGTTTTTGCAGAGAAGTTTGTATGCGTGATGGTGGGTGGCCATCGTCTGCACCAACTACCAGAGGCTGGGTTACCTGCAATTATGGACTTTTCCCGCAGAGTTACTGATAATGATGAAAAACGGAATGGAAAAAATTGGTGAAATCTTAGCGAACGCTTTGGATAAAGTTGTTGCGCATAGCGATGGAATGCAGCTAAACGATGTAATTTCAATATACGACAATATCGAAGCTACATTTTTACCAAAAGTATCTGCGAATAATGAAGTCGCAGCCGAACTTAAACGCCGAGTAGCCGAACATAAATTTTATCTCTTCAGCGAACGTAATAGGCCATTCAAAGAAGTTGCCTTATTTTATGAAGGTGTTCACAGGCTTGGATTTGCCGATTTAGAAAGAAAGGCAACGGTGGCTATAATTTTCGCTAGATATTGTTTACGAAATAATTACCCCGAAAGAGGCACACAAATATTAAAAGACCTCTGCAATGAATTAGATGAGGCTTTAGCCATCGATGACTCAGAACTCTATCGTCACTTAAGAGGCGTTATCGAGGAACTTTTCTCAGAGATCAATGGTCTCAACCCTTAGCAGGTTGCTGAAAAAAGGGGGCCTTCATAAT
>JBKQTS010000200.1:0-12077 GCA_052143075.1 Syntrophobacteraceae bacterium | reverse complement strand
GTTGCTGATGATCGGGTCTTCTCATTGCTTTCCTTGTCGGGTTTGTGTGTAAATTCAGCAGCTTGATACTACATTAAACCCGGCAAAAATGCACTTATATAAGTGACTTTTTCAGCAACCTGCTAGTACCTTGTTGGCATCCCTATCTTTAACCAGTGCAGTGCTTATGAGCACGTCAACAGCAACATCCGTCGAACACTTACGCACTGTCAGGCGGTTTTCGGCATCATAGATACTCTGACCGCTCTCCAAGGTGTAGAGAATTAAGGTTCGGACTGGACAGTTGAGACATGGCTCGTTCCTTCCACACCCCAGACCGTCAAAAGAATTAAGGCAACTGAATGCTTCTCCGCAAAGAAGGCCCAGAAGTTCACCCTTCGGTCTGCTTAAAAAAGCTACGCCTTTGCGGTTGATGTTCGTTACGCGGCAATCTTTGTCCATGAGCATCATGATATACGGCGCAATTTCAAATACCATGGCCAGTGTTTCCCTTTGGACGTTTGCCTCGTCCTGCACCAGCTTGCGCATAAGAGCTTCCTTTTCAAGCTCCTTAATCCTTATTTCCAGCTCTTCGTAACTTGGTTTATGAGTCACCGGGAATCTCCTCTCTTTGCTACCTAAAATGGAAGCCTTCCGAGACGCCTCTGTTTGACCCGATTGCAAAAGTATCTGCTGGTTCCGAAGGAAAAACAACGTTGAGGATTTTACTGGGCGGAGTTCGAGGTTGGTGTGCTTGAGTTGTTCATGTACCCGTGCCCAATTTTATAGCACTGCGAGAAGGATTTTGGAACGCCTATTTGGATCGTAAAAGATCAGAGCAACATTTATCAACAACGTTCAAGAGTAAACTAATTTGGGCTTTCTGCAAAGAGGTGTTATGGAAGTACCGCTGCGCAGTGGTTACCCAGCAATATTCCGTGGGAACTGGAGCGGGTGAACAAACTCATTGCGGAGTTGCCAAAGGAGTAAGGAATTATTTGTGGAGGTTTTAGGCAATCAGGATGCGATGGCCCTTGCTCGGTTCGGCTTAACCTGCCCAATTTCATTACCGCTTAATTCATATTTCTCGCCATTGTATGTTCCAAATCCCCGAATCGACATCTGTTTAGGCGGGAAATAGTTCATATCTTGCCGGGAACGAAAGTTCCTTTTCCCTATGGGACGCTTACACAATGATTTGGGAATGGCAAGAATTGCGGGGTCTCATTTCTCAAGGGGCAGGAGAGATCTTTTAAGTTTCCGTAGCCTGTAGACCATTTATAGAGTCGATCATAAAAATTGGGGCCAGAGTGGTCTGCCATGCCTGGAAGTGGTATGTCCACATTAGGTCGGTTTATCCTCTTGCCCTTTACTATAGTATCTTATTTGCCTGACGCCCGCGCTATCAGGGAATCGCGTTGACCATTAACATCTTCCCCAGAGGTCCCAGGATGTTGCTTGTTGTCCATGTGAATTTCTATAACACTCTCGTTTCAACATAAGATATTTCTGTATCCATCATTGATTATCGGATTTCTGTCAACCAAATGATACATCTAGATTTAATGATAACTTGTATAGTAAATTACCTAACTTCATACTTCAAATCAGTTCTTGACTTTTGTACTAAAGTCAGCAAACATATGTTTGCTTAGTGACTCCGCTGTCAAATTGATTATGTGGATAAGATCAACAATTCTTCATTGTTTCAGCTTTTACCCTGAAGGTCAGCTTGTATTGAACAGTAAAAACTCTTGAGTCAAGTAAGTTTCCACCGTTGTACTTGCCGGACTGCCAGCTTTTGACTTTTTCTCTTCCTCTTTCGGCAATTTTCGTTGTTGCAGGATCAAACCAGGTGTAAGCGCTGGCCTGAGTTCAAGGGAGGTGGAGTTATGAAATGGGAGTATCGAAAAGTGCCGATACAAAACCTTCAAAAGGTTTTTGCCTTTTGGAGGCCTTTTCTATTTTAGAATCATATCTTTTGGGCGGCTAAATTTTCGTTTAGATCGGAGGGTCTCAGTAACGGTGAAAATATTGGCATTGAAATGAAAACAATTTTGGTTAGCCTGCACCGAGCGTTTCATCAGCCAAAATGAAAAGGAGAGACACTATGGATCGGAAAAGTATTTTTCAAATTAAATACGCAGGCATTGTTCTGGTTCTGGCGTTGATAACTGCTATACCGACGGTTTGCGCCGCCGCCGGTAAAACAAATTGCGATTTTGACCAAATCGTGGTTCCCACCGACAAAGGCCTTGTGGCGGGTTTGCAGACGGAGACCATGAACAAGTTCCTTGGGATTCCCTACGCGGCCCCACCGACCGGTGAACTGCGCTGGAAGCCGCCGCAACAGGCAGCGCCCTGGCATGGGCTGCTCGATGCGACGAAATTCGCCAACCACTGTCCGCAGGTGGCCAGCCCTTTCGGTGTGGAGAGCACAAACGAAAATTGCCTCTACCTGAACGTCTACACTCCGGCTGACCATGAGTGTCAGTGGGGCGAGGACTACCACGGTCACCCTGTAATGGTCTGGATCCATGGCGGGGCGCTCGTTGTAGGAGAGAGCGACGATTACGATCCGACCAAGTTGGTGGAGCAAGATGTCATTGTCGTCACCTTCAACTACCGCCTGGGGTTTCTCGGATTCCTGGCGCATCCGGCGCTTTCCGACGAAACCAGTTATGGCGGATCAGGCGACTACGGGTTCATGGACCAGCAGGCCGCACTCGATTGGGTGCGCCACAACATCAGATACTTCGGTGGAAATCCGGATAACGTGACGATCTTTGGCGAATCCGCCGGCGGCTTGAGTGTGCACACACAACTTGCTTCGCCCCGGGCGGCGGGCTTGTTCCAGCGTGCGATCGTGGAAAGCGGAGCGTATTTCTTGAATACGACCACGCTTGCTGACGCTGAGGCCGCTGGAACTCTAGCGGCAACGGCCATGGGTTGTCTCGCTCCTCAAACCGCCGCGTGCCTGCGTGGGTTGTCGGTCGGAACGCTGCTTGCGAGTGAGGGCAGTGACCTCACCGGGAACGTCGATAACTATGTGCTCACCCAACCCATTGACTCGGCGTTGCTGACCGGTCAATTCAACCGTGTGCCGGTAATGGAAGGGTCGAACCATGACGAATGGCGTCTGTTCGTAGCGTTAGACTTTGAGCTGCCGACGGGGAAGCCGACAAGCGCCATAAACTATTCCTCGTGGTTGGACGCATCGTTTGGCGGCGCGTTGTCGGCCCTTGGGATTCTCTCTGATGTTGAGGCACTCTACCCGCCAAATACACCACCATACCCGCCGCCGGCCTACAGCATTGCGTTCGGCGCCGCCGGCACGGACGGAATATTCGCGTGCAATTCGCGATTGTCGATCCGCAGCATGGCGAAGCACGTGCCGACCTTTGCATACGAGTTCAATGACCAAAATGCGCCCGAATTGTATTTGCCGCCGGATACGATTAGCGGCATGCCCTATGGGGCGGCCCATGCATCTGAACTCCAGTACATATGGAACCTCCCGCAATCCCCAAGCAACCCTCTCAGCCTGGCCCAGCAACGTCTTTCCGGCAACATGGTCAAATATTGGACTCAGTTTGCCCGCTTCGGCAATCCGAGTTCCTTCTTCACGCCATTCTGGCCCCAATACGATCCGACAAAAGACCAGTTCCAGTCGCTCGTGCCGCCGTCGCCATACACCGAATCGGGATTTAACGCAAACCACAACTGCTCCTCGTTTTGGACCTTCGGCAACTGAGCCTCCGATCAAGACTAAAATCTACAACTTATAATTAATTCGACGCTCTGCTTCGGCAGGGCGTCGCTTGTAAAACCGTTGCTGATCTTCTGTCAGCTCCGTTAAAAGAAGATTTTTGGGTCCAACCGGTATTCAGTTCGCTCAAGATTGTCTTTTGTCTCAAGTAGACGTGACGTCTGCCAGAAGTTGCTGCGAAGGTTAGGGTAGAATTGTATCAACGATTCTCCCTGTTTAGACTACTTGCTTCCTCATTGCGCTTTAACCCCAATTCCCGGCTGCACGGCTGCAACGGCGAACTGTCGTTCGACCGCATCTCAAAGACTTTAATACCCCTTTGATGCTGGCGCCATGATGCAACTGGAGCAAAATTCCCAATGCAATGGTTTCACCTGTTAAAGCTGCCGGACCATGAGCCGGTGGACCTGGACCCCGCGACGGCCCGGGATGATGAATATTCTTGCCGCGCGCTCTGTTTGTGCATCTTTCACCATCAAGTTTAATTTGTTTCGACGCTCCTTGCCACTGTATGTAACAAACCCCGGGAATTCATGTCTGATCGGTGACTTAAAAAGTTTCTCTATCATGCCAACCAGTTAACTTCACTAAAGATTAATGTATGAAATGCATATTGCAGTTGTCCTATATAGAGCCCAAACTCCCGGCATGAAACGATATACAGACGGCAGAGGTCAGAGGGAGGAGGGCAGGTTTTTGTCGTCCATCCTTCCTGCTTCCCACTTGGAGGAGTTTTGAGTTTAGAGCTTTGGGTTTTGAGTTACTAAAAACTTACAACCAGCAACTGAAAACTGTTCAGCTTCCAGCTTCCGTCCTGTGTCGGTTCACTGTCCACTGCTCATTCGCTTTCCGTATCAAGGGCAGATAAAATGTCCGTAATGGAGGGTGTGATTGATGATATGCGATTTGAGCTTCTCGACCGGCATCTTTTCCTTTATCACGAAACGATACAGACCGGCCCTGGAAATGTCGCCCACCAGCAAGACCCCCACCAATCGAGCGCCGTCAGGCGAAAACACCAGTTTTCGGTAGGCGTTGCGTGAGCCGAACACGTGAGTTTCGTAATCGCGACCGGTTGTGTGCACGATTCCCATCGAGACGAATGGAACGTCGGCCACTTGCGTAGCGTTCAGGATACCGAAGGTGCCGCCATATTCAACGGGTCTGCCGGCCATGTTATATCCGGCGCATTTGCCCATCTCGACGGCGTTGGTCCATAGTCCGGTAACTATTCTGCCCCCGGTGATGGGATCAAAGGTTACGGCGGCATCGCCCGCCGCGAAGACATTGCCCGCACTGCAAGCCGTGAACCTGTCCACCACAACGCCGCTGTCGATTCGAATATCTTCGAGACCGGCAAAGCCAACGTTTGGCCGCACTCCCTTGCCGATGCAAACCATCTCACAGGCAATCACGCGGCCATCGTCCAATAGTACTCCGCTGACCCCGTTGCCCTTGGACAGAACCCTGCGGGCGCCGGCGCCTGTCTCTATTTTCAGCCCTGCATTGTCCAATGCATTGCGGATCAGGGTGGCATCACGGGGTTCCATCAATTGGGAAAGGACCTGGGGCGATTGGACCACCATGGTGACTTGAAGGCCGCGTTCCAACAGGGCGAAAGACGCCTTGAGGTTCAGCATTCCGCCGCCCAGCATAACCGCATGATGTGTGCTTTCGACCCGCCCTGCAGCGGCCCTGGCATCCGCCAGGGTCCGCAGGGCGAATACACCTTCGGTACCGGTCCCCTCGATCTCCGGCGGGATATACGATCTGCTGCCGGTTGCGATGAGCAGCTTGTCGTAGCCGACGCGCTCCCCACCTGGAATTTCGACCGTTTGAGCGAGGCTGTCTATTCTTTCGACCCGGGAATTGAGCCGCACATCGATACAGGCGCCACGGTATGGCCCCTGCCCTACCAGGGCCATATCAGCAGCGCTTTTCTTGCCGCTGATCAAAAATGGAATCAACGGCCTGAAGTAGGGCGGGTCGGGTTCATCCGAAAAAACAGTGATCGAGCCGCGCTTGTCGATTGCTCGAATGGCTTCGGCGGCCGCCATGCCGGCAGCGCTGGCCCCCACGATGACGTAGCGCTTTTCACTTGATGCCACTTCTATCCCCCCTGCACTCCGAGCATTCCAGCCGATGCAGCCTGGCGCGCGTCCCTGGAAAAATCTTTCACACTTCGATAAACCAATGCCCTGGTAGGACATGCATCAACACAGGCAGGCATCGAGAGTTCGGGGCAGCGATCGCACCTGTATGATTTGTGCTCTTCGATCTGCCGTCCGATAACCCCGTATGGACATACCATCACACATGTCCAGCAGCCGATGCACTTATCGCTCTGCGTTATCACCACTC
This sequence comes from Syntrophobacteraceae bacterium, assembly GCA_052143075.1. GTDB lineage: Bacteria > Desulfobacterota > Syntrophobacteria > Syntrophobacterales > Syntrophobacteraceae > SbD1. Next base: position 5,968 of record JBKQTS010000200.1, on the reverse strand, counting down.
CCTCTTCGCTACGCGTTATGGCGCCCGCGATACAGGCGTGCATGCAGGGCGCATCCTCACACTGGCGGCACACAACAGGCACGGGGGTTTTCGAGGATACAGATTCAACGTAAATGCGGGCCTTCGGCCGCGGTTGTTCGGCGATGGCCCCATATAGAGACCGGCTTGCGGAGTGCGCAACGGCGCAGGCCAGCTCGCACGAGTGGCACCCCGTGCATCTATCCAGCCGAACGAATATCTCTTTGGGCTCTGACATGATCAGCTCCTTTTCCATGGACACAATTCATTGCCGGGATTGACTACCGTGCGGCTATTGCCGGAGATACATCCGGCAACCGCAGCCCCAAGCCGGCACGGCGCTCATCGATGGCCGCGAGAAGTTTATCGGCCGCCGATTCCGGATCGAGGTCCACGATAAAGTAGCCCCCGGTCAAGCCCTTGACTTTCTCAGTCAGCACCTGAGTGACCAACGGTCCGCCCAAGACGGGCAGCATGACGCCAACATGGGTCGGCAAGCCGGCTGCAACGGCCCAGGTGCCGATGGCGACCGCCTTTTCCGAAACAGCCTCAGCGGCGGACGCCACCACCGGAAGCTTGTCCGTGTCTACGCCCAGATAGTTGGCTACGGCCACCGCCAGGGCGACGGCCCTGGAATTATCCACGCAAGAGCCCATATGCAGCACCGGGGGCAGAGGCCCACCCAGATCGTTCGCCTCCCCGACGGCCCTCAAGACCGCCTTCAACCCGTCCCCGCACAACTCATCCGTGTTGGCCGGGTCCATGAACCCATGGCGCATGAGTGCGCCGGCGCCGCAGCCGGTTGCGAGCACCAGGACATTTGCCTTGAGCAGTCTACGGGCCATCTTGATGAAGTTGTTATCCTGGGGCACCTTTACATTGTTGCATCCGGCGAAAAGGCATATGCCGCGTATATTGCCGGCGATAATGTTATCCACTACGGGTTTCAAGGGCTCTTTAGCATCCAGCTTGGAGAGTGCGGCCACGATGGTTTCCACTGAAAAGCCGGCGACCACTGGAGTCTTTACGTTCGGAATATCGACGGCTTTGTTTTTACGACGCGTGAAGTTTGCTATGGCAATGTCGAAAATCTCGTCTGCCTTTTCTTCGGCCAATTCTTCGGAGAACGGAATATGTTTGGCGCCGGGGATCTTTCCGATTTCCATGGTAGTGATAAGCGTAGTGCCCGCGCATTCGGCTACGGAAGCCACCGAAGGCATGATGCATTGATAATCCACGACCATGGCGTCCAGCGCGCCTGTAATGATGGCCATCTCCTGGCTTACGGAATGGGTGCAGGCTGGAATCCCGTGACGCATCATGATTTCATTGCCCGTGCAACATATGCCGACAATATTGATGCCCGAGGCGCCGGCGGCAATTGCCGCATCTTTCCTGCTATCAGCCCTGGTTACAAGGATATCCGACAACAAGGGGTTATGGCCATGAAGAGCGATGTTTACCGCGCCTGCTTTGAGGGTGCCGAGATTGGCCTCGGTAACGCCCGGTTTTGGAATTCCAAAAAGTATGTCGGCAATGTCGGTGGCCATGTAACATCCCGCAAGGTCGGCTACCGCGCAGCGCATTCCGCCCAAAAGCAGATTTACCGGATCGGCGTCCACCCCGTAGAGCGTGCGGTGCATTATTTCGGAAACTTCATGATCGATTCCTCGAGGCACCAGACCCAGATCGGTCAAAACCTTTGCCCGTTGGGAGTTGACAACTGTGGTCGCCCACAGAACCGGCGTATCCTTTTCGTGGAAATCAGCCAGGGCCGCATTGGCCAGGTCCAGAGCAATGTCGTTATCCGGCCGGCCCTCCACGGGAATGCTCATTCGGGCGGCCACGGCCCTGAGTTTTGCGACCTCCTTGATCGAGTAGCTTCCCGCCTGACCTTTGGCCACCTTCAAAAGGGTGTGGGCCAAATGCCTGGCATGGCCGGAATGGGCGGCAGTCCCAGCGGCGATGGCCCGGTCAAGGCCACGCGCCACCATTGTATCCGCCGTAGCGCCGCAGATGCCCTCTGCGGGTCCTTCCCCGAAAGGATCGATCCGGCAGGGACCCTGCAAACAGTGACGGCAGCACAGTCCCGTATCGCCGAACCCGCATTGGGGCTTCATGGCTTCATAGCGGTCCCATACCGTTTTGATTTCCATTGTTGCCGCCTTGCCGATCATTTCGCGGACTGCCGGATCCATACTTTTGGACCGTAGGTCTTTGCCGTCAGCCATTGTATTTCTCCTTCCTAAAATGAAAAAAAGTGGATCTACACTGGAATGGATATTCACACTCTGCGCCGCGTGTGAGACCGAAATATCACAGCCTCATTCCTATGCGGTTATGCCACGGTCTTTGGTGTAGCGGAAAAGCTTGATCGTTCCAATGATTTAAAACGGAAAGGCATGGAAACAGAAGACACACCGATAAGAATCGTGATCTCATGATCTTATGGCCCTGTACTCACCGTCAAAAGATGGTGGGGCAGCATGGAGTGCCGGATATGGAAAAAACCGTTTCCTTTAAACAGAGTATACTTGCCGAACGCGGGAGATGTCAATGATGAATACTCAGGTTTGTGAATGTTCAATAGGCCTTGCCAAATACTCGACTTTGCCAATCTTCTAAGAATTCTTGAAGTATGATCAGGATTCTTTAAGGATTTCAGCATCGGATTTTATCCTGGCAAATCTGTCTGTCTCACTGAGCCGTCCGGCTTCGGCTTCATCGGTGTCCTCGACGGTGAGGTGTATCTTGCCGCATTCCGGGCATGCGACATTTATATTTCCCCCAAACGAGCGTTCTTTTATTTGGTCAACTGTCATATGGCCCATATAACCGCATTGGGTATCCATCCGCTTGGCACGCACTTTCGGCCTCTTTTCCCTTTTATCCTGCCTCATGTTCGTTTCCAGCCCTGGCAATCAGAATGCCGTTTGCGTCAGATACAGTCACTTCGATCGTCCTTCCGCCATCCAGGCGGTGAGTTGCACAGGAGATTCACGGATCGTAGGCGCGCACCGCCATTTCGATCCGGTTAAGCGCCTCCCCGGTTACTTCGCCGTTCTTTATGAGATCCCGCGCCACACGGTTTACACTCATATTGATAGGCGCCAGATTGTGGGTTGTCCCAACGATCAGGTTGGCCCTGGTAATGAACCCTTCTTCATCAGTCGAATAGTCGTGAATGAGCGTTCCGCGCGGAGCTTCGACGCAACCCACCCCGCGGCCCGCTTTTGGGACAACATCGCTTCGAACCTGCTGGCCGGTTATTGCCGGATCCTCGAGAAGCTCGACAACCTTTTCGCAGGCGTACAAAAGTTCGATCAGGCGCGCCCAGTGGTAGAGCATTGTTGACTGCGCGGGGCGGCCGAAAAGCGAACGAAACTCGAGAAGTTCGGCTTGTGCGAGCGGGGTTGGAATAAAATCCGCCACGTTGATCCTGGCCAGGCAGTTGGTCCTGTAAATGCCGCAGGGGTCGTCGAGTTGCATCGAGAACCCCTCGCCCCAGCCTCGAGCGTATGGAAATTTCGCGTAGGACCAGGGTTCAACATGTTCTGCTATGAAGTCGGTGTATTCGCGGCCCGAAAACTCATGGAACGACCCGTCCGGCCGCATAAGCCGCAGGATTCCATCACTGAGCTCCAAGCTGCCGTCTTCAGGGTTGACCATGCCAAGAAAGCCGGTGCTAATATCGCCAAGCTGCATAAGCCCGGCATCGAATCGCGAAAAAACACGCTCCTTTGCAAAATCGAGCGCGAACCTGGCAAATTCGAGCTGATCGAGGGCATCGGCGTGCAACTGCTCCCTTTCCCGGCGGCCCATCGGCTTTGAAAAGCCCCCCGGGACAATCGCATCGGGATGGATTGCCTTTCCGGCAAATTTCTCGAGCATCATCTGCCCCCGATATCGCATCTCAAAAACTCTTTTCGCCAGTTCAGGGGCCTGTGAGGCGATTGTCATGATGTTTCCGGCCGAACATTGCTGTGAATCGACGAAAAAATCGGGACCTGCCAGAAAAAAGAAATGAAGGACCTTGTCGCTTATATGCGCAAGGACCTGGGTAAGCTCGCGCAACAGGCGTCCGGCGGATGGGACTTCGGCCCCGAAGCACCCATCAACTGCTTTGTTTGAAGCAAGATGGTGCTGCCAGGGGCAAATTCCGCAGATGCGGGTGACGATGCCCGGCACCTCTTCGGCTGCACGTCCCTCGATAAATTTTTCGAACCCGCGCATCGACATAATATGGACGCGGGCCTCAGCCACGCCGCCGCTCTCGTCCAGCCTGATACCGATCCGTGCGTGGCCTTCGATTCTGGTCACCGGCTCAATAATTATCTCTCTGGCGGAAGCAGACGCTGATTCCGCAACCGTTTGGCGCATAAAGACCCTTTTCGGTTAAAATTTTCATTCAGCCTTTTGCACACGGCGCTTGCTCAACCTGCCGTGAGCTCCGGAAAACCGAAGCAAGGACAGCTTGTCGGCGAGGTTCTTCGTATCAATTCCATTGCTGACAAGCGCATTCAGAATGTCCATGATCTGATTGCCGTCTTTGCGCACAGGCCCGTAGCAACCCCTGCAAGGCACCCTCGCCTCTATGCAGCGCGGCGGCCCTCCATTAATTCCGGCGCACCCGGCCAGGGTGACGGGCCCCATGCATAAAATTCCCTGATCGAGCAGGCAGCGCATCCCGGAAATGGGCTTGTCCGGCTGGTACCTGGCGTTTTTAACAAATCTTCTGATCCTCTGCGCAGAACCTTTACCCTCACGCTTCGCCGGACAGGAGTCGCAAACGCTCACCAGGGGCGTCTCCGGAGATTTGCCCTCCAGAATTGATTCCAGGGCCGAGGCGATGAAGTCGGGATGAGGCGGGCAACCCGCAAGGATGAAATCCACGGCAATCTTTTCGTCCAGTGCGAACGTTCGTTCGAGGAAGGGAGGAATTACCTGCGAAGGATCTGACGCTGCTTCCGTGCCTTCGGCAGTCCGGTAATAACGCCGGAAAAGATCCTCGTCTTCGAAAATATTCATCATGGCCGGGATGCCGCCGCAGGCTGCGCAAGTTCCGAATGCCCAGACGGCATCGCATTGGCGGCGCATCTTTTCGGCAATACGCAACTGCTGCTCATTTCTGACGCCTCCGCTGATCAGTCCCAAGCGGGCTTTTGGAATATGGATTTCCCGTGAGCCCCCGCTGCTGTCGAAATACTTGTGGTCCATAAGAATCGGCATGTGAACGATGTCAAATCTGCCGAGCAGGCTCATGGACAATCCTCCCGCATTCAGGAGGGACATTTCGCACCCCGAGCAGCCGCTCAGGGCCTCAGAGCACAGTGTTAGAGACATTGGATCAGCTCGCTTTTCGATTGTTTCGAAGCGTCTTTACGATCCATGGAAGGCCCGATGGCCCTCAGTACCTCGTCGGTTTCCCGCACCAGACATGCGAAGCTTTCGGCTTCGGCTGAGGAACACCATACAAGCCTGAAACGTTCAGGCTCGATCCCCATGATGGAGAGAACCTCTTCGATAGCCACGGACCTTACTTTTGCCTTCTGATTGCCATCCTGGTAATAACACTCCCCTGGATGGCAGCCCATCATCAAAACACCATCCGCACCACCCTCGAAGGCTTGCAAAACCAGGTTCGGATGTACCATCCCGGAGCACATAACGCGAATTATTCGCAAATTGGCGGGGTACTGGATACGTGCGGTGCCCGCAAGGTCCGCCGCCGCATAGGAACACCAGTTGCAAGTGAAGGCCAGTATCCTGGGTTCAAATCCTGGATGGATGTCCGGCAAGTTCAGTTCCTCCAATGGACCCTGTACTGAAAGTTCTACAGACAAATAATCCGGAAAAGCGTGGGGAGCTGCGCCCCCCACACCCCCTTCGCCGCTTCGCGGCTCACTGTGGCGCTGCGGTGGCGGCCTCCGGCCAACCACCGCCAGCGCCT
>JBKQTS010000199.1:0-12748 GCA_052143075.1 Syntrophobacteraceae bacterium | reverse complement strand
GGGGCGACGGCGATTATATTGCCGCAGGCCTCATGACCAAAAGGGCTCTTCGGAAATTGGCCGTGCAGGTATTCATGCAAATCAGACCCGCAGATGCCGCAATACCTGATTTTGACCTTGACTTCCCTGGGCCCTGGCGCCGAGTCTGGAACTTCCTCAACCCTGATGTCCCGTATGCCGTGATAAATTGCCTTTTTCATGAGAGATCCCTTTTCAGATTGTTAAGCTGCGGCTGGTGAAGAGCTTTAGGACGCAGACTACTTGAAGCCTGAGACAGGATGCGGAGTATAGGGCTCCTCGAGAAAAGCAATCTCTTCAGGCGTAAGACGCAGCGAGAGAGCTGCAGCGGCCTCCGATAGATGGTGCGGCTTCGTAGCGCCGACAATTGGCGACGTAATCGCCGGTTTGCTGAGCATCCAGGCAAGCGCTACCTGAGCGCGGGAAGCGCGGCGCTGCCCTGAGATCAGCCCCAAGCGGTCGACGACTGTGTGGTCAATTTCTTCGGTCTGCGAGTACAGGCTTTTCCCGAACTCGTCGGTTTCATAGCGTCTTGTGCTTTCAGTTTGCCAGGGGCGGGTCAGGCGGCCACGTGCGAGGGGACTCCAGGGAATGATGCCGATGCCTTCGGACTGGCAAAAGGGGATCATCTCGCGTTCTTCTTCACGATAAAGCAGGTTGTAGTGATTCTGCATGGAAACGAAACGGGGCCAGCCGTGCAGTTGAGCGAGATAGAGCGCCTTGGTGAATTGCCAGGCGTACATGGAAGAGGCCCCGATATAGCGGACCTTGCCCGATTTCACCGCGTCGCTCAACGCCTCGAGAGTTTCCTCGATCGGCGTTTCGTAATCCCAGCGATGAATTTGGTAGAGGTCCACATAGTCGGTCTGCAGACGACGGAGGCTCTCGTCGAGTTCGAAAAAGATGGCCTTCCGGGACAGGCCGCGGCCATTGGGCTCGTTGCGCATGATACCGTGGACCTTGGTGGCGATGACGACGGCTTCGCGGCGGATGTTTGCTTTCAGGAATCGCCCGAGAACGATTTCGCTGTCGCCGCGCGAATAAACATTGGCAGTGTCGAAAAAATTGATCCCAAGTTCGAGGGCTTGGCGCAGGAAGGGCTGGCTTTCCTCTTCGCTAAGGACCCATGCGTGGCTGCCGGGTTTGGGTTCGCCTGTGGCAGGCGCACCATAGGTCATGCAGCCTAGACATATGCGGGAAACTTTTAGGCCGGTCTTGCCGAGACTGACGTAGTCCATTATTTCTCCTAGGCAGGAATGCAGATTATGTGCGAGTAAAGTCTATTACCTGAAAGCGGCCAAGAAATTCAAGGAAAAGGTCAAGGTTCCTATAATGCTCGTCGGCGGGATTCGCTCCTATGCAGTAGCGGAACTAATCATAAGGGAAGGGATCGCAGACTGCGTTTCATTGTCCCGTCCTTTAATCCCGGAGCCCGATTTGATCAATCGATGGAAGTCTTGAGACACCTGTAAGGCAATGTGCCTCTCGGATAATCTTTGCAAAATAGCCGTCCCATGCCAGTTGCTGGCTTGCAAGTCCAGGTTCTTCCAGTTCTCGTCTGCGTCGAACATAATTCGGATACCAGGTCGTGAAGGCCACCGCTCCGATGAGGAAGGTTTATGCGATAACTTCATAACCTAATTCGGACAGAATAAAATGCTCCATCTTCCCCCAGGCCAAAATCGTGGTCACTGAAAAGATCAGGCCCCAAACCGAAGCTATGACGACATTTGTCCTGATGAACAGCGGGTGATCCCAGAGTGACGGGTCGGTGTGATCTCGCGCATAGTCCAGGGTAAATGGCTTTTTGATAGCGATAGTCAGCCAGGTGGAGACAGCTAGTGCCCCGTTGGCCATTACACCCATGTGCTGCGCGATCCAGATGTTGTTGAGCAGCGCCACTGCCACCGTGGCGTATGTGAAAAATAGAAGACCCGCCCATAGGATGATACCCCTGTGCAACCGGGTAATACCCATTACAACAACCAACACAAACGCAACCACCAACCCGAGTTTGAGGCGAAACAGGCTGTCACGGGCAATAAGAAGAAACGAAAGCCACGGTGAGAACGCGAGAAGCAGCTTGAAAAACGACATACTCACCCCCTTTCCTTTTTTCCGATGCAAATGAAATCCGACCCTATTTCCCCTATTATGATATCAACACAGTAGGCCGGAATGCAAACATCGAAACTTTATAATTCGGCACAAATCGACTCATTTATGAGTTTTTGATGTTGGACCTATATGTAGCGTTGTGAGGAGAGGATTTCAGAACGGAAATGGAAATAAGTACAATAATGCCTAAAGAACCAAAGCCGGCAAAAACGATCACAGGATAAGCGCTCTCTGCGTCCTGGCGACGTGGCATTAGAAAAACTGAGAAATCGTTTCCAGTAACCCCTCCCTGTTCCCCGCAGTGAAATCACCCGGACACTCATGGCATTTACAGTAATGAGCACACAATAATCAAATCACAACGCGCCTGGTTTATGGGCAAATAGGGGGTGCGTTGTGGGATTTCTGGTGTTATCATGCTTCCGCCTCATTATTTCTGGGGGGATGCCCTGGCGGGCGTCTCTCGGCTTATACAATCCCGGAACATCAAGATGGAGAACTAAATGGGACCCACGGACTGGCTTGACCAAATCGAAGTGATCATTTCCAACTGTGACGAGCATGGCATCACCACCTTCATGAACCGGCGCGGCAGCGAGAATTTTTCAAGGGTCGGCGGCTACCAGTTCATCGGCAAGAGCATGATTGACTGCCACCCCGAGGGGTCTGTGCGGGATAAGTTTGTCAAGCTGCTGGAGAGCCAAAAGTTCAATTGCTACACCATCGAGAGGAACGGCAAGAAGATGCTTGTATACCAGACTCCCTTGTTTAAAGACGGGGCATTCGTGGGCTATAATGAGATGATGATGCCAATCCCGGAGACCATGCCGCATTTTGTGAGGGGTTAGTACAGCCAGGGTCTTCCTGGTCAAAAATTCCTGAAAAAATTGCTTGGGTTTAAATTAATATCTGAACCAGAGGGAGTTCACATGAAGAGACGGATCATATCCGTTCTGTTTTCAATTCTTGTGACCTATCCGGCTGTATCTGTTTTAGCCGACGACACCTCCGGCTCCGGAAGCCCTTCATCGAGCTTTGGAGCACGCCACCATTCCAAGAAAAAAAAGGATGATGAATCAACTGATAAAAAGCAGGAAAAAGAGCTGCGGGACAAAAAGGTCGATGATGCAATCAAGAAGGCGTGGGAAGAAAAATAGTGAACCTATCCCGCAGTGGCCTTTAGCTCGTGTATGGAAACGGGAAAAGACGACAAGGCTGCTTATTTGGGTTCATACCAAGACCACTTTTTTGCAGTTAGCGGTACGGTTTTTTGATACGTTTTCCGGCTGTCCGCGATATCAGGATGCCGGCCATTCCGCTTGCTAACAGAAGCAAGCTGGAAGGCTCAGGGACAGTTGTGGGAGGAGAAGGAGGCGGCGAATCAGGAGGCTGATTTGGTCCTGTCGGGATGAATGGGATAACAGGGATCAAAGGCAAAAAGGGAAGCCAGGCGGGGAAGGCACCACCCGCTGCAGCCACGGTCATCGGCGATTCGAAAGAAGCTGCAGATACATCGATAGGGATGCTCTCCAGGATTTTGAATTCTATAAACACCGGCTGTTTCCGCCCGTCAAGCTGACAAATGATGGCTATTAGTTCACCTTCTGCCGGTATATAATCTTTTCCTTTCAGGTTCGCCTCTTCGATAAGTTGAGTTGCTTCCACGCTGGGTGTTGGCTTCTCACCGGTTGTGAAATGCCAGATTGCTTGCTGGATATCTTCTTTGGACCCCTTTTTATGATTGACTACATAGTTAATCTGGTTCCATCCCATGCCACTCAATTCAGGGGGGATATAAGGATCGTAACAGTTGTAAAGTCTGACCTTATGAATCGCGTTCCTGCGGAGCGGCTTACCCTTCGCCAGACACCATGCCTTATAGAACTCGAAATCCACCAAGTCATACCCGTACCTGACGTCTATGAAGAATAACTCGAATCGGCTGTCTGATCCTTGCCTTATAAACATCTCGACTGGCGAATCGGGAATTTTGGCCAACGGTGGACTCGGCGCGATGCTTGACGCAATTAGATAGCTTCCGTGGATGTCAGGCTCAGGAACCGATTCAATAGGGACCCCGAAACCCTGACCGGGTGATGAAAAAATCAAAATGAGAACAAGAATCAAAGCTGCACGCATCTGCTTCATCACCAATTTTTCCGATGTAGGCAATCTAACCCTATGCTTCAATTATGAGATGACACGACAGACCGGAGTGTAGCCGTCGACATTCTTATTAATCGGCACAAATCGGCTCATTTATGAGTTTTAGTTTGAGGCATGAGGGGAACGCAGTGAGGAAGGGTTTGGGGCAGCCCGGGGCCTGTGATAAATCGTGGTTAAGCAAAATGAGAAGAAGGAAGAGCCAAGAGAAGGAGGGATCGCCTTGATCTTGGCTCAAAAAAGATGCAGCCTGTCATGAGGCACTGATTGAGGTATTCGGAACGACGAAAATTTTTCTAAAGTCATACATAGCCGATAATGATCGCAAAACAGTTAAACCATAACTGGCCTGGTGATGGGCTGCGCCATTAAAGGGCAAGGTCGCTGCTCATATCTGCACGGAACGCAAATTGCGTTCTCATCCAGGCATTCCACGCATTCACTTTCGCGACACGCCGAACATGCCGACGACATGCCGCTTTCAATGTCTTCTTCGCTGCAGGTCGAGCAATTGAACATTTTGATGTCCTCCGTTTTCATTTCAGACTGGGCAAAGGTCCAAGACCTACAAATAAAGTTAATGATTCCGGGCAGTTTTTCAAAATGAGAAGAAGCGTGGAAGCTCTGGACCCAAGGCTGATGCGGAGCTGAAAATCGATCTGCCACCAACGTGATGCTTCAGGCCAGAGAGACCCAATTGCTTTCCGGTTATGTCATCGGAGCGAAGCAGCGGGTTGATGCCGAAGTAGAAAGGTGATACCTTGCTGATGATCTCGAAAAGCATAGAGATCCGTGGGCGTGTAGATTCTTCCTTTACCGTGAAAGGAGAGCCTATGGGCAGCCGTTCCGGTTTTGTTTTTGTTTTGGCAATTCTGCTGGTTTTCTGTGTGGGTGTTGTCTCCGCCCGCGAATCTGTGACAACTTTTAGCGACCATTCTTTCGGAATTACGTATGTAACTGATCGAAAACAAATCAACTATGTCGTTGATCAATTCAGAGGCCAACTGCGACGTTTAGGTTCGAACGTCGGCATAATCGCGTGTAATGAGGTAACCAAACTTACTGAGGGAGGTATTAAAGATTTTAGCTTCGGCGCAGTCTGTACCGTCCAAAACGGGGACAATAGGCTGACCGTACTCATGTGCGACGATAATTTGGCTGGAAAATTTACTTGGGGGGAATCGGGCAGCCTGACGCGAGAAGACGTCGTTCGTTTCATAAAAAGCAATTGTCCACCTGGTAGATAGCAATCTGTCAGGAAGCTTTAACGTTGCTGGCTTCCTCTCCGTGTGATATCAGAACCCCTTGTTGTCTCAAGAAAAGCGGGCGATATGCTTCTACCGAAGCTTGTTGCAGCCGGGCGGGATAAAGACCGCATTCCTTCAAGACCGGCGAAAGCCGGCCGATGACCGAGGCTGCTTGCACAAAACTCTTCTTAACACCCACTGCTATGGAAGTTAATGGGATGGCGCCCTTCAGGCGGCGTTTCACGTGTACTTGCAATAGGGTGGCGGGGACCGGTATATGAAACCTGCTGAGTTGATAGAAAAGGCCAAAATTGATGGTCGGGCTGCGCTGAATGAAGCGGAGTCAAAACAATTCCTGGCGTATTACGGAGTGCCGGTAGTGGAAGAACGGATAGCAGGTACTCCTGATGAGGCGGCAAAATGGGCCGAGGCGATAGGTTTCCCTATAGTAGTGAAAGGGCTGGGGGCTACTCTGACCCATAAAACCGAGCGTGGATTGGTCAAAACAGGGTTAGCCAGCGCGGAGGCGGTCAGGCGGGCGGCTTTTGAAATAAGGGAGGCGGCAGGAGAAGGTCTGGAGGGCTGGCTGGTCCAGCCACAGCTTAAGGGACGCCGCGAATTTGTAGCCGGGATATTTCACGACGATCAATTCGGACCAGTGATCATGTTTGGCCTCGGCGGTGTTTTTACCGAGGCGCTGGATGATGTGGTTTTCCGTGTTGCGCCTGTGGACGAGGGCCAGGCAGCTCAGATGCTGGACGAAATCAGGGCCGGGGACCTTTTAAATGCCTTTCGCGGCGAGCCGGCGGTGAACCGCGAAGATTTGATAAAGACTATAACGGGGTTGTCCCGGCTGGCTGAGGAACATGCGGGGGTGACCGAAGTGGATATAAATCCATTATTGATCACCTCGGAAGGTAACCCGGTCGCCGTGGACGCGCTGGTTGTCCTTGGGGAGCTCAAACCCGCGGCTCCAGTGAGGCCGCCCGCAAGGCAATCTGCCGTGTGGGCCATGCTGAACCCGAAATCGATCGCTTTTGTAGGGGCAACATCCCAGTTTGGCAATTGGGGCCATTTACTTTTTACAAATGTTATTGCCGGGGGATACGATGGCGGGATCCATCTGGTAAACCCCAACCGGGACTTTATTGCCGGACGGACCGTCTATAAATCGGTGATCGATATACCCGGCCCGGTGGATTTGGCTGTGGTCACAATCCCTGCATCCCGGGTCCTGGGCCTGATCCCGGAATTTAGGGCAAAAGGGATAAAAAGCGTGCTGCTGATCTCATCGGGTTTTCGTGAGACCGGTCCCGAAGGCAAGAAGCTCGAGGACACCCTGGTGGAGGAGGCACGTAAAAACGGAATCCTGATTATGGGGCCGAACACGATGGGGATGGCCAACCCCCATCAAAAGCTATACTGCATGGGGACCTCTGCTCGGCCAACACCTGGAAGCATGGCATTCATATCCCAATCGGGAAACTTGGGCTACCAGTTGATATCAATTTTGGAGCGGCAAGGCATCGGCATACGGGCCTTCGTCGGGTCGGGTAACGAGGCCATGCTGACCATAGAAGATGCACTTGAAACTTTTGCCGGGGACGACCTGACCAGTACGATTTTCTTGTACATCGAAAGCATTAAGAACGGCCGTCGGTTTCTGGATTTAGCCCGCCGCGTGAGCCGCGAAAAACCTATCGTAGCAATTAAAGGCGGCCGAACCCAGGCGGGCAAACGTGCTGCAGCCAGCCATACCGGAGCTCTGGCCTCAAACGCCAGGGTCTTCGAAGCCGTTTGCCGCCAGGCCGGAATAATGTCGGTGATACAGCCTACAGACTTGCTGGATCTTGCTGCTGCGTTCTCTTCGCTGCCTCTTCCCAAGGGGCGGCGCGTGGCCATCATGACCCCGGGCGCAGGTTTGGGCGTGATTGCTGCGGATTTATGCACTGAATACGGTTTAGAAGTCCCCGAGCTTTCCAGTGAACTGATCGAACGGATAGACCGATATCTCCCTCCTTTTTGGAGTCGCTCCAATCCAGTGGATCTGGTAGGAGAAAGAGACCCTGCCTTACCTTTAAAAGTGATCAGCGAATTGTTTAAATGGGACGGCTGCGATGCAGTGATCACTGTCGCCATTATGGATCGTCCGTCTTTTCTCGAAAGTCTCACAAAATCCATAATCTTAACCGACCCTGGCGCCGATCCCGCCAACCTGGATTTGCTGAGGCAGACCTTGAACGGCTCCGTTTCACATTACATTGCCCAGCTTGCCAGGTTGATTGAGGAGTATGGCAAGCCCGTAGTGGATGTGAGCATGAGTTCCGATAAGACCCTCCTGTATGGTGGAGAAAGCCGCTATAGAGGAATGTTCTTCCAAACACCCTATCGCGCTGTCAGGGTAATTGCAAGAATGTGTGAATACAAACAATGGTTGGACCGGAATAGAACATAGCTTGTCGAACCTTTTCCCCAGATTTTTTGCCACAGAACCAAGTAGCTTTCCCTCCAGATTGATCGGGGCCGGAGGAGGCAGGATGCACTCATTGAGCAAGTCCCAACGGGAGATTTGCATGGAGGCATTCACGCCATTTCTGACCGCTCCATCCTTGCCTCTGGAGATCCAGTGCGGTATATCTCCCCTAATCTCTTTGTTTCCGGCAATCAGATGATAGCCGGATTTATCGACTTAAGTTTTTTCACCACGATAACGAATAATCGAAAAGAGAGTCATATGCTCCACCCTTTTGCGGTGGCCGCAGTTTGACGGAAATTGTGACTGAATGGCAGAACCCGGCAAAATAATGAAGATCGACCGTCGCAATACACTTCTCAAAGCACTCATTCTGCTGGCTCTGGCAGCGATTTCGATTGGCCTCGTGGAGATTTCACCCATAAAATCACACCTCGGACCCGATCAGTTCCAAATGATCATCTTTGAAGCCGGTCTAATGGGTCCAGCCCTTCTTGTGATCTTCTGCGCGGTTGGTAGTTGTTTTTTTGTACCGGTGACGGTTTTTGTCGGGATCGGTGTGGTCATGTTCGGACCTTATCTGGGCTTTACCTGCGCGTGCCTGGGCGCACTCGCAGGCGCAGTCATCTCCTATCTTACCGCCCAGAGGCTGGGAAGAGAGTTTGTCTATTCCCTTATCGGAGACAGGTTGAGGAACTGCGACGCCCTGATCGAACGAAATGGCTTTAAAGCTGTCCTTTTCCTCCGGTTGATGTTTATGCCCTTCGCGCCCGTGAACTACTGTGCGGGACTAACGAAGGTCCGCTTTCGGGACTATTTTTTCGCCACTGCCCTAGGTGAGGTCGCAACCATTTTCGTGACCACTTTTTTCATCGGTGAGATTAGGGATATTTGGATTTCGGGAGACTGGGGTGCGCTGCTTTCCACCAAGATGGCTCTTTCCCTTGGATTCCTGATAGCTTTGGCGCTCATTGCGAAACTGGTGCAGAGGAAATACGGAAGCAGACCTGCGCCGTCTTTGACTTACCCCCATCGGCCGCCGGATGACCGTTCTGAATAGGATCCCGCAAGGGTGGCTGTTTAAAGGATCAGAACAAGGGCATCTTTATAAATCATCTGTCCTTGCCTCTTGAGATTCAGTGCGGTATATCTCCGCTTCCCCCGCAAACTCCCATTGAATTTGCCCACAAATCATAAGGATTTTACGCTCATCTCTGAGGAGCAATCCATGTCTCTCACCAAAGCCGGAATATCCGAGAACGAAACGACGGGTAAATGGATAGTTTGGGGGATGGTGTCCATAGGCATCTTCATGGCGACCTTGGATTCCAGTATAGTGAACATCTCCCTGCCCATAATCAGTGCGTACTTTCAAGTGCCCCTCAGTGGCATGGTGGAATGGGTCATTATTGCCTACCTTATCGTTGTTGCCAGCACTCTGCTCACCTTGGGCAGGCTGTCGGATATGATAGGACGCAAAGGGCTCTGGGTGACCGGTCTTGCCCTTTTCACCGCTGGTTCGGCTTTGTGCGGGGCTGCACCGTCACTGCTGTTTCTAGTCATCTCGCGTGCCTTTCAGGGGACAGGAGGTGCGCTGATGATGTCTATCAGCCCTGCAATGATAACGCATGCTTTCCCCGCAGGGGAACGCGGCAGGGCTCTGGGTCTCATCGGCGCTATCGTTGCCGTGGGGACAAGCGCCGGTCCTACCCTGGGCGGCATCATAACCCAGGCATTCTCCTGGCGCTGGATCTTTTATATCAATGTGCCTATCGGCATCATCGGCATGATCATCACCATTCGGTTTCTTTCGGAACAGATTGGTCTAAGCGGCGCTCAAAAACGGTTTGACCCTATAGGCGCAGTGCTCCTTTCCATAAGCATGACCCTTTTGATGCTGGGAATGAGTTTCGGCCAGGAGGCCGGCTGGTTATCCCCTGCGATCATGGGGCTCTTCGCCGCGGCGGCGGTTCTGCTGGTTGCGTTCGTGCTCGTTGAGAGACGCATGGCTCATCCGATTGTGGACCTGTCCATCTTTCGCAACCGTCTTTTCTCAGCGGCTCTTGTCAGCAGTTTCCTCAGTTTCCTGTCTCTTTTTGCCGTCATGTTTCTCATGCCTTTCTATCTGGAAGAGTTGCTCTTTTTCCAGCCGGACCATGCCGGCCTGATGCTCACCGCAGTGCCGCTCACCATTTCCCTGGTGGCGCCTCTAAGCGGCTGGCTCTCAGATCGTTTTGGATCGCAGGTGCTCAGCTCGCTCGGATTGGCTGTGGTCTCAGCAGGACTGTTTTTTCTAAGCAGGCTCACGCAACAGGCGTCGATGTTTGGCATAATATGGCCGCTAATTGTGGCAGGGCTCGGGCAGGGACTGTTCCAAGCGCCGAACAACAATGCAATCATGAGTTCTGTTGCAGCAAACCGGATTGGCATAGCTTCCGGCTTTCTGGCTACGGTGCGAGTTCTGGGGCAAGGATTCAGCGTGGCCCTTGCCGGTGCGATTTTCACCTCGCTGGGCGGTGCAAGGGCTGCAGCACTGCTGGCTAAGAATACGGCTCATCCCGCCACGCCTGTCCAAGATGCATTCGTTCACGCCTTTCACACTGCTCTGCTGACCTGTATGGTCATTGCCAGCATAGGAGTGTTCACTTCCCTTGCTCGAGGCCAATCACGGCCAACTGGGAATTGAAGGAAAGCCGATGTCCCCTCCTGTATGCCATCAGCCATTCTGTCTATGCGGATGGTTTGTTCTTCCGCTCCGATTCCAAATCAGCAAAAGCTGCTTCGGCCCTCTCCGGATTCATTTTTTTAAAAGATTCCAGTATCTTATTGCCAATTTCCTTGTGGGTGAAAGGCTTTACGAGATATCCCTGGACTCCCAGTTTCAAAACATCGCCAACCGTGTCCCGCCCAGAGAGGGAACTGGCAACGACGACAGTGGTTGTGGTGTCTTCTTGTTTCTGCCGAATTTCCTGGAGCACCGAATAACCGCTCATCCCGGGAAGCATGATGTCCAACACGATGATATCGGGCTGCCATTTATGGTAAATTTCCAGGGCTTCGTAACCGTCTTTCTCAAAACGCTTGTCAAATACACTGTCACTGAGCCCGGCGTCGTAAATAACCTGGATTTGCCTACTATCCTCGATGATCAGCGTCTTTAGTTTATCTGCCATTCGTTCTTCTCCACGTTCATGTTGGGGGGCATCGGTGGCATGAGGAAGAAAAATCTGGCCCCTTTCCCTTCTCCCTCACTTTCGGCCCAGATCTTTCCGCCGTGCAGTTCCACCATGCTCCTGGTAAGCGAAAGTCCTAACCCTGTGCCCTGAAATCGGCGACTGAGCGAGCTCTCCGCCTGTTCAAACGGCTCAAATATGCGCTGTAGATCGTCGTTTTTGATCCCTATGCCGGTATCCTGGATGGAAACTTGTACAAAGCCGCCGGCCAATTCCGCTTCAATGTGTACTCCTCCACCGTCCGGCGTAAATTTGACCGCATTTGCAAGAAGGTTATATAGTATTTGCTTCACCTTACGCTCATCGGCAATGATGCTCGCAGGAATCTCCTTTTCTTTGTATGAGAGTTGTATGTTGTGTTTCAAGGCTTTTTCTTTGAGAGTGGTAAGGCTCCTTGAGAGGAGTTCGGGCAGTCGTACTTCCGAGAGTTCGAGTTTGAGATCACCGGCTTCTATCTTGGTCAGGTCCAGAATGTCATTTATGAGCAGGAAGAGATCTCGGGCACTTTGTATAACATCGCCAAGGCATTCTTCCTGCTGAGCTGTAAGGCCGCCGCACTGTTTATCCAGGATCAATTCGGTAAAACCAATGATTACGTTGAGAGGCGTGCGCAGTTCATGACTCATATTCGCAAGGAAATCGCTTTTGGCCACATTAGCGGCCTGGGCTCGTTCCGCCATTGCGTTTGCGCGCTTAGTGGCCATATGCAGCACATCCTCCACCTGCTTTCGCTCCGTGATGTCACGATTCGACACACGACGGCCAAGGTAAGCCCCACCCTCTTGGAAGACCGGCCGACAACTATGGCTGACCCACCGTATATCACCGTTCTTTGCCACGATGCGTATCTCTATCTCCGACTCTCCGGCCTCACCTTCGAAGTGATTGCAGGGGTGCCCCTCCCATTTCGAATAATCATCAGGGGGCAATATCCGTTTGATAAGTCCGGGGTCTTCAATAAAAGCTTGCGCCGAATAGCCGGTTATTCTCTCGCATGATGGCGTCATGTAGACAAAATGGCCATCAGGAGTAATCCAGTACTCCCAATCTCCGGTCCAGTCGACAAATGTGCGGAACTTCTCCTCGCTGGTTTTCAGTGCGGTCTCCACCTGTTTATGGATAGCGATCTCGCGTCCCAAATCTTCATTGACTCGTGAGAGCTCCGAATTGACTTGTGACAGTTCGGCTGTCCTCTCTATTACAATACGCTCAGTCGTAACCGATTGACCAATGACAACCAGCAGGAACGCCCCCAACATGCTGCAGAAGAAGAGCCCACCAGTCAAGACAGCCCATGCCTCCCAAAGATGCAGATCGGCGCGATAAGAATCAGTGGGAGAGCAAACGATGGACCATTGACGTTCTCCAATTTTAACCTGGATTATGCGTGAGCATGCGTGAAAATTATACTGCGTTCACTCCAACCATATGATATTGTGTCGCAAATTCGTCAAAGGGAGGGCAAGCTGCATGCGCGCAGTTGGTGACAAGCAAAG
>JBKQTS010000198.1:0-49320 GCA_052143075.1 Syntrophobacteraceae bacterium | reverse complement strand
CTTAGCCGCTGTTTTGAGCTTGGCCCCAGCATCAGGTGTTTTTTTCTGGGCCGTTGCCGGTGAGGGTTTGCCTGATTTGCCCATTTTCTTCAGAGCCGGTTTTTTGGCGGACGCAACTTTTTCGTGCCCTTTGCGCACCGCTGAATCTATTGAGGCGCGGGACGTGGAGATCTGTTTCTGCTGAGCGGCTTCTGCCTCGCGATCTTTTGAAGGTTTGTTGTTGGACTTGTCATTCTTAACTGCCGCAGGTTTTTTTGCCGGACCTTTGAATGAGCATGCAGCGCTGCCGAAGGAGGGTTTTACCCGCAGGTTCGCCTGGGTGAGCATTATCCTTTGGCCGGGCTTAAGACGGGCATTGCGGGCAAGCCCATTCAACTGGCACAGTGAAGAAAGCGGAATCCCGGTCTTTTTGGAAACGTCCGGCAGGGTCCCGCCATTGTTCACAATGTAATAAGCAGAAGTCAGGGAGCCGGACTTTTTGGAATCGGATGCAAAGCAAATCGATGAAGACGTCGATCCCCTCTTGTGCGTATTAGCCGCGACGCTCAAATTCTCCTGCGAGAGCTTTATTTTCTGGCCCGGCTTGAGATGGGTGTTTCGGTCAAGTCCATTCAACCGGCACAATGAGGAAACCGGGACCCCGGTTTTTTTTGAAACGTCCTGCAGGGTCCCACCCTTTTTCATGGTGTAATAGGCGTCAGCCGCTGAGCCAGACTCCCGTGGATCGGAGGAAAGGCCGGCCGATGAGGACGATGATCCCCTCGATGGCGCATCGGTGGCGATCTTGTCGACTGAAGCGTAGACCTTGACAGTAGCGGTTTTAACCATCTGCCCCGGCTTCAAGGGTGCGCTCTTTTTGACCCCGTTCAACCGGCAAAGAAGTTTGATATCGAGCTTGTTGCGGCGTGCAATCTTGTCGAGCGTGTCGCCTTTCCTGGCTTTGCACGTTCGGAATGTCGAAGTTGGGGCGCTCGGGTGCTCCGACTGCCTTTCTTTCACAACCGGCTCATCATCCTCCGAAGAAGCTGAATCCGATATGCTCGGCGGTGCGGGTTCGGGTTCCAGAGAAGCCATCCTGACGGGTGGGGCCTGAGCAATGAAGCCGGGTTGCAGCGAACGCGCCAGCAGGACCGGCTCACTCTCAAAACTCCTCTTGTAGAAAACGAGGCAACTGCCGGGAACCGGCACGCTCGACGAGCTTAGATGGTTCCACCTGCAAAGATCTCTCGCAGTAACCCCGAAGCTGCGGGCGAGTTCGTCAAGCCCTTTTTCGGAACCGTTCACATAGTAATTGACCCTTTTGGGCAAATATGACTGCTGGGCTGCCTCTATGACCTCTCGTTTCTCGACTTCATCGGCGCCAATGTGCGAGGCAAGAGTGGACCACGGAGTGAAAAACCGGACGTGCATATGATCGACGTGATTTGGAATATGCTGGATGAGGGACCCGCGCACATTTCCGAAAACCCGCTGCAGATATGCCTCATCATAGCCGCGAGTGACCGCGTATTCATATATTACCTTCTGGACGCGCCGGTCCAGGAAAATGTACTGAACGCGCTGCGACGCAACGAGGTTTTCAATGAGGCACCAAGTCTTGGCGGCGTCAAGGTTATCCTCGTTCATCGGGTGGAAAGAATCCAGGGCGCGGTTGCCTTTGGCGTACATTCCGATATCAACGTCCCTGCCATTCTGGTGAGAGCGGTGATGGGCGGCAGCACCGCCTTCCCCGACTGTAAAATCTCCAAGGAAAAGGTCGCAGGTGTCAGGGAACTGCTTGCGGACGGCCTCTATCGCGTCGAGCAGAGCGCCAACTATTTCAGGGGTGGTATACGACCTGTTCTCGTCCCGCAGATGGTAGCCCTGAAATTGATTTGGAAAGATAACGCCATTTTCCAGATGCCCCTGGTAGGGGCGTCCGCAGGACGCGGTAAGCGCTTGGCATGTTTTGATAAAAATTAAGGAAGAGACTACAAATGTGGTCGTCAGGACCAGGGTACAAATCAACGCCCTTAGAGTTCTGGCACCCCCCATAAAACTACCCCCCGTATGTTGACTTTCAGGAGCCCCCATTTTTAGCCAAAGCTGATCGGATTAATTGTTTGAAGGAGATGGAGCTTACTACCAAAAAAGATACGCAAATGTCAAATGGTTTTTTCAAAAATCGGTCTAATTTATTTCAGATGAATTCTTAAGCAAGTGAAATCATAGGCTAAAATATCTAATATGGAGGTGTTGTGAAGTAGATTTCGCCTGATGAATTGAGGTATGGTAAGTAACCCATATCACTCCTAAATTAATTGCTATAAAATTATATATTGAGGTAGGTTGACTGATGAATTACGAAGTAATATTTAAGTGATAAAATAGTAACTTAAAATGAATCTGAGTTTTTGGAACAGACGAAAATTATTTTTAGATCAGGTTTTCATCCTTTCCGGTTTTCCGATTATTTGTCTTCTTTAAAAATCCCGTAGATGTCTCCCGCGAAAACGATCTGCGAGTTGCCGGCGGCAACCACGGGAATATATTCTATCGAAATGGGAACAGGTTTTGAGAGCTTGACAAAGAGCTGACGAGACCCCTCGAGGACCGGTTTCATCTTCTCGGCATACGAGCTGGCGTCATCTCTGAGAAGTGTTTCGGCAAGCTCGATGGCTTTATCTACCCGTATGCAACCGTGTGAAAAATCCCGGCGCGATCTTGCGAACAGATGCTTGAGCGGGGTATCGTGCAGGTAAACAGCGTAGGGGTTGGGAAATTCGAATTTGACACGGCCGAGCGCGTTTTTGGGTCCAGGGCTCTGAAAGAGCCGGGGAGCGCCCCAGGGATATCGGGCACTCATGTTTACATAGCCGTGCCTGGTAAACCACTCCGGATCGGATTTGGCCTCGGTGTCCAACTCCAGCCGGATCCGGTCCGAAACATACCAGCGCGGATTAAGGATTAACTGTTGAATCGAGCTGGTCAGGGTTGGAGTTTGGTTTTCTCCGACCATTCTACCGCGAAATTTTACTTTCTTCCCGGTTGCCTTCCCGACCACGATCTTGTGGGCTTCCTGAAATTGCCCGTCTTTGTAATACTCCAGCGTAAATTGGGGAATGTTTATTCGAATAAAGCTGGTGTATGCGCGTGAAGGGCTTTGGCGAACGGCTTTCAAAGCTTGCGAGATCAAGTCCGCCTTCTCCTGAAAGGAGACATTGAGCCATTCTTTGGTCTGGTTGCCGATAGCTCCATCGGGGTCAAGCATGTGGGCAACCTGAAATTTTTTCACCGCATTTTGGGTCTCCGAGTCATAGACGCCTGTAATACTACCGGAATAAAAATCTTCCTGCTGCAGCCTTTTTTGCAAGTCGCGGATGTGATTGCCGGACTCTCCGAGACGCGGTTTGGCGGGCATACTGACACGCTGCAGTGCCCCCCGGGCCTGGAGCTTTTTATACTTCTGGAAGGAGGAACGCAAAGCTTCATAGTTGAATGTTTCAGGCTCAAGTTCTTCGAAAAACTTTGAAAGGGGAATCTCGCCCGAAAGGGCCTTGAGACTCTCTGCTTTCTCTAAAAAGGGATTCATTTCCTTTGCAAAGAGAAAGAAATCGCTGGTGAGCCGGATATCGGCTTCGCTGGCAGTCAGGAAGCTTTCCCGGTATCTTTCCAAAATCACCTCAGGATTTGCCATTGGCGGCGGCGCCGTGGACTGATTTGCGGAAGCAACAGCGGCAAACGCTGCCGGCTGCGCATCGAAAAAGGACTCCGCCCTGGTGTCCCTGATTCCGGGGTCAACGGCCTGGAGAGCGGATCGGCATTGATCGAGCTTATCAAGGTTCTGGGCCAGTTCGTCGAGCCTAAACGGGCGGGGGTCTATGGCATCGTTTTCGATCGTGTGGAGGCGGGCCAACAGTAGCGCCGCTCCCTGGTTCAGCCCGAATTGGGAGTCGATGAAGATGGGTTTCCAGTCATTTTTCTGGTAAGCTTCGCTGACCGGGTCGGGGTCGGGGCCATTTGAGCTCTCGGTGGGCAGACTCTGCCAGATATAGCGGCGCCAAAGGGCCGATGAACCCCAGTTTTCGGGTACGGCAGCGGGAGCCGAATCGATCGAAACCGGCCGGCGGTCGTCGGGGTTTTGCATCTGCCCCGCGCCTTTGGGTGAAAAAGTGGTGATCGAGATTATTGCAAGCGCCGCAAACAAGAAGAAGCGCCGTAAACGAGTCAAAGATTTTTTCGAACTCATTTGCACCTTTTTCTCAGGAAAGAATCGTTAGCATTAATCTGATCATAGAGCCGAATCTGTTCACTGAAGCTCATTTTCGGGCAGCTTCCCGGGGGCTTTGCGCTTCGGCAGCAGTTACAGCGGGAGTCGCTGCAAAGCTGGCAGACATGGCAATCCTCACAAGCGTTCTTTCTTTGAAGCGGCAGACGGGCTTCCGAGCGAGTCGACTCTGATTCGGCCTTCTTGCTGCGTCGCATGAAAAACACTCCTTCCGGGCGGTGGGACCGCGCATCGCTCCGCGCTGAACAGATAAAGTCAAATTCTCCGGCGTTCATCCGGGGTTTCCGCATGGACACCAACTATACGGTAACCGGGATCGCCTAGCGTATCAATAGTCGGAAAAGGACTTTTCTATACACCAAAACTGTGCTATTGGCAATCGGCATGCTGAGAGGGCAGATAGAGAGCAGTCTGCAACGAGATGATTTCTTCATGGGTCTTGCAATTGAGGAGGCTGAAAAGGGTTACCGGCTGGCCGAAGTACCGGTCGGGGCGGTGGTCGTGGGCGCGGATGGGCAAATCCTCTCAAGAGCGCACAACAAGCCAATTACATCAAACGACCCGACGGCGCATGCCGAAATCCTGGCAATCAGAAGCGCCGCAACCAGGGCCGGCAACTACAGGCTGCCTGAAACCGTTTTATATGTAACGCTTGAGCCCTGCGCGATGTGTGTCGGGGCGATGATTCATGCCAGGGTGCGGCGCCTGGTTTTCGGAGCGCGTGACCCCCGCAGCGGGGCAGCGGGAAGCTTGCTGGACCTGACAAGGGTTAGTTGCTTAAACCATCGCATAGATGTCACGGGAGGTGTCCTGGCTGAGAGCTGCGCCGAAATTCTGCGTAGATTTTTTAAAGAGCGCCGTGGCTAGTTTCCGTCCGGGCGGTGGGACCCGCCGGCCGACTTGGCCACTGCCTTCGGCGGTGGCACAGGCAGGATTTCGACGCTCCGCGAGGCGGTACTCATGTACGCCTCCGCGCAACCCATCGATTTCCTTGCACCTTTCGGTGCGGCGCTGGGCAATCCGGAAATGGCGGGGCACCAAACTGTACGCGCCAGGACGAAAAATGCCTCCTTTTCGAATCGGAAACTGCTAGTTTCCGGATGGACGCCGGTTAGAAGAGAAGCTGCTGTTTTGCCTTTGGAATATGTAACAGAGGTTTCGGGGTGATTTATCGTTTAAATTGCTCTCCGCTTACATTAGAATTGGCTTTTAAGTTTTTCGCCAGGTGAAGAGCGATTAGTATTGCGGAGAGGTACCGAAGTGGCCGTACCGGGCTCGACTCGAAATCGAGTTGTCCTGTGAAGAGCAGGGCACGTGGGTTCGAATCCCACCCTCTCCGCCATTAACAGAGTGATGAAAAAGGGTTCTATATTGGGAGAAACACCTGAAAATGGCTAATGCTTTAGTCATAATCAGTGGACCCCGGATCGGGTCCGGGGCAGGCGCCGGAATCCAGGCTTTTTCCCAACCGACTGATTTTAAAGCGAAAGCCACTGGACCCCGGCCTGCGCCGGGGTGACGGCTATAGGGTTTCTCGCCCTAATGCGGGAATTCCCATCCTTTTCATCACCCTGCTGAGCTGCAGGCAAGAAAAAGAAGTGGATTTTTTGGCAAAAACCGATTTTTTGAAGGTTTAATCCGGTTTAATCCATCCGATGACAGCGTTTTGCGGAGAGATGTCCGAGAGGCTGAAGGAGCACGACTGGAAATCGTGTGTACGCCCAAAAGGTGTATCGAGGGTTCGAATCCCTCTCTCTCCGCCATTTAGCCTTGCCGGCTGACTGCCGACAGGTAGCTTACAGCCATCTATGTCTTATCAAGTCATTGCCCGAAAATGGCGGCCGGGTACCTTTGAAGAGGTTATCGGCCAGCCGCATGCGACACGGACGCTCCAGAACGCGATTCGCCTGGACCGTATCGCTCACGCCTATCTTTTTTCCGGAGCGCGCGGGGTGGGGAAAACATCGGTTGCGCGCATTCTGGCTAAAGTGCTCAATTGCGAAAAGGGGCCTTCCCCTACGCCGTGCAATGAATGTTCGAATTGCCGCGAGATATCGCATACAAACTCAGTGGATGTTATCGAGATCGACGGCGCCTCGAACCGCGGAATCGACAACATACGCGAGCTTAGGGAAGCCGTGCGCTACAGGCCCGCGAAGGGGCGCTATAAAGTCTATATTATCGACGAAGTGCACATGTTGACCACCGAGGCTTTCAACGCCTTGCTGAAGACCCTGGAGGAGCCGCCCCCGCACGTTATCTTCATATTTGCGACGACGGAGCCTCACAAAATTCCTGCCACTATCCTCAGCCGCTGTCAGCGGTTCGATTTCCGGCGCCTGAGTCTGCTGCAAATCGTGGAGCATCTTAAAAGGATTACCTCGCAGGAAGGTGCTGATTTCTCCGAGGGCATCCTCTACGCCATAGCGCGGGAAGCGGACGGAAGCATGCGCGATGCGCAGAGCCTGCTCGAGCAGCTACTGGCCTTCAGCGGCGATGAGCTTCCGGAGGCGGAAATCCTCGACATACTTGGAGTCATCGACAGGCAAAGCGTGCTGCGGACCGGAGAGGCGATCCTTTCAGCAAACCCGCAAGCCTGCCTCGACCTCGTCTCAGATATCTACCGGCGCGGAATAGACAGCAGACGCTTTTGCCAGCACCTGTGCGACCATTTTCGAAACCTCCTTTTCGCGGCCATCTCCGATGACCGTGAAATGGGACTCGATCTGCCCGAAGACGAAAAAAAATTGTTGAAGGACCAGGCGGCTGCGACAACTCCCGAGTCGCTCCATGTCTATTTTCAGATGTTGCTTCAGGGAGAGGAACAAATCCGCCGTTCGAGTATGCCAAAGATCGCACTGGAGATGCTTCTTTTGCGCATGGTCCAGCTCCCGAAGCTTGAATCACTCGATGCCGTGCTGGACAAGATCGCAATGGTCGAACAAAGTCTCAAAGAGGGACATTCTGCTTCGGCTTGCATTGTTTCCGAGAGCCGGCGCGATTTCGAGAAGACCGCGCCTTCCCCGGCGGCGCCTGCAGGGCCTTCCTCCTTCGCGCCGCCATCGGGCAGTGTGGAGAATCAGCCCGGCGCCTTGAGCCGGGAAAAGCCGGAGGCAACAAACGTTGTGCCGCTTTCCGGTTTCACTTCCGATTCGGGGCATGTTCGAGACTCATCCGACATTACCGACAACCGCGAATCGCTTACAACGCCGAATGCGGAATTTCCTATTGAGGCGAATGTCCCACTTGCAGCGTTACGGGAGCAAGAACCCGATGCGCCGATGTCCGCCTTGAAAGCAGTCGATGGCTGGCCGGCATTTGTCGCCTTTCTTGAAAACCACAACCCCGTTCTGTGGGCCAAAGTTTCGCATTGCGCGGTCAAGGCTTCGGGGGACATACTCGAGCTGGAGGTCCCGGACATGTATGAGAAGAGCGCCGATGGTCCGGAATTTATCCGCAAACTCGAGGACGCCTCACAAGCTTTCTTCGGCTCCCGGCTGCAATGGATGACTACGATAAAGAAAACGTCCCAGACTTCCCGGGGCGCAGAGGCTAGAGGCCTCAAAACAGGTAAACTTTCGGGCACAAAACAAATCGTCAATCATCCGGCCGTTCAGCAGGCAATCGAGATACTCGGGGCTGAACTCATCGAGGTGAAACCGTCCAAAGGATTTGAACCCCAACGGTGAGAAGAACAATATAGATTTGCCTTCTTAGCGTCTCAAGGTTTAAGGTTAAAGGGTTACCCTTAAAGTTTGAATCTCTAAAATTCAACCGGAGGAAAAAGACAATGCCAAAGGGATTCAACCCGCTCCAGCAGGTTAAGGCGCTGCAGGAGAAGATGGCGAAAATGCAGGAAGACCTGGCTTTCAAGAAAGTCGAGGGGAGCGCCGGGGGAGGCATGGTGACGGCGGTGGTCAACGGCAGGCAGGAGGTTCTCGGCATTAAGATAGAGCCACAGGTGATCGACCCTGAAGATGCCGAAATGTTGCAGGATTTAATCGTTGCAGCCGTGAACGACGGCTTGAGAAAGGCCCAGGAAATGGCGGCAGCCGAAATGGGAAAGCTGGCCGGCGGACTCAATATTCCAGGGCTGAACATACCGGGGCTTTTTTAACGGTAAATGAACGCATATCCACCGATTTTGAGCAGCCTCATCCGTAAACTGAGCAGACTTCCCGGGCTTGGGGAAAAGAGCGCCACCCGGATTGCAATGTATCTTCTCAAAGCGCCGGGTGCCGAGGCGGAGTCGCTTGCGGAAAACATCCGGCAGATTCGTGACAATATACGAACCTGCTCAATCTGTTTTCATTTTACCGATGAGCCGATCTGCGCCATTTGTGGCGACCCGGCGCGAAATATAGGGGAAATCTGCATCGTAGAGAGCACAGCCGACCTTTTGGCCATTGAGCAATCTGGTGCTTTCAAAGGCCGCTATCATGTACTCCAGGGCGTATTGGCCCCCCTTGACGGTGTCGGTCCCGAGCAAATCCGCATAAAGGAACTTTTCTCCCGCTTCGGATCAGAAAAAATCAGTGAAATCATCATAGCTACCAACCCGAGCAGCGAAGGAGAGGCAACCGCTCATTACCTTCTCCAGATTTTAAAAGACCGCCCCGTGCGCATAACGCGGATAGCCTACGGTATACCGATGGGCGGCGACCTCAAGTACACCGACCGTATAACCCTCGAAAGGGCTCTCAAGGGAAGACAGCTTTTTTAGAATCGCGACCCGCGTCGCTTCGCGACGAGTGAACAGTGGGCAGTGAATAGTGAGCAGGAAAAGCTTTCGAACGAAAATCCCCCCTACCCCCCTTTATAAAAGGGGGGAAACACCAAGTCCCGCCCCCCCATCGCTCCGCGACGAGTGGGCAGTGAACAGTGAGCACAATAAGTTCAACCGCGAGTTCAAAGATGCCATAGAGTTTTCGATCTCCCGGCTCACAGAGGACCATCGAAAAGATGGGGTGTGGCTGGGCCTTCCGAGCAGCAAAACCTCAGACGGATTGCCTGCCGATGGCCCCAGAGGTTTCGGCTGGCTGGATCTGCGATGCAAGCGCAGTCCGCCCGGTCATGCAAAAAAATAAAAAGGCCTTGATTTTTTTTAACAAAGCGGGATAAATCGAGGTTAATGGGAGCATGCGCTTTTTACCGTGAGCTCTATGCCGAAGGGGGCTTCCTGAGGTTAGCGCTATTTGACCTGCAACGTTAGTGTGGAGAAAAACTATGGTTGAAATTCGATTTCATGGACGAGGAGGCCAGGGGGCTGTGACCTCTGCCGAACTTACGGCTCTGGCGGCAATCGAAGAAGGGAAATATGCCCAGGCATTTCCAAGCTTCGGCCCGGAACGACGCGGGGCTCCGGTTATGGCGTTTGTTCGGGTGAGTGATGCCCCGATCGTTACCCGGGAGAAAGTTTATGAACCGAATATCGTCATCGTCCTCGACCCAACGCTCCTCAAGATCGTCAATGTTGAAGCGGGACTGAAAAAAGGCGGGGTTGTAATTCTGAATACCTCGAAGAGTGTGGAACAGGTCCGCAAGGAGACCGGCATAAAGGCCAGGCTCGCCACTGTGGACGCTTCCAAGATTGCAATGGAAACCATGCGCGTTCCCATCACCAACACTACCATGTTAGGTGCTCTTGTCAAAGCATCAGGGATCGTTCAGATAAGCGGTTTGCAAAATCCGATCAAGCACCGTTTTGGACCGATCGCCGAGAAAAACATGAATGCATGCGTACGCGCTTACGAAGAAACTAAGGTAGTGGAGGTATAACTGTGGCTAAAGAGACCGGAATCAAGAGTTGGAAAGAATTGAACTTCGGGATCGCCATTACAACTCCGGGAAACGCAGCGGAGCTAAAAACCGGAGACTGGCGGTCCATGCGGCCGGAAACCGATCGCGAGAAGTGCACCAAGTGCGGCCAGTGTTATATTTTTTGTCCGGATATGGTTTACAGCAAGGACGCCGAGGGCTACTACGCCCAGAACTACTATTGGTGCAAGGGATGCGGTACTTGCGCCAAGGAATGCCCCGTTGACGCCATCACGATGATTCAGGAGGTCGACTAACATGTCCACGCCTATTGGTATTGAAGTCTCGATCGCCGTTGCCGAAGCGGTTGGACAGTGTGATGTCGATGTTGTTGCGGCTTATCCGATCACTCCTCAGACGCACATTGTCGAGCACCTCTCCGAACTCGTAGCCGACGGCCGCCTGGATGCCGAGTTCGTTCCCGTCGAATCCGAACACAGCGCCATGAGCGCCTGTATCGGATCTTCGGCAGCCGGAGCGCGCACCTTTACATCAACCTGCTCCCAGGGCTACGCCCTGATGTCGGAGCTCTGCTATATCGCCTCGGCCCTGCGGCTGCCGATCGTAATGGCCGTAGCAAACCGTGCGTTGAGTGCACCGATCAACATCTGGAACGACCATGCCGACCTCATGTACGCACGGGATACCGGCTGGATTCAGCTCATTTCGGAAAATGGGCAGGAAGCCGTCGATATGTCCGTTCTGGCTTTCCGCATTGGTGAAGATAAACGGGTATGCCTGCCCGTGCAGGTGAACCTGGACGGCTTTACGATGAGCCACGTAATCGAGCCGATCGCCATACCCGATGAAAAAGAAGTCAAAAAATTCCTGCCGCCCTTCAAGCCGGTGCTCCGCCTCGACCCGGCCAATCCTGTAACTTTTGGCCCCGTAGGCATGCCGGAAGTGTACACCGAAGCCCGCAAGGCCCAGGACGAGGCGCTCAAAGCGACGAAGCCCGTGATCCAGGAAATCTTCGATGATTTCGCCAAGCAGTTCGGACGTCAGTACAAGCTGATCGAAACATACAAGACCGAAGACGCCGATACGATCATCGTCGCAATAGGCAGCGTGGCCCAGACAGCCATGAGCGCAATCGATGCAATGCGCGCAAAAGGCAAGAAGGTGGGGATCGCACGCATTCGTGTTTTCAGGCCTTTCCCCGCTGCAGAGCTTTTCGAGGCGATCAAGGGCGCAAAGAACCTGGTCCTGCTCGACAGGGTCTCTTCCTTTGCCGGTGGAGAAATATCCGGGCCCGTCGCCATCGAGATCAAGTCCGCCCTGTTCGACAGGAAGCATTTTCCGAAGGTGGGGAACTTTTTGGTCGGCCTGGGCGGCCGCGATGTGACGGGACAGAACTTCGAGGAAATGGTCGAAAGAGTGGACTCCGCGAAAAACGGTGACCTTCCAGCCTACGAATTCATCAATGTGAGGGAATAAATGGGAATCGCATCTGACGCTCTGAAGAATTTCAAGGGATTTAACCTCAAGAATATGCCCGAGGTGGAACCCTTGTCACCCGGTCATCGCGCGTGCCAGGGCTGCGGAGAGGTACTGGCTTTGCGGCAGGCAATGAAAGCAATCGGAACCAACACTGTCGTATGCAGCGCAACCGGGTGTATGGAAATTATCACGTCTCCTTACCCTCAGACCGCGTGGCGGGTACCCTGGATTCACGTGGCGTTCGAAAATGCCGCCGCCGTGGTAAGCGGCGCGGAAGCAGCTTATAAAGCGATGAACCGCAAGAAGATAATCGATCAGCCCGGCGTGACCTTCGTCGCTTACGCCGGGGACGGCGGAACCGCCGACATCGGTATGCAGGCGCTGTCCGGAGCCCTCGAGCGCGGCCATAATTTCGTCTATCTCTGCTTAGACAACGAAGCTTACATGAACACGGGTATTCAGCGCTCTTCTTCGACTCCTTTTGGAGCTTCGACCACTACGTCTCCCGCAGGCAAGAAAAGCTCGGGCCAGTCGACCTGGAAGAAGAACATGGCGGAAATCGCCGTCGCCCATGGCACACCTTACGTAGCCACCGCGACCCCGGCTTACCCGGTCGATCTAATGAACAAGGTGAAGAAGGCTTCGCTGGTGCCCGGTCCCGCCTACATTCACATCTACTCTCCATGCCCAACCGGCTGGCGGTGCGGGATCGACGAGAGTATCGAAGTGGCAAGACTGGCCGTGCAGTCGAAAGTCTTCCCGCTCTACGAGGTAATCGACGGCGAATTCCATCTGTCGCGCAAGGTGGCGAAGCCGAAGCCGGTTTCCGAATACTTCAAGCCGCAGCGCCGTTTCCGCCATCTGACCGAGGCTGAGGTAGAGTTTATTCAGGTCAGGGTGGACGAGCAGTACGAAAAGCTGGTGAAAAAGTGCGTTGTGGAAGACAAGCAGAAAGAAAAAGAATAAACAAGACTTACGAGGTGCTGGCGGGGGTAAACCGGAAGCAGGGAGCAGGGAGCAGGAAGCAGGGAGCAAAAGCTGCTACCCCTTACGGGCGAGGGTAAAGCTCTTATGGGGGGTGGCCTCTTTCGGGTGCGGATAAACCCCGCCCCTTTTCGCGCGGATCAATCCTCGTGCATTGTCAACAAAGTTTTTGTATGTTGCAAGGGATCGTCACCCCGGCGAAAGCCGGGGTCCAGTGCTTTTAACCAAGTAAAAATACTATGGATTCCGGCTTTCGCCGGACTGACGGGTTGGATGTCCGTGCCCATCCGAACTTAGTTGACGCTGTACTAGATGGGGAGGGCTAGTCCTCCCGAAGCACCCGATTTGAAGGCAACTCTGTATTAAACCCACCCCAACGCACCTTAGTGCACATAAAGAGGCGGCATGGGCTAAAAATCGCTCATGCCGCCTCTTTGAGTTTGCTCAAGCTTTTTGAGGCAATATATAACTCATTGGTACACCAAATCAGGGTCTGATATGCACCGGGGTCCCGGCGAAGGCGATCTTGAAAAGCTCTTCCATATCGCTGTTGTAGAGTGCGATGGAGCCTTGTGTCCAGTCCTTATGCGCCCCTCCTGCGTGGATATATAGCTGTCCGCCCAGTTTGGAATAGAAGGGGGGCGCAGCCTTATGCTCGGCGGCCAGCAGTATCTCCTGGAACTCGGGAGGTGAAAGAATGCCTGAGAAAAGAGCCCTTTCGGCATGCTTTCTGTCCGGGTAGTTGAGAACGAGCTCCTTATTGAAGCGGCTCACGGGGTTTTTGAGGCAGATGAGGAAGTCTCCTTCAGGGGTCCGGCCGTCCCCCTCGCTTTCCTTGTCTCCAACCGGATGAGATCCAAGGCCTACCGGATAGTCACGGACCATCACATTGGACTGGATCACATAGAGCCGCCGCTTTTCCTTATAGACATAGATTTCGGGATTGACAATGGCGGTTAACGCTGTGAGATAGTCGATCCTGACGGGTTCTTTTTCCCTGGGTGGTTGTTGCCTGGCGGTTCTGCTTTCCGGCTGTTTATTTTCGGCTGATTTGGACGAATCGAAGCTGCTGTCCGGTTTCTGCATTGAGCATGCTGAAATCGCAAACAAAGCCAAGCAAAGGAAGATTCCCCCGAACCTTCCCCGCAGAATAAACCTCTGCATAGTTGCGCCCCCTCAGTGGTGTTTCTCTCTGCAACCCCGTCAAAGCGATATTACACGCCACTTACTGCCAGCGCAAGCCTAAAATCGGCCTCCAATCAGCTTTTGTCGTAAGGCCTTGTAACCTCAACTATTTTGGGGCTTATGAAGATCAGCAGCTCGTTTCGTTTGTCGTCTGTTCGATCGTTTTTAAAGAGCCGCCCCAGAATGGGGATATCGCTCAGCCCCGGAGTAGACGACTTGGTGACGGAAGACTCATTGTCGATAACCCCGCCTATGACGACAACATTTCCATCGTCGACAAGCAGCTCGGTTTGGATCTTTCTTGTGTCAATGCCCGGTTCGGAGCTGGGTCCAACCGAATAAACAGTGGTCGATACCGTATCCTGCTTAGCGTTAATCAGCATTCTGACTTTGTGGTCCGGGGTGATATGAGGCGTAACCTGAAGCTCCAGGGTGGCATCCTTGAATGCGGTTGCCGTAACATTGGCGGCCGTATCGCCAACCTGGAGGTAAGGGACCTGAGTACCCTGAGTCACCACGGCTTTCACATTATCGAGGGTCATGACACGGGGCGCAGCTACCACCCTCGCCAGGTTGACCGACTGGAGCGCCTGTATATTGAGGTCTATTTGCAGTAGTGTTGAGCCTACCAGAGAAGCAATCGCAGCGCTGAATTGGTTGGGGAAGGCTACAGTCGCGGGATTGATTTGAAATCCCTGGGAGTTTTGGGACCCGGCCGGGATGGGTTGTTGGGAGGAGAACTGCAGATTCACTCCCAGTTGTCTTTGGGTTTCGCTTGTCAGCGTAATAATGCGCGCTTCGATCAAGACCTGCGGTGTCGGGCGGTCGAGCCTTGAGAGCAATTGCCTGGCATTTGTGAGTCTTGCCGGGTAATCGGTATAGATGATAAGGCTGGTACGCTCGTCAACGGAGACTTTTCCCCGCTCACTCTTGCCATCTGTGATTTTAGCGGCCACTTCGGCCGGTTTGCCAAAATTCACCGGGAGATATATTGTCGAGAGCTGGCCCAGGTCACGGGTTGTCTCGGCAAGGCTCTGTTTCGCCTTGATGGCCTCGGCCTGCTGGAGATACTCCTGGCGCAGCTTAGACTGTTTGGCTATGCGAATCACATTGCCGACCTGTTCTTTGCCCAGGTCATTCATGGAAAGCACCATATCGAGCACCTGGTCCCAGGGGACCTGCTCGACTTTCAAGGTTACTTTACCGGTCACGTCAGGCTCTATTACGATATTTATCCCGGCGAGGTCTGAAAGGAGCCGGAGGACATTCCTCAGGTCTGCGTCCATGAGGTCCAGGCTTACAGTTTTGCCGGAGTACTCCTTTCTTGCGGCTGCCGGGGCGCCGATTTCCTCGACGGACATCGCCTGAGAGTTGGCTTTTATTGCGGCAGGCTTGACTTTTGAGGCCTTAGTTTTTGAAGGCGCAGGTTTTGCGGGTTCAATGCCGGCCTCACCGGTTGCAGCTTCGGTCCCGTTGGTGTCAATGGCAAGCGGGGTCCCCCCAGGCGTTTGCCCCGCCTCCAGCAAAGCCTCCGCGTCAGCCCCCTCGGCGCGCACTTCCGCTGAGCACAAAAAACAGCCGAAGAGAAGCGCCAGTCCCAGGACAAAAGGAAGAGTGCCGATCAAAATCTTTCTCTGCCTTCGCATGCGTTCTCCCCCTGATAGACACAACTCATTGTTATAATTGCGGTTAAAAAAATTAATCAATGCAGCGCTGCTATTTTTTCGCGCCGGCCTTCTTCGGTTGCGGCTTCTCCAGAAACCGGTAAGTAACGATGGTGCATGCCACCTGAAGCAAGGCACCCTGCCTGTCTTTTTGCCGAGTTAACGTAAGCGACTCGACTTTTAAGATTCTGTCCAGCTTGGAGATACTATCCAGGAAAACCCCAAGGTCGTTGAAGGTGCCCAGAAGGTCGAGCCGGATAGGAATGGTAGCGTAAAACTCCTTCATTACCTCAGGTTGAGGTTGGAACAGAATATTTTCCAAACCTACCTTTGAGCCAAGTCGGGAAACGTTTTCCAGAAGCCCCGGGATTTCTTTCTGATCGGGCAGGAGCATAAGAAGTTTTGTAAGTTCTTCTTCGGATTCAGCGATCTCTTTTTCAAGCACCGCAACCTTGGCAACTGCCGCCTTGAGAGTGACAAGTTTGTTTCGCTGGGTAGTAATTTGCCCCGAGAGCTGTGTAAGGGTGTCCAACTGGCCTTCGAACTTTAGAAAGTAAAAAGCACCGCCCAAGATCAGCAGAGTACCCGCAAAAAGCAGCACCTTCTGCATTGTGCTAAGGCCCGAGAGTTTTTCCTGGAATTCTGCAAAGATATTTTTCATAGCGGCTACATCTTCAATTTTTTTCGTACTTCGGAATAGGGATAAAAACGGTATGTCAACTGGAATTCCCTTAGCTTCATTTCCTGTACAGCAAGCTGCTTCGATTGGACCAAATTGATGCTGCCTTTTTCGATGTAAGGGGAGGATTCGAGATTGCGCATGAACTCAACGATAGCTTCGTTGCTCTGGGCTACTCCCTGAAGGGTGACCGAGTAGCCTGTCTGCGCCAGCTTGTCGAACCACATTTTCTCAGGCGGCACCTGTATGGAGAGAAGAGCCAGCATCCGGACCACCGCGTCGCGGTCGCCCTGGAGGTCCTTAATGATCAGCAGTTTTTTGTCAATGAGTTCCTTTCGTTTGGAGAGCTGCTGCAGTTCCGCATCATATTTGGCGTATTTGCTCACCTCCTGCTGCAGGGCGGAAAGCTCGTTTTGCCGGGAGGCGATTCGCTGATCGCAGGAAATCCACAGAAACCCGATAACCGCCAAGGCGAGAACAATAGTCAGGAGGTAGATTGAGGCGATTTGCCTCGCGCCTTCCTTTCGTTTTTGCACTCGGACCGGAAGCAGATTTATCTGAATCATTTTTCTTTCGTCTTTCTTAGAGCGAGCCCCAGACAGATGGCCATTTGCGGGCCTATGTAATCGACGTAAGCCGGGTCGAACTGTTTGACTTCGTACTGGATGCGGGAGATGGGATTAAAAATCTCGACGGGGATCTCCATGTTTTCCCGCAATACTTTGTCGAGGCCGGGAATTCGGCACGAACCACCACTGAGGTATAGCGCGTCAATTTTTTCATCCGGGTAATTATGATAGTAGAATTCTACCGCGCGCCTGCACTCGGCCACCCAGCCTGTTACAGTGGAAACGAAAATCTCTTCGAGGTCGCGCTCGGGATATTTTTCCACCGATTCGCCCAGTTTGACCAATTCAGCCTCTTCAGAGGAGATGTTGAAAGACTCTTTTATGGAGTCGGTCAGCTGGTTTCCTCCTATGGAGATGCTCCTGGTGAAGACGGGCAGGCCCTTGTATGCAATATTCATAATGGACTTATTGGCGCCTATGTCGAGCAGAGCAACTCGTTCATCACCAAACCCATAAGTGACCTCAAAGGAGTTGCTTAGAGCAAAGAAGTCCACGTCCACAACAAAGGGTTCGAACCCGGAAAGTTTCAAAAGATTGTTGAAGTCAGTTATCGATTCTTTTTTTGCGGCGACAAGCAAGACATCCATAAAATTGGGGCGGTTCTTGGAGACGTCGATTACCTGGTAATCAACGTCCACCTCCTCGATGTTATAAGGTATATACTGGCCGAGTTCGGCATGCATCCTTTCGGCCAGTTCATCCTCGGTCATGGTGGGGAGCTCTATTTTTTTGATCATTACGTCGTAGCCCGATATTGAGACGGCAACCGCCCTGCGTTTGATTTTCAGATTATTGGCGAGCAGGCGTATGGCGTCTGCGACGACCTCGGGTTTGGCCACTCTACCCTCAACGAATGCATCTCGAGGCAGAGGCGCAATGCCCATGCTCATGAGCCTGGGCGTGACATTGCCGGTATTGGCCTGCATGAGCTTGACGCTGTGTGAACCTACGTCGAGGCCGATGAGGTTTTCTGCTTTTGAAAATAAAGAAAGCATATCAAACGATTTCCCCGGTTATTTTCATTTGTTTCCGACCACAAAATCCGAATTTAACATCTTTCTCTTGAAACCGTCACAGAAAGCATTTAGGATAAAAGATTGCGCCAACAATTTAGATTGAGAGGAGTTGGAGTTGAAAAATGTAGTTGCAGCCCCTGGCGACAGAGTCAGGCGCAAGAGCGTTGTTCGCGAATACGGTGAGGCCATAATCATAGCCGTAATCCTCGCCCTTTTTATTCGCGCTTTTGTTGTTCAGGCATTTAAAATTCCCTCCGGCTCGATGGAACCCACCTTGCTCGTCGGGGACCATATCCTTGTCAACAAGTTCATTTACGGCATCAGGCTCCCCATTGTCAACAAAGAGATTATCCCAATCAAAAGTCCTAAACAATTTGATGTTGTCGTGTTCCGATACCCAAACGACCGCTCTAAGGATTATATTAAAAGAGTAATAGGGCTGCCTCTTCACAAGGTTCAAATAATTAACAAGAAAATCTATATCAACGATGAGCCCCTGAAGGACCCCTACGGCTATTACGACGATCCGCACCTGATGGCGGGTGCAAGGGATAATTTCGGGCCGCTCATCGTTCCTCCGCACAGTTATTTCGTAATGGGCGACAACCGGGACCACAGCCATGACAGCCGCTTCTGGGGCTTCGTCGATGATAGCGATCTGGTCGGCGAAGCTTTTATCATTTACTGGTCCTGGAGACAGGAGGGAGCATTCACAATCGAGCCCTCCGAGAGCTATATCCGCTGGAACAGGTTCGGTAAATTGCTCCTCCAGTAAATAATTATTCCGGATTTCAAAGAGAGGATTGGGCTCGGTTTGCTCAATCCTTTTTTATTCGGGGTAAAGCAAACTCGGTTCGCGCTTTTCCCGGTATTCCCGCAATTGCTGTTCCCAGTCGGATTCGATTTTGTCGAGATCCTGCCCCTGCTCGACCCGCCGCCGCACGGTACTGCTCCCGATCAGAATATCTATCGGCAGTTTTTCCCGTTCGTACTCGTACGGAGGATCGAGCCATCTGAAGTGTTTCGGATGCGTCAAGCCAAGGGCCTGCAGGAGGGCAAGCCCCATCCTGTATGGCTTGAACCTGGCTTTGTCCGTTATGTGTATCTGAAACCCCAGGCAAGGTTGCCCCCTGTACTTGTCGAAAGCAGGCTCGTATGTAACGGGCCGAAAAGTTACGCTATCCAAACGGTGTTTTTTAAATTCTTCCAGAAACTTTTTCCGATTCAAAAAAGGCGCCCCGAAAAGCTGGAACGGCATTGCCGTACCCCGCCCCTCACTGATATTCGTGCCCTCCAGGAGCACCATGCCGGGGTAGAGCAAGGCAGTCTCCCATGTTGGCATATTGGGCGAGGGGTAAACCCAATTAAGGCCGAGGTCATCGAACCGGCTGCCCCGCCTCCAGCCCCTCATAGAAACAACATCCAGATCGCAGTCGACATTTGCTGCAGCGCAGACGAAGCGTGCGAACTCCCCCGTCGTTAATCCATGTCTCATAGGAACCGGGTACCTTCCCACAAAGGAACTGAATGCCGGTTCGAGCACATTGCCTTCAATTTCCGTACCATTTATCGGATTGGGCCTGTCCAAAACGGCCACCTTGATGCCTGCCAGCGCTGCAGCTTCGAGGCAAAGGCCAATTGTGGTGGTATACGTAAAGATCCGCGTCCCCACATCCTGTAGATCGATCAGGAGTACGTCGATTCTTTTGAGAGCCTCCAGCGAGGGTTGACGGGTCTTGGAATAAAGGCTCACCACAGGGACGCCTGTGTCGGGATCGCGCCAGTCGGCCGATTCAATCATATTTGCTTGTTTGTCAGAATAAAATCCATGTTGCGGCGAAAAAATGCAGCTCAGGTTTCCTCCAGCGCCCAAGATCAATTCCTTGACACTTTCCAAAGAGCTGTTGACAGAAGCCTGATTGGCGAGAAGCCCAAGCCGCCCCGAGCGAAACCATGAGGGGGGCGAGTGCAGCAAAACCTCGCACCCCAAGTGGAATTGATCGCCTTTCCTGGTTTGGCTATGGCCTATCAACTGATTTTAATTCCCTTGCTTTAATTTTCCTATCCAGTCGCATTTACCGGTTGTCTATAATTCCTTAAAAACCGTCATGTCTATAACAGATTAGCAACTCGGAGACCATTTAATTACATATCCGTCATCAAAACATATTTGACGAAGGCGCAAAATAATTTCAAAGAGAAGTACAATGATACGATTATTGAGCCGGTTCGGTCGATGGCAAAAATTTGAGCGTCAAAGAAATCGTCAGGGGTCAAAAATTTTGTGATGATCCAAGGAATGTCTTGACCGGCAAACCTTTATTCTCGAAAATCTTTTTTTAGGACCGATATTTCAGGACGAACCATCGGCCGCATCAGAAAGGATTTTCCCAACCATGCCTTTGCCGTTTTCGCAAATCAAGTCCATTGTGGGCGAGGACAACCTGTTGATGTCGCCCGAGGAACTCCACTGCTACAGCTTCGATGCGAGCAAGATGCGCTTTGTTGCAGAAGGGGTGGCATTCCCTGCTGACGGAGCCGAGATATCGGCTCTTGTCAAACTGGCCAATGAACATCGTTTTCCAGTATACCCGAGGGGGTCGGGATCAGGAATGGTTGGAGCCTGCCTGCCGCAGGGCGGGCTGGTAATCGTTACCAACCGGCTCAACAGAATCCTTGAAATCGATGCCGACAATATGACGGCAGTGCTCGAACCGGGTGTAATCACCGGAGATTTTCAGAAAGCCGCCGCAAAGTACGGACTTTTTTATCCGCCGGACCCGGCAAGCCTTGCTTTTTCAACTATGGGAGGAAACGTCGCGATGTGCTCCGGCGGTCCAAAGGCAGTGAAATACGGTGTGACCCGAGACTATCTGCTGGGGCTGGAAATGGTCCTTCCCACCGGTGAGCTGATTCGAACCGGGACTCGCACCATGAAAGGAGTCGTGGGCTATGACATGACTCGGCTTATGGCAGGTTCCGAAGGCACGCTGGGGATTTTCACAAAGATAATCCTTCGGCTGATTCCTGCGCCTGAATCGGTCCGCACGATGACGGCGGTATTCTCCGACCTTGATTGCGCCGTAGACGCAGTTTGCGGGATATTGAAGGACCGCATCATTCCATCGACAATCGAGCTGATGGACCAGCCGACGATCCGTGCTATCGAGAAGCACCTGCGAATTGGGCTTCCGATTGAAGCAGAGGCGTTTTTGCTGATAGAAGTGGACGGACCCGACGCCGTGCTGGACGCCCAGGTTGCCAGAATCGAGCAAATTTGCCAAAAAGCGGGGGCGAGCAGAACCGAGGCGGCGCGATCCGATGAAGAAAGAGACCGGCTCTGGCTGGCGCGCAGGTCGATTTCCCCGGCTTTGGGACAGATCAGGCCCGGCAAGATAAACGAAGATGTTACAGTGCCACGCACCAAAATACCGGAACTCATCAGGTCCATTCGTTCCCTCGCCGAAAAATACGATCTGACCATAGTCTGCTTTGGCCACGCCGGAGACGGCAACATCCACACCAATATAATGCTCGACAGAAAGGATGAGAGCGAGCGGCTGCGGGCGGGAAAAGCGGTCGAAGAGCTGTTCGCAATAGTCCTTGGGCTGGAAGGCACCATTTCCGGGGAACATGGCATAGGGATCGCCAAATCCCCGTTCATCGAGCTGGAAGTAGGGGGGAGCGGGCTCAACGCCATGCGAAAAATCAAACAGGCCCTAGATCCACTCAACATTATGAACCCGGGAAAGATGTTCGTCCCGGACCGGACCTTTTTAGAGGGATCTTTTGTTTAAGAGCAGGTGAATAGGTGAGTAGGTGAATGGTGAATAGGTAATCCGTGCCGACGGACTGCGATACCATGACGCATATTTTTAAGATGAACATGGTCCGGGAGCCACTGAGACTGAAAGCTGCAGATCTTGGCGGCGGAATCAAAGTGGCTCAAGATTATGGGCGGGAAATAGCCAGGAAGGCACTTGCTTCGACGTAGATCCAAGCTTGTCTTTACCGCTAGAATAAACGACCACAAACGCCCGGTTCCGTCGAGGTGGATCAGCTCATCCGTTCCCACACCGTGAGTTGGGCGACGGTGTGTTGGAATTTGCGCCGGGTTTCACGGATCACGAATTCGACGTCTTCGGGCTTGCAAACGAGCCGGAAGTGTTCCCGCAGCAAATCCTGCATGCCTTCCAGGGTGGCATAGGGTTCTCCGTCCTTCCTAAACCCTCCGATCCATTTGCCGCGCGCAGTGAATTCCGCCAGCCACGTATAAGGCGAGGTGAGGACCAGCAGTCCCCCGACGTTGAGCCGTTCGTGCACACCCGACAGGAATTTGCCCGGATCATAGAGGCGGTCGAGGAGGTTTCCGGCAAATATCAGGTCGTAATTGGAAAACAGTGGTTTGAGGTTTACCGCATCCGCCTGGAAAAATTCCACCTTGTCTTTCATCTGTTCGAGGCTGAAGTCCGCAAGCCGCGCTTCATGGTAGGAGACGAGTTCGCCTTCTTCGGGCAGTTCGTAGCGCACAACCCCTTTTTCCTGAAGCTGAACGGCTATGCGGATGAACCGGGCGGAAAAATCGAGACCCGTGACCCGATCAAATCCCCGGGCCAGTTCAAAAGTCGATCTTCCCACGGCACAGCCAAGGTCCAGGGCCGTTCGCCCGGGGCGGTCCTTCATGGCTTCCAGGCAGATCCGGGCACACTTTGCGGGAAAGTTATCCACCCCGAAATAGGTGGCGCCGTAATGCGCTTCACAGTACTGGGAGACGGCGCCATCGGTTTCGTACATGGTCTCGGGGATTTCCACCGGCTGGTCCGATTCCACGTAACGGAATCCGGCATGCTGGAAAAAATGGCGCCGGAAGGCATAGCGGGAATCCCGGGTGGCTTCGTTGCCCGTTGAAATCCACGAGCCCCCTTTAATGAGGTTGTGCCGGGTGTCGAACGTCGGCGTGGAGAAGTCGTCATAATACGGATGCACTTCAAAGCTTTCGAAACCGGTGATGGGTGTTTCGGTCCACTGCCATACGTTGCCGATGATGTCATAGAATTCGCCGAACCGGAAGGTGTTCACGGGACAGGAGGAGGCCCAGTGTTCCAGGTTGATGTTGCCCGGGGCTTTGTCCCAGTAGGGTTGATCGGGGACCTGGTGAGCGTCCCGGAGGCGATACCATTGGTCTTCGGTGGGCAGGCGCAGGGGTTTGCCGGTCTTTTGGGCCAGCCATTTGCAGAACGCCCTGGCTTCGAGACAGTTGACTTCTACCGGCCAATCCCAGGGCATCGCGATGATCTGCGCCATGGTGCGGAACTTATAGGACGCACCGTCCCGGACCCAGAACAGCGGGTGAGTGGCCCTGGAGTAGCTCACCCAGCTCCAGCCTTCTTCAGTCCAATATTCCTGCGCCGCGTACCCGCCAGCTTCCACGAATTCAAGATATTCCTGATTGGACACGAGATATCGACTTGCCTTGAAATCCCGGACGTCGGATTGGTGATGCCCGAATTCATTGTCCCAGCCGTACAGGGGATGGTCCTTGGATTTTCCCAAAACGACCCTGCCCCCCGGCACCCGAAGCAAAACGTTACGAGGCGCCTCGCCCGATTGCCGGCAAATGTCCCAGATGGGAAGCTGGCGCACCCGGTCGATGGGAGCACGCCGGATGATGACCGACGAGGTCTCGAGGTGGATCCTCTGATGTTCTATTCCCATCATGACGGCCCAGAAGGGATGGCGCCAGTCGATGGGCAAAGTGAGGGGGAGGGTGGTGATGAGCTTGTCCACGGTCTCGCGCACCGTGTTCCGATAGGCCGTCACTTCGGCCACCGCAGGCCAGTCGTAGTGGGCCTCATTCAAATCATCCCAGGACATTTCATCCACACCCACGGCAAACATGGATTCAAGGCGGGGGTTGATCCGGAGGTCAACGATTTTGGCGATGATCAGTTTGTTGATGTAAAAGACCGCCGTATGGCCCAGGTAGAATATGAGAGGATGCCTTAGGGGTTCCGGCCGGATGTAAAATGCGGCATCGTCTGCAAGAGTATCGTAGAGCTTTTCGTCAATGGTGTAAGTCTTATGAAAGTAGTCGCGTATTTCCCGACGCTTTTCTTCGGCTGACCCCTCATTCAAAATGATGGTCCGGGTGTGGCGCAGTTCCATGTAAAATCCCCCTTTGCAGATGGATGCACTCACCGCTGCCCGGCTCCGGCGGCGGATTGATGCCAGCTTACGGGATGGCGGCCCGGGCCGTCAACTCTACACAGCGGCTCATTTACATTGGCTCAGGATAATGCCTTTCCTTTTTAAATCCAGGCCCAACGCTCCGTTTCGAGGAGAGATCCTTGGAGAACGGGTCCCATCCGTCGTTATAGTGTTATTTATAACTCAATGCGTCAACAAGGGTCGCGGGACAAAAAATACTTTTTGTCCCGCAGCGCCACAATCTTCGGTCCTTGCAGCACATACGATGAGGGAATGTTCCATTGTATCTTGGGCGATTCCCATTTATTATGAATAGTGAGAACGATGATTCGTAATTCCGGGGAAC
Source organism: Syntrophobacteraceae bacterium (assembly GCA_052143075.1). GTDB lineage: Bacteria > Desulfobacterota > Syntrophobacteria > Syntrophobacterales > Syntrophobacteraceae > SbD1. Next base: position 25,086 of record JBKQTS010000198.1, on the reverse strand, counting down.
TTTCATTTCCGGTGTGTCCGGAAGGTGAAATGAGCTTAGGGAAAATCGCTGATGACGATCACGCGTTCAGCCGGCACTGAGAAATCACGAAACAGTAACATCGGCAGGCTTATTCTTACCGAGGAAATAGCCGAATTCTGCAAGCGTTGGAAGATAGGCGAACTCGCATTATTTGGATCTATTTTACACGAAGGTTTCAGGCCGGACAGTGACGTTGATTTCCTCGTTTCCTTTACCTCCGATGCGGATTGGGGTTTGCTCGATCATATCCGAATGCAGCAGGAGCTTGAGAGCATACTGCATCGCAAGGTTGACCTGGTCAGCAAACGCGCCATAGAACGAAGCCGTAACCAAGTGCGCAGTAAGGAGATATTGGGAAAGGCCGAGATCCTTTTCTCCGAGCAAGGGACGACCTATGCAGCGAGATGAGGCCACGCTGGTCGATATACCCGATTTGCTGGACGCAATTGCCCCAATAGTTCCATCGGATGAGACATGACCGCTTCCGGTTACGTGGAAAACACAATAATAGAAGACGTTATCTGGAACCTGGGCGATCTGTACTCGAGTACTTCCGATCCTCAAATCCAGACCGATACGGAGTGGCTCCGGGAGCAGGTTTTGTCTTTTGCTTCGTACAGGGGAAAGGTGGCCGGGCTGGGGCCCGAGGATTTGCTTGAGGCCATCAGGAGGTTCGAAGAAATAAACGAGCGGACTCAGAAGCTGCTGGCATACGCATATCTGAATTTTTCGACTCAAACATCAGACCCGGCAGCAAGCGCGTTTTTTCAATCACGAAAAGAACTTTACAGCGAAATCCGCCGCGACACCCTGTTTTTCGAGCTCGAATGGACCAAACTGGAAGACAGCCGGGCCGAGGAACTCGCATCCGATCCCCTATTGTCGAAATACGGGCATTACCTCATCTCCCTCAGACGCTATAAGGGACATCTTTTAAGCGAACCGGAGGAGCGCATTCTGGCCGAGAAGGAACCCGCCGGGGCATCGGCCTGGGGGGCCCTTTTCGACAAGATGCTCAGCCAGTTGAGGTTTGGGGAGAAAAAGAGGACGGAATCGGAACTATTAAGCGACATCTACAGTCCCGATCGCGAGGTCCGCAAACGCGCCGCTGCCGAGTTGAGCGACGGACTCCAGTCAATCCTCGTCCCGCTGACACACATTTTCAATACGATCCTGCTCGATAAATCGATAGACGATCGGCTGCGTCAATACCCCCACTGGCTGAGTTCCCGGAACCTTAGCAATGAGGCGGACGACGCAATGGTCGGCGCCCTGGTGAACGCGGTTTGTTCCAGGTACGATCTGGTCCAACGCTATTACCGTCTCAAACGAAAGCTTCTGGGGTATGAGGAGCTTTTCGACTACGACCGGTATGCCCCTGTTCAGGTCCCGGCCGAGGTCAAGACCACGTGGGATGAGGCAAAAGAGATCGTGCTAACTTCCTATGAGGATTTCTCTCCCGAAATGGCCAAGATCGCCCTGCGGTTCTTCAAGGAGGGGTGGATCCACGCTCCGGCCCTGCCCGGAAAACGCAGTGGGGCTTTTGCGCACCCGGTGGTCCCTTCTGCGCATCCTTACATTTTTCTCAATTTTACCGGCAGCCGCCGGGACGTAATGACTCTCGCTCATGAACTCGGTCACGGCATCCACCAGTATCTGGCGCGACGGCAGGGGCCTTTAAATTCCGATACGCCCCTTACGACCGCCGAAAGCGCATCCGTTTTCGGAGAAATGCTCGTCTTCCGCGCCGTTTTGAAACGGACGGCTTCCCCGGTTGAACGCCTGGGACTGCTCTGTTCGAAAATAGAAGATACCTACGCGACCGTTTTTCGGCAGGTGGCGATGAACCGGTTTGAAGATGCCGTACACAACGCCAGACGGACGGGCGGCGAGCTGGACCCGGACTCAATTTCCTCTTCCTGGATCGAAACACAAACTGCAATGTTCGGTGACTCGGTGTTGCTGCTCGACCACTATAGAATCTGGTGGTCCTATATTCCTCACTTCGTCCACTCCCCCGGGTATGTATACGCCTACGCGTTCGGTGAGCTGCTGGTGATGGCCCTCTACGAACAGTACCTGCGCGAGGGCCCGGATTTTGTCCCCAAGTACCTGGCGTTCCTGGAATCAGGGGGGAAAACCAAGCCCGAAGAGCTGCTTCGGCCGTTTGGCGTCGATTTGGCAGATGCCGGGTTTTGGGACCGGGGCATGAGAATCATAGAGGGCCTTCTAGACCAGGCCGAACAGGAAGCACTTCGATGAAGCCAAAGGCAGAATTCAGGAAAACCAAGATCGTTTGTACACTCGGCCCCGCGACCAGTTCCCCGGAGATGATTATCAAGCTCATAAATGAAGGCATGGACGTGGCCCGCCTCAACTTTTCTCACGGAAACCACGAGCAGCACAGGCAGACCATCCACGCCATCCGCTCGCTTTCCAGACAGACAGGGAAGGAAATCGGCATTCTCCAGGACCTCGGCGGCCCAAAAATCAGGCTCGGTCAGCTCACTGGCGGGAAAAGAATCCTGAAGCACGGGGAGCGCGTCACGCTCGTAGCGGGAGAATACGCCGAGGGGGATGCTATCCCCGTGAACTATCCCGGTCTGATCGAGGATATAGAGGAGGGCAATCCGATTCTTCTTGCCGACGGCACGATTCAGTTGAGTGTGGTTGAAAAACGAGACAAAACAGCGGTCTGCGAAGTCGAGGTCGGGGGAGCGATCTACCCCCGCAAGGGAGTGAACCTGCCTTTGAGCCGGTTGAGCGTGCCCGCATTCACTGAGAAGGACCGTGAGGACCTCACGATGGGCATCGACGAAAAGGTCGATTTTGTCGCGCTCTCTTTTGTCCGCAGCCTGGAAGACCTTCGAGATGTGCGGCAGATTTTATCCCAGGCGACTTATCGCCCGATGCTTATCGCCAAAATAGAAAAGAGGCCGGCGGTAGAGAATTTTGAAAATATCCTGTCTGCAGTTGACGCGGTAATGATCGCCAGGGGAGACCTCGGGGTCGAGATGCCTCTTGAAGAGGCGCCAATGATCCAGAAAATGATAATCAGGATAACGAGGCAGGCGGGAAAGCCGGTCATAACGGCGACCCAGATGCTTGGCTCGATGGTGGAAAGCCCCAGGCCCACGCGGGCCGAGGCGACTGATGTGGCTAACGCGATTCTGGATGGAACCGATGCGTTGATGCTCTCGGATGAGACCGCGATGGGTGCTTATCCGGTGGAAGCAGTTTCGACCCTTGACCGGATAGCCAGAACCACCGAACCATACATGAACGAGAGGGCCTACCTGGAAGAAGAGGTTTCAGGAATGCTGCACACGGTTCCGGCAGGGATCAGCCGCGCCGCATGCCTGCTGGCGATTGACCTGAAAGCCGCAGGGATCGTTGCGACGTCATCCTCCGGCAATACTGCCCGCATGGTCGCGCGGTTCCGCTCCTCGGCGCCCGTAATGGCCCTGACCGACCACATCGTGACTCAGCGCCAGCTATCTCTTTCGTGGGGCGTAACCCCTTACCTTATAAGCTCATTCGTCGACACGGACCAGATGTTTTCATCGGCGCGTTCCTGGGCGATGGAAAAAGGGGTGGTAAAACCGGGAGACTGCCTCGTTGTCACTGCGGGCGTACCGGTGGGAGTATCGGGAACTACAAATCTGCTGAAAGTTATGGAGATTTAGGTCAAAATTGCCATTGCTTTTGTCCCTCAAAGAATTCTTTAATCTTTAGAGCAACAACCGTTGCCAGTTCATTTTCAGAAATCGATTCCAAGTCGACAATCTGCCCGCTCACTACAATCCATTCCAGCGCCAGACTTCGTGTTTCCGGCCGATCTGCACAGGCCACCGGGCACCCGCAAACCAGAATGCCCAGTTCCCACTTTTCCATGCTGCGGCCGATGTCCAAGGAGAAATCCCCCGCGAGCTTTTTTTCAGTTCATCAACGAACTTCGATCGCTCTATGTGAGGATTGCATCCGCCGCAGTACTTGAGGCCTATCCTTTTCATCAACCAGGACTCGCGCCTTTTTTCAACTCCATGGTCCCGTAAATCAGGCTTCCTTCAGTACAAGCCAATCATTCCTTGATCCCGGCCAGTGCTTTTGCAAGGTTCTTTTTTTGCTCGAGATTGCCCTGGCGTGAGATCATGATCCTCTGTGCCTGAGGTGAACCGGCTCCGTGCATCGATTCCGTCCGGTAGCCAACAGCCGCAGTTCCCAGCGTGATGTTCTCGATGAGCCTCAGGATTCGCATCCTGTGTTCGGTCGGAACCGAAGCTACGCCACGGAAATACTTCTCGACCAACTTGCCGATTTCCGGATGCTTCAAGTCTTTCTCGGAGGCCATGGTGACCATGAGCCCGCCGGCGATATCCTCGGCCAGGCGCGCGATTTCATACGGATAACGGGTAACGTTCTGCTTACAGACGTTTGCCAGCAGCATGTTAATCAGGTAGTTTCCCGAAGCCGTTTTGCTGCCTTCCGCCGAACAGGCTATACCGCAGGCGTACAGGGTCTCATTGAGGTGCATCATTTCGATGAGCTTATCTTTGATATGGGAGGCCTTCATTGCTCCGTTATAGTCCGCGGCCAGCGCTGCTGCGCCGATCAGCACGTCACCGACGCCCACCTTGCAGCCGCCATAGCTCTGGCGGTGGTATCCGGCGAAACGCTCAACGAGGGGGCCGCTGAACTCATACTCTCCGGCCATCAAAACATTTTCCCACGGGATGAAAACATCGTCGAAAACCATCAGGGCTTCGTGTCCCCCGTACTGCCTGTTGCCGACATCTATCGGGCTGTCCTCCAATTTGCGGGTATCGCAGGACTGGCGGCCGTAAATGTAGGAGATGCCAGCCGCATCGGCCGGAGCAACGAAGGAGACAGCGTAATCGGCATCCTCTTTGGCCATGGTCATCGTGGGCATCACCAGAATCCAGTGCGAGTTGATGGCCCCGGTCTGGTGCGCTTTTGCACCGCGCACGATAATGCCGTCCGATTTCCTCTCTGCAATGCGCACGAAGAGATCGGGATCTGCCTGTTTGTGGGGAGGCAGCCCGCGGTCGCCCTTAGGGTCGGTCATGGCGCCGTCCACCGTCAGATCTTCTTCCTGCATCATCAGGAGGAACTTATTGAAGCGCTCATGGTATTTTGTGCCCAGCTTCCGGTCCATCTCGAAGGTGACACTGTCCACGGCGTTGATCGCGTCCATTCCGACACACCTCTGGAAGCATGCTCCCGACTTCTGCCCCAGAAGGCGCTGCATTTTCACCTTGCTGACCAGATCGCCGGTGCTCCTGTGCAGATGGCAGAACCGATTGATACGGTTGCCGGTCAGATGGGAAGTTGCAGTCATGAGGTCTTCATACCGGGGGTCCTGCGCAAGAGAATATGTGAGTTTCACAGAGTTCATCGAAGGCCGGATGATCGGATGATCGACCGGGTGCTTCACGACCTCACCCAGCAAGTAGACCTTCATATTCAATTTGCGTAAACTCTCTTCGTACTGTTCACCAGTCATAAGCGGCATTTTTTTCTCCTTACTTTTAAATCATTTCAACGACGGCCATTGTTGCCAGGAATTTATTCTTTACCTCAGTGCGCACTAGACCTGAAAGGGCCTGATCTCGACGTTCATCATCCATTATTTTAATCCGTGCTCATCCGGAAACAACAGATAAGCCGCCGGCAGTTTGCGGTTCGGGAGCCGATTCTCTTTTAAAGATTATACCAGTTCCAAACTCGATGCTCAACGAGGTGGGGGGAATGATTTTTCTGTTTCAGAAGAAGGTATCGCAGGTTCAACCTTCTCCCGGGGGGTATCAATACTTAGCAGGGCTGAACTTTTGCCGTTGCCCCCTCCCGAATGGCAAGGTGAACCAAACAGGAGGAGAGGCACGAGAGTAAACAAGAAAAGACAACTTATACCAGATAGTGCGTTCAAGAGCGGGCGGGGATCAACCTCAATGTTCACCGACATTCAGCTTCCCGCGCCTCCGTCCCCTGTCACGGGTCCTCGGAGGGCGGATTGCCGTTTTCATCCCAGCCACGGGCCAGATAGTAATCCCGCAACAACTGGCTCATCTGAACCTCCGTGATGATCTGGCCGCTCTCGGGGAGGGCTTCCTTCATGAATCGCCCTGGAATCCTGTCGTCTTTGGGTGTCAGTCCCTCGAGGATGTTGAAACGGCGCGTGAGGTCGATGACCGACGAGGCGATCTTGCGCATCTCCGCTACTTCGACTTCAAGGCCGGTGGTAGACCGAATGATGGTAGAAAGTTTATCCCACTGGTACAGGTCCCGATAGAAGCGACAGAGGATGAGCGTGTCGAAGATCGCCAGCCGGTCTTCCCATTCGGCGAACACGACAGCCTTCCCATCGATCTGGTCCGGCGGGATCATGTTGGAAAGCTCGGGTTTGTAGAAGGTCGCCCTGAGGTGGCAGGCTTCCCGGGCCGAGGAACCGTAGGCGAGCCCCATCCCCTTGAGGACCCTCGGGTCGTAGCCGGCGGGTTCGAGCCCCTTGACGTGGATGGCAAGGTCCTCCAGGTCCCATTCGCGCGCCGCATGGCAGATGCCCTTGGCGAGCACTGCGCCGTAACTTCGGTTGAACGCTATATCTTCGAGGAGGCGGGCGATGGCGTCCACGTCCCCGTAATCGATATCGAGTTCGATCCGGCCTCGTCGGGCCGCTTCGATGGCGAAAGCCGGGAGGTTTCCCGCCGAAATCGTGTCCATGCCCAGACGGTCGCACAGGTCGTTGAGGTACATGATTTCCTCAATGTCCTTGACCTCGCAGAGTCCCCCGAAGGCATAGATGGTCTCGTATTCCGGCCCCTCGATTTTGAGCCCTTTGTGCCTTCCTGCCTTGACCGTGGAGAGCCTGCCGCACGCCATGAAGCACTTGAGGCAGGCGTGGGGCGTCACGTCGGCGCGCTGATGGAGGGCCGAGGCGTTGATGGCCTCGCGATGATCGCAGGTTCCCCGATGCCAGTACCGGGTGGGAAAGCCCCCGGCGTTGTTCATGATGTCCACCAGCATGGGAGTGCCCATGGACTTGTACGCCTTGACTCCGGCGTTTTCCTTGCCTATGGCCGCCATCTCCTTAGCGAACGTCTTGATGGCCTCCGGGTCAGCCACCTCCCTCGGCCGGTTTCCCCAGAAAGCCACGGCCTTGATCTTCTTGGCTCCCATGACCGCGCCCACACCCGTACGTCCTGCGCTTCGCCAGTAGTCGTTTTCGATGACGGCGAAGCTCACGAGGTTTTCACCGGCGGGGCCGATGGTCACCACTCCGCATTTATTGCAGCCGGGGCGATTCTGCTTGATCCATGCCTTGATCCGGTCCTCCACTGCGTAGGTTTCCATCCCCCAGAGGTCCGAGGCCGGATGGAAGAGCACCTGGTTTTCGGAGACCTCGAGCCACACGGGTTCTTCAGAGGCGCCCCCGATCATGAAGGCGTCGAAACCAACTGCCGCCATATGTTCGGCCACCGTCCCACCTGAGTAGGATTCCGAATAGAAGCCCGTCTGGGGCGACTTGGTGTAGACACCGTAACGGCATGATCCCCAGATGCCCGTCCTGGTGATCGGGCCCACGGCAAAGATCAGGTGGTTGTCTTTGCCGAGGGGGTCTGTCCCCGGCGGGTTGTTTTGCAGCAGGAGGTAGGAGGCCAGCCCCTTGCCTCCAAGGAACTTCCGCGTCACATCGTCCGGAATGATCTTCATATCGAAGGACTTCTCAGTGACGTCGACGTTGAGGACCATGTTAAAAAAGCCGCGCATTGAAGGAATCCTTCGGTTAGAGTACTTTGCGATAGATCATCTCGGCATCTTTGAGGCCGAGATCTCTGGGATTGTTGGCCAGGAGGCGCGTCACCTTCATTACCCCTTCCGCCAGGCCGGGGATGTCTTTTTCCTTCACACCGTATGCACTGAGGCTGGCGGGTACACCCAGGTCTATGGCAAGTTCACGAACCGCTTCGACGGAAAGTCGGGCGGCCTGCCGGTCCGACAGCCCCTCGGTGTTCTGGCCAAAGATGTCGGCAATGTCCGCGAACTTCCGAAGGTTCCCGATCAGGTTGAATTCCATGACCGGGAGAAGCATGATAGTGTTGGCCACCCCGTGGGGGATGTGAAACTCGGCGCCGATAGGATAGGCGAAGGCATGGACGGCCGTCACTCCGGCGTTGGCGAAGGCCATGCCTGCGAGGAGACTCCCCTCGAGCATCCTGGTGCGCGCTTCGAGGTTCCCGCCGTTGGCGCACGCAATACGCAGGTTGTCAAAGAGTAGTTCCATGGCTTGAGCTGCCAGCATGTCCGTGATGGAGGTTGCGTTCTTGGACGTGTAGGCCTCAATGGCATGGATGAGGGCGTCCATGCCCGTGGAGGCAGTCACGGCGGGCGGGAGCCCGAGGGTGAGTTCCGGGTCTAGCAGGGCGCAGGCCGGAAAAAGGTATGGACTCACGATGCCCTTCTTGAGCTTGTCGTGGTGGTCGGAGAGGATGGCGATGGGTGTCACCTCGCTGCCCGTTCCAGCCGTCGTGGGGATAAGGACGGTTTTGAGCCCGGGGTTGGGAACCAGATCGATGCCGAAATAAGCTGTGACGGGGTCCTTGTTGGTCGCAAGTATAGCAGCCACTTTGGCTATGTCGATGGACGAGCCACCTCCGATGCCGATGACGAGGTCGGTCTTCTCGGCCTGGATAAGCGCCAGGGCGTCGTGGGCGATTTCAAAGCGGGGGTCCGGCTCCACTTTGTCGAAAACGCTGAAAGAAATCCCCGCCTCCGCCAGAATGCCTTCCACCCGGCCAACGATTCCCGTGCCTACAAGTCCGGGGTCGGTCACGATGAGGACGTTCGTGCCCTTCAGCCGCTTGATCTCCCCTGCGAGTCCCTGAATGGATCCTGGCCCCATCAAGATGCGCCCGGTGGTTTGGAAAAACGTGGTATGGTTCATGTGTACTCCCTTTCAGACCGCGAGATATCGCTTGTGGAGCGACTCATTCGTCCGGAATTCGTCGATTCCACCCCTGTACACCACATGTCCTTTGTCGATGACCACAGCCCGGTTGGATACCGCCATGGCGAACCGGATGTTTTGCTCGGAGAGCAGGATGGTGGTCTTTGCTTCCTTGAGCCTCAGGATGAGTTCCTTGAGGGCCCCTACGATCAGGGGAGAAAGTCCTTCCGATGGCTCGTCGAGCATCAGTACGTCCGGGTTGCCCATGAGCGCCCTGGCGATGGCGAGCATCTGCTGCTCGCCTCCGGAAAGCGTGCCTGCGAACCGGTCTGCAAAGCGGCCGAGTACCGGGAAGTGCTCATAGACGGCTTCCAAGTTCCATTGGCCGTCCCGGCCGGGAATCTTTCCCAGTTCCAGGTTCTCCCTAACGGTGAAGGGACCGAAAACCCGCCGGTCTTCCGGTACGAGTCCCATGCCGATCCTGGCTTTCTTGTACGGGGGGAGCTTCGTGCAATCCCTGCCCTTCAGGATCACCGTTCCGTTGCGAGGGGGAGTGAGCCCCATGAGAGAGCGGAACGTGGTGGTCTTCCCAGCCCCGTTTCGACCCATGAGGCAGACTGTTTCACCCTCTTCGACTCTCAGGTCGACGTCGAAAAGTATGTGGCTTCGCCCGTAGTAGGTGTTGAGGCCCGTCGCCTCGAGAATCGCGTCCATTAGAGTTCCTCCCCGAGATACGCCGTGACCACCTGCGGATTGCTCTGGATTTGCTCCGGGGTCCCTTCCGCCAGGACCGCACCCTGTTGGAGCACCAGGACCTTTTGGGCGAGGCCGAAGACCATGTCCATGTCGTGTTCGATGAAGAGTAGCGCCAAGTGGAATTGCGCCCAGAGTTCGCGGATAAGGTCACGGGTGAGCAGCCGCTCCTCAGGGGACATCCCCGACGTCGGTTCGTCGAGAAGCAGCAGCTTCGGTTCCAGCGCCAGGGCGATGCCGATGTCGAGCAGTTTCTGATCTCCGTGGGCAAGCTCGAAGGCTGGCCTGTAAGCAGATTTTTCCAGCTTCAAGCTTTCCAGGATCCGGAGGGCCTTGTCCGTAGCACGTCTGTGGCTCCGGGTGGGCCGCAGAAAGGTCCGAGTCTGGTTGAGTTTGGACAGGCATGCCACGCGGATGTTGTCGAGGACCGTTTCTTCCTGGAAGATGGAAGTGATCTGGAACGCCCTGCCCATGCCGAAGGCCACGATGTCCTGGGTGCTCATTCCGACGATCTCGCGGCCCAGGAACCGGATGCGCCCCGTTTCCGGGGTCAGGTGGCCGGAGAGCAGATTGAAAAGCGTGGTCTTTCCGGCGCCGTTGGGGCCGATGATTGCTTTCAGTTCGCCGGGATACACATCGAATCGTACGTTGTCGGTCACCTTCAGGCCGCCGAAGGACTTCTTGATGCCATCAACTACGAGTATGGGTTCCAAGCTTGACCTCCATTCCATCAGACTTCTTCGCCAGGCGAGCCGTCAACCGTGCGAACTCTCCCACCACGCCCCTGGGAAAGGCCAGCACCATCACCAGCATGACGATCCCGATGACCATGCTCCACATCTCGGTGTGGGCGCCTACCTTGTCCTCGATGAGGATCATGATGACGGCCCCGACGAGAGGCCCGAAGAACTGTCCTATCCCTCCCAGGATGCACATGAGAATGACTTCGCCCGAGGTCGTCCAGTACCACATCCCCGTGCTCACCGAGTTGTCGACCCCGGCCATGAGTCCCCCGGCGAGCGCCGTGAACATCGAAGAGACAACGTAGATCCGGAGCTGATTGCGTCTGACCCTCCTGCCAAGAAAACGGACCCGGTCCGGGTTCTGGCGCACGCAGCGCAAAATAAGGCCGAAGGGCGAGCGAGAAATGCGCCATAGGAGCCAGAGGGAAAGCGACACGAGGAAGAAGCAAAAGTAATAGTAGACCACCTTGCTTCCCAGAACGCCCGGAGGGATGATCCCTTGGATGCCGTCGTCTCCGTTGGTGAAATTGTACCACTTGACGACGATGCCCCATCCGAGCTGAGCGAAGGCCAGGGTGAGCATCGTGAAGTATACCCCGGTGAGGCGAAGGACCAGAGGTCCAGCGATGAGCGAGAGTACCCCCGCGCCCAGCACGCCGAGGGAAATCGCCGGTACGAACCAGCCCGCCCCGTGGTAGTAAACAAGCAGTCCCACGAAATAGCCGCCGAGGCCGAAATAGAGCGCCTGGCCGAACGAGAGCATTCCCGTCATGCCGAACAGCATGTTGAAAGACATGGCGAAGAGCGCCCAAATGATGATGTTGCTCGCGATGGTGAGCTGATAGTCCGAGGTCCTGATGAGCGGCAGGGCGGCGAAAACCACAAACCCTGCCAGTCCGGGCCCAAGAGTCTTGATCCCTTGTTTGAAATCCATGCCTATGCCTTCCTGACCTTGGCGGGACTGAACAATCCCTGCGGCTTGAAAATGAGCACCACGATCATGACGAGAAAGCTGAAAAGCGAGGCCCAATCCGGAACGTAGGACACGGCAAAGGCGTTCACTTCACCCAGTATGATCGCCCCGAGGAAGGCCCCCCAGAAGTTGCCCATGCCTCCCAGAACCACCACGATGAGCGAATCGATTATTACTTCGATTCCCGCTCCCGGAGTCACCGACCGCAGTGGCGCCGCGAGCGCGCCGGCGATCCCTCCCAGGGCCGTGGCGATCCCGAAGATGACGGTGAGCGTCAGGGGAACATTCACGCCAAGAGTGCTCAGCATCTCCCGGTCGATGGCCGTGGCTCGGGCGATTCTGCCCGCCCGCGTGCGGCTGAGCAGTAACCACGAGGCTACCGCGACAATCAGACCCAGTGCGATGATGGCCAGGTTATAGGTGGGAACGATCATGCCGAACAGGTCCAGTGCCCCGGAGAATCCCGGCGGCCGGGAGATAGATTTGTATTCTGTACCCCAAATTAGTTTGACCAGATCGTCGATGATGAGGATGAACGAATAGGTGAGCAGGATCTGAAAACCGGTTTCCTCGGCCCGGCCGTAAATACGCCTCAGAAAGACGGACTCCATCAACATGCCGAAAATCCCGGCCCCAACTCCCGCCAGCACCAGGGAAGCCCAGAAATTGAGGCCCAGGACGGACACGCAGGTGTAGGCCAGGTAAGCCCCGATCATATAGAAAGAACCGTGGGCGAAATTGAAGACGTTCACGACCCCGAAGAGAAGCGTCAGGCCGCTCGCCACCAAAAAGAGGATCATGGCCATTGTCAGGCCGCTCGTTGCTTGAATCAGGAGAAACTTGGGATCCATAAGTCCTTAACCGCCTTTGATGGGTGACGACCCCCGCTGTGGGCGTGTTCCGCTGCGGGGCCCTCTCGGGCATTCCCATCTGCTCCCGCGCTCCCACACGGATGGGCCGGAGGACTTTGTCGATGAGGAGGTGTCTCGGGCTCCATCAGGCAGATTCCCTCTGTCGTCAGGGGGCGCGCGGGAACAGTCCCACCGCACGCCCCGGTCCGTGCTATTTCTTGGTGTGCTTTTCGATGAAATCCTTCGGCGGAAGCAGATCCTCGGCCTTGAAGACCTTCCACTTTCCCAGCATCTTCTTGGCGGGCGGAAATTTGTCGTTGGGTTCAGTCACCCCGATGGCCTGAACCTGAACGATCTGGTGGGTTGCCGGGTCGATGTAGGAAGTGAATCCTTCGGGGTCCTCGGGCATCTTGAGCTTCATGCCCTCGAAGGCCTTCACGAGCGCTTCGGAGTCATCGGGATTTCCGACTTGACCCACCGCGTAGGCGATGGCGTAGACGCCCACATAGGCGCCCTCGGCCGCGTACGAAGGATACCTGCCTGTATGCTTGTGGAAGTTCTCTACGAAGGTCTTGTTGCCTTCGGTTTGCGGCCAGTTGTTGTAGTGACGCGCGCCCAGTATAAGGCCGTTGGGCAGCTCCTCACCCATGGCGCTCATGAGTTCATAGTTTCCGCCCGCGTCGGGATGGAAATAGAGCACCTTGTCGAAAAGGCCGTACGGCAATGCCTGCTTGATGAAGGCCACGGTGTCGCCACCCCAGAAACCGGCCACTAGGATGTCGGGCTTGTCGTGGATGATGGTGGTGATGAAGGGAGTGTAGTCGGGCTGTGCGAGCTTGGGCCAGTGTTCCCCGGCCACCTCGTACTTCACGCCGAGCTTTTCGAGGTTGTAGCGAAGCTCATCCCACTGGCTATGGCCGTAAGAGTAGTCGGGGCCGATGTAGGCGATCTTCTTCCAGGGCTTAGTGGCCTGCAGTTCCTTGAGATACAGCGCTCCTGCGGCCATCGACTGGAAGGTATTGTTGGAGACGCGAAAGTAGTAGGGCTGCAGATTGTCCACCGTGAGTTCCGTTGCCGCGTGGTCCGTGCCAATGAAAATCTTTTTGTATTGCTTGGATACTTCGGTGACGGCCAGTCCGACGCCGGAGCTCACCACGCCGAACAGAAAGTTGACCTTGTCCTCCTCGATGTAGCGCTTGGCGATGCGCACTGAATAGTCCGGCTTCACCTTGCTGTCGGTGTACAGAGCGTCGAGCTTATAGCCGGCTACGCCCCCCTTGGAGTTGATTTCCTCGATGGCCATTTCCATGGCCGCGACTGAATCGAGTCCGTAGAGGCCCGCCCTGCCGGTCATGGGATAGATCGCGCCGATCTTGATCACCTTTTCTTGCGCATGTGATATGAGAGGAAAGAGGAGCACTGCCGCAAGAATGAGCACCATCGGAACCTTCCAACCACTTCTACGCATACGTCTCTCCTTCTGGTGGGCGGCTGCTGGCATGAGAGCCGCCGGTTTTCTGTAATGTTGCTGAGTTGGCCTCGACAAACGGCAAGTACTGCACACTCGAATGAGCAGAGGCAATCATTGTGCCAAGAGGGAAAGTCCCTGCGCAGTGGAGGTTCACAGGGGTTGTGCGAGGGGGGCATGCACAGCCGTTGCAAAAATGCAATGATTGGCTGGGCGATTAGGCTGGATATTCTCTTAATGCTTGTATGGAGAAGGGGAAGGCAGTATTTCCGGATTGCAATGGTTGTCTTGCGATTCCGCAACGACGCCCGTCAGGCCATGCCGAGCCGCCTTGCGGCACAGGGTCGACGGATGCACGCCCAGGTGCCGCGCCGCCACGCTCAGGCTCTTGTATCTTTTGAGTGCATTTGAGACCATGCGGAATTCCAGCGCTTCCAATGCCTCCTTGAGTGTGCCGTTGCCGGCGTCTCCACCGTTTGACCCGGCACCAGGCTCAGGTACGTCTGCGGGAAGGTCTGCCACGCTGATGTCTGGCCCTTCGCTCAGGATCAGCATGCGCTCCATAATGTTGACGAGTTCCCGGACGTTGCCCGGGTAGGCGTGGACCATGAGCCGGTCGATGACCTCGGGGGAGATGCGCTTCCGGGTCCGGGAACTCCGGTTAAAATTGCCCAATAAGCGGTGGACAAAGATGGGGATGTCGTCCTTTCGCTCCCGGAGCGGGGGGATTCCTATGGGGATCACGTTGAGCCGGTAGTACAGGTCGTTTCGGAAAAGCCCGTGTTCCATCATGTCCTTCAGATTGTGGTGGGTGGCGGCGATTATGCGAGCGTCCACCGTTTGGGGCTTTGTCGCACCCACCCGGTTGAAACTCTTTTCCTCGATCACCTGGAGAAGTTTCACCTGCATGTCCGGCTTGAGGTCGCCGATCTCGTCAAGGAAGACTGTGCCCGTATGGGCCATCTCGATGAGGCCCGCCTTGCCCGAGGTCAAGGCCCCGGTGAAGGCGCCGCGCTCATAGCCGAAGAGTTCACTTTCCATGAGCGCATCCGGAATGGTGCCGCAGTTGATCCTGATGAACGGACGGTCCTTGCGCGGGCTGAGCTGGTGGATGATCCGGGCCAGCATGCTCTTGCCCACGCCCGATTCGCCGGTGATGAGGACCGACGCTTCCACGCCGGACACCTTCACGGCCCTTTTCACCACCTTCACCATGGCCTCGCTCTTGATGACCATGTCCTTGAGCACGTGCTCGTAGCGCTCCTGTTCGAGCAAAACTTCGCGAAACCGGGAGTTGAGCAGCCGGGATTCCTCGAGCTTCACCCGCAGCTCATTGAGTTCCGTCATGTCGCGCACATTGGTGACCACCAGGACGATTTTACCATTCTCGTCGAAGATCGGATTTCCCGTCACCATGACAAGCTTGTTGCCCATGACCGTTTGGATCATACTGATCGTCTTGCGTTCTTTAAGGACTTCGAGGGTTACCGACCGGTCGAAAACCCTGTCGTTCACCAAGTCGCGCATGTTGTAGCCCAGGAGGTCCTGGCGCTTGAGGCCCGTGATGCGCTCATAGGCCTGGTTCACGCGAATGGTGTTGGCCTGTCCGTCGGTGATGTAAAGTCCGTCCGAGGACGATTCAATGATGGCGTCGAGTTCCTGGTGGAGCTTCTGGTAGCCCTTCAACTGGGAGATGATAGCTTCGTATTCGGAAATGTCCTGAAAAACGCTGATGAGGCCCACCACCTGCCCGTCCACGAAGATGGGCGAGCGGTTAGCGATGAGGTTCGTGTGAGGCAGCGACAGGCGCACCCCGATCTGACTTCTGCCTGTCCGCATGACGGCCTCAAGGTCCGGCCATGCCTCGGGGACGATTTCCTGGTGAAGACGATCGGGAAGAGGGGCCGATAGATTGAGCACCCGCATGGCCGCCTTGTTGCATTTGAGGATATAGCCCCGGCGGTCCAGTACGATGATGCCGTTGTGTGAGGCGTCGAAGGCTGCGTCCAAAAAGGTTGAGAGGACCCCGGCGTCTACTTCGGCTGGAAGGGATGGGGGAACGGGCATGGTTAATCCATCCTTGGCGGTTGTGAGAAGGCGGTCGTTGCGACGCGGAGCGGCAGGCGCCGCGTCGGGCAACCGTATAAATATAGCCCGCAAAGCCCCGGCCTGGCAAGGCGAGATTCCTCAAAAGTCAAAAGGGGTCGCCCGACACCAAGCGCAGCGAACCGTAATTCTACCAGCAGGAAGCAAGGAGCGGGAAGCAGGAAGCGGGAGGGACTGAGGACTGAACCCTCACTTCGTTCGGGTTCGCGCTAACATTTCGAGCCAATGTTAAACGCTTCAAGTTCGCGCCCGATCTGTTGTGAGGGCGCAGGACGGAGGACGGAGGACGGAGCAAGGAGCGGGGAGCAGGGAGCGAGAAGCTGGGGAACAGGAAGCGGGAAGATTTTGACAGGAGTAACAGGATTAACAGGATTCAAGATGGATAAATATCATCTTATACCTGACGTTGGATTAGCATATCGATTAAATAGTAACTGATTACAGGTATCTCCCAATTCTTCGAAAAGAGATTTATAATCACTCCTCAACGATTTTTTCTACTATCACAATATTTGTTCTTGACTTTGTTTGATATCCATAGTTGGAATTGGAGCGCGCTGAACTTTGTCGAAGTAATAAGGGGCGAACTTGGGATGGAGGCGAAGGGAAGAAAGGTTTCCGGCATGGATCACGGGTCAGGCTTCCGGGGACCCCATGGTTCTTGCAACTAAACATGGAAAACGCCTATTTATGGAACGTTAACCCTTGAATGGCGAGATGTTGCTTGGCCCGACCCCATTCGTAAATATAGATTTGTAGGCTCGCCCAGAATATTATATTAGGTAACTAGACAAATAAGTTTGACGTTATATGATTAGTTGAACCATCAATATATAAAATCACTATGACTGTATAGCAAATTGTATATCTAGAATATGATTAGGGAGTCACACAAATGTTCTATATTGACATAAGGAATAACGCTATTGCAACAGTTGCTCATAGATGGTTATTGATAGTATCGTTAATGTCGTGTGCTAATGTGGTTATTCTGCTTTTTTATAGCTCATGTGACTTTATACTGTTTTCATTGGCACTTCCATGTATTAGTACTATGCTATTCGATATTTGCTTTGGCATAATCACACTAATAAACTTACCACAAATTAAGAATAATGATGCAATTAACTATATATCTCGACACTATAGTGATATATACGAGCGAATGTACTCTCATCTCGGACGGCGCTCCTATGATGGTATCGCATATACGCGATTCGTTCTAGGCAAATATGACGACGGAAGCGATAAGAGGCTCCAAGCCATTAAAAATGATGAAAAGACAAAAATTAAACTCATAATTTGGGCACACTTGTTGCCATTTGTAGTGTGGGGCGTAAATATCTTGATTATCAAATTCAAATAATAAGGAAAGGGGCAATCCTCGAAAAGTGAACAAAGTGGTGAAGCGTGTCACTATGAAAGGCCCGACGCAAATAGTGAGAAGCGCCTCGCAGAGCAATAGGATATAGCTTGGACTTGATATTAAACTAAAAATGGGGCTCGATATAACACTAAATAAAATAATGGCGGCACTGACAGTTATGGCAGCAATTGCTTTTGGCGGATCAATAATGTCGGCTCTGGCTATCACATACGTACTTCAGGACCAAGCGCAGCGGTCATGGGCAGCACCTCCGGTGGCGCTGCCGGGCTGAACATCACGTGGCAAGCAGGCTCTTCTGGAAAGTGAGTATTAAGATGGAACGTGAACCGGAGAGGCAAGAAAACGGCACGTATCTTTTTGGTGAGAAATCGAAAGTGGCCAATTGGATATTGAATCACCCATTCCACATTGTAGGCGGCGGTTTGTTATTTTGCTCGCTTATTACTGTCCGGGACCTCGCGACGCTAGTGATCCCATTGTGGGTCGGTGCGCTCCTTTTTGGTTTTGCTTTCCTGCTACGGTTACTCTGCCGCAATCTATGCTACCGGGTCGAGATTTACACCGTATTGGAGAAAATCAAGTTTTTAAGGTGCTTTAACAAAGGCATCGTGGAGGCCCCGATTCGCTCGGTCGAGTTCGTATTTGACAAGCACTTTGCCTGTCTATACGGCGGAGAGCGATTCACTATATACAACGAGTATATGCACCTCATTTCTGACTTGCTCCCGCCGGGAATGGAGATCAAGTTTTCAGAGGGGTTTTATGGTCGATTTATGAAGAAACAAGTTGAGAGGAACCGGCGGCGTGATCAAAGGACGTAACTCATTTCGGGGCTAACAGCATGAGGGATTTTTTCACTGTGCGTGAAAAAAAGTTGGATCAGCTCGAAAGGAAAAGAAACTGGTGGGGACGAGCGGCAACTTGTACTGTTACCACTTCGACCGCAACGCCAACACCGTTGCCGTGACCGACATCAGTCAGAACGTCGTCAATTGCTATGCATATGACTTTAACGGGGCCGTCACGAGCCAAGTCGAGGCAGTCCCCCAGCCCTTCAAGTTTGTAGGGCAGTTTGGGGTGATGCCGAGTCGAACGGGTTCTATTACATTCGGGCAAGATACTACGATCCGACGCTGGGGAGGTGTGGTCTGCAACGAAATACCAATGGCGTCAGGGGAGCAGGGTTTTCAGACGGCCTTTTCCTCCACCCCGCCGAGTCCCGGGTGATTCGGAGTTCCAGCAACCGGGGTACCCGGGAGGGCGTGGCTTGCCGGTCCGCCGTTGACACTTCGCATAGGGATCCTGCTGGCCGGAGGTTGTGAGCAGCGTTCGATTTTGCCGTGCATCAGTTTTAAGATCCATCCGGCCTTTCGGCGCAGCATCTGCAATAGTCCCCACATGCCGTAAAACTGCAAACCGGCGTCGTAAAAATGAGTCCTTAAATCCCTGATCAGACGGAGTCTGAATTTTTTCCATCGTGACAGATTCTGCTGGGCGAACCTCGTAAGGGGAGCTTCGACGTTGGGCCGTGAGATGGCGCTTTTGGAGATCACCAGGGCCTTCGGCACGCGCAGGAGATTGAAGAAGAAGAAATAGGCGGCCAGCAAATTGAGCTGCCTGATCCAAGGGCGGGTGCTCGAGGTGGCAATCGTGTAAGTGGCACTCCACAACACCGGTTCGATCGGAACTCCGCCGACACTCTTGAACGCAAGCCCGGAATCGAAGCACTCCCGGTATAACTTCGAACCGGGAGAAGGCAACAGAAGAGTCACCGAGACCCAGATAGCGCCAGCCTTTCGCAGGAAGTGCAGTTGGTTGAGTAAGCCGTGGTTGCCGCGCCATGAAATAAGCGGTTGCCGGTCGTGGTGAATGAGCATAGGCATAGGGTAGATGCCGTTTTGGCGCAGTATGGAAAAAGCCTCGGCAGTACGGTCGCCGGTTTGGCCTTTTTTCACCAGGGCGCCGCTCAAGTCCTCCACGCCAAGCCAGAGCGTTCTAAGCCCTGTTTTGCGCAAAACCGGAAGCAGGTCCTTCATCCTGATGGTGTCGTGAATTGTTGCCTGGGTGTTCCAAGCGATTCTGAAGGAGTCCGCATCGACATAGCGCTCCAGCGCCTCTGCGGTCTTGCGCGTACGCTGTTCGTCGACGAAGAAGTTGTCGTCAGTCATGAAGAATCTTCCTATTCCATACCGGTAAGATATCTGACTGATCTCCTCGGCCACTCGCTCGCCGCTTTTGGCGCGAACCTGGCGCTGGTTGTAGGCAGGAATGGGACAGAATGAACAGCTGAACCGGCAGCCCTGCGTCACGGGTATCGCTGCGAACCGGCAGCTCTTGCGGACCCGGTCGGCCTTGATTGGCTCGGCGGCCAGGATCTCCCGGCCGGAAGGGGGCTCGAGTATTCCGTATCCCAGGACAGGATCAGGCAATTCGTCAAGGTCGCCAAGCAGGCGCTGGATTCCGGTATCAACAAGTTCCTGTGTGACTCCCTTCCCATCGGTCTTTGGATAGACAAGCCCGGGGATTTCATCGAGCGCCCCCTGGTCGCGCGCGCGTTGAAATGCCGACCTCATGGACTCATTGCCGGCGCGAAAGGACAGTATGGCCTCGAGCAGGCTCAGCAGCACATACTCTTCGCCGGTCACAGCAACATCGGCCCCCCATTGGTCATCCGGGTCGGCGCTGAATACGTCCCACGGCTCGTAAATCACCTTGGCGCCGCCGGCGATTATAAGCGGCCTGCGGGCGGGATCGATTCGACAGGCATCGCGTATCAGGTCCTCGCACCGGGCAAAGTGCATCGAGAGGCTGGAGACCATGAACAGGTCGGGGACCTTACCATCCAAGCGCATCAGGGTTGGCCGGAAATTCCTGTTCCATTGCTGGAGAACGATGCGTGTTTTGGGCAACCCGATATCGACCATCATGGACCCGATCGCCCGGACCCCGGCAGGGGCCATTGTTGTGTTAAGATAATTAAAAGGGAGCATCCGCGAGCGGTGATCGAAAGCGCAGGCGATGACTGATGAAAGGTCGTGCCGGGAGGCGATATTGCGCATCCTTTGCCTCAATCCGGTCATCTCGCCGGACCGAAGCAACTCATCGCCACAATCTCGACATGGAAGTTCCATAACCGATCTCCTCCGATACTCGCTGCGAAATCCGGCTTCAATATGTGGAAAATCAGGAGATATTAATCTGAAGAACCCAGGCCGGACCGACATCGTTTGAATTTGACTTTAAAATCCAGCATAGCAGAAAGCGATGAGAATGCAATAAATTGAGATTTAGGCCATTTGCCCACTCCGAAACGGGGATTGGTCCCCAAAGCCGCGTGTTTTCGAATTGAGACACGGATGGACACGAATGGACACGGATAGCGGGGTGGATAAGCTCGAACAGGTTTTGGGAATGTTGAAAAAGATAAGCTTTCAACCGCATCGGTCCGCGATGAGTGAGCAGTGGACAGTTAATAGTGAACAGTGAACGGTGAAGAGTGAAGAGAGAGTAGAAAAA
This sequence comes from Syntrophobacteraceae bacterium, assembly GCA_052143075.1. GTDB lineage: Bacteria > Desulfobacterota > Syntrophobacteria > Syntrophobacterales > Syntrophobacteraceae > SbD1. The sequence continues at coordinate 4,303 of JBKQTS010000198.1, read as the reverse complement.
GCTTTCAAATTAAAATCCCCCCTACCTCCCTTTAGAAAGGGGGAGAACGAGCGGGAGGGCATAAAGCCCTCCCCTACAAAAGAGCGGCGCAACAATGCCGGAGGGGCGACGTTTATCCCTGCCAGCTCTTGAACGCCACTTTGCTTAACCCATCACATTTTGAATGCAACCCGCTATGACATGAGCTCACGGAAGCGCCGGCTTAAGAGACGGGTAGAAGAGGAATCAACTCACTCAAGATCGCCGGCGCCGAATCGATAGCGTTCCGGGCGGTCTCGCTCAGCCCCTCCCCGTGATCGAAATCCGTTCCGGGGACGGTAATGAGCCAGGCGGGGGGCTCCCTGTTGAAAAGGCATCTGGAGTATGCGAGAAGGACTGGAGGGTTAAGATGGTGACCGATGCCGGGGGATGCGATTTTGGCGGAAACAACCCGGCGGAACTGAACGCGCAGGTCATCGTCGTAGGGTGTTTCAGGGAGAGCGCGTGCGTCTATGAATAAAACAGAGGTGATTTTCTGCCGGCTGATGTCGAGAGCAAGTTCGGGCTCGAGTTGGTGGGAGTCGATCCGCTCGACCTCTAATCCCGCTTCGGTGATCATCCGTTCGACGAGGTCAGCCAAAACAAAGCCCGAACCGTCATCCCGGCGCAGGCTGTTTCCGTAGGCAAGAATCAGGACCATTATACCGGTTGCCGGATACTGAAAGCCGGATGCATCCCGTATTGGAGACCGGATTCCAGTTTCCATGTTTGAGGTGCAGGGGGGCGGGTATTATTGTACCTAGTTGCCTTCAAGAGCGGGCGGGGATAAACTCCGCCCCTACACGGCATTGCCGCATGGTTCTTTTGTAGGGGAGGGCTTTATGCCCTCCCGAAGCACCCGATTTGAACGCAACTCCGAATTAGCACCCGCCCCGTCAAACGGGCACACGCGCCGTCTCTAAGGACGAATCGCCCGTTGGATCGTTCGAGCAATGGGCAAACAGCTCACCACTCGCCAAAAGCAAATCTTAATCCCTTACCTTCTCCTCGACCAGGTCCCCCCTGTGATCGAACACCTGGACGTGCAACGGCATGTGGCCGACCGCATGGGTGGCGCAGCTAAGGCATGGATCGTAGATCCTGATCCCGTGTTCGACACGGTTCATCAGGCCTTCAGTGATCTTTGTCTTGCCGGTCATATAGGCCTGGGCGATCTGCTCAACGGTCTTATTGATGGCCCGGTTGTTGTTGCCGGTGGCCACGATCAAATTGACCTTTGTCATTATGCCGTAGTCATCCACATGGTACTCGTGAATCAGGGTCCCGCGCGGGGCCTCCATGATTCCGATGCCCACGGGCTCGTTTGCGCCCGCGATGGCCCGAATATGCGGATCGAAAAGCTGCGGGTCATCGATCAGTTCTTCGATCTTTTCGAGCGAGAACAGGAGTTCGATCAGGCGTGCATAGTGGGTATAGAAACTGCCCAGCACAGGCTTGCCGTGGTTGAGCCTTCGGAACTGGCGGATCTCCCGGTCGGCTCGAGGAGTGCCGGCAAAGTCGCATATGTTGATCCGCGCAAGCGGGCCTACTCGATAGAGACCGCCGCCGTTTCCATCTGCACCCGGTTTATAGTAGGGAAACTTCATGTAGCTCCAGGGTTCGATGGCCTCGTCAATTATCTCCCGGTACCTGTCCGTGGGCAAGCCCGGTTCGATAATCCTGCCGTCTGAGTCCATAACCCGGAGCAGCCCGTCGTAGTGCTCAAGACCGCCCTCAGGGGTAACCAGGCCAATAAAAAGGCTTGGGAAATCGCCATAGGTCCTGATCTCGTCTTTAAAGTTATCGAGGTTGTCCTTGAGCAGGTTAACCGCGGCTTCGGCCGTATCGAACGCCTCAGGCAGACCCTGCCTTATCGTATCGATATGATCGGTGGAAAGCGATTCACGCACTCCACCGGGAACGGCCCAGGGCGGATGGACGGACTTGGCGCCAAGCATCCGGATGATATTCTGACCGAATGCCCGCAGCCTGACGCCTTTGACCGCAAGCTCCGGGAACTTCTGCACGAGTCCGACTATGTTGCGGGTGGCCGGGTCGCTTTCCATTCCGAGCAGCAGGTCGGGGGCGCTCAAGTGGAAGAAGCTGAGCGCGTGACTCTGCGTGTATTGAGCGTGATTGATCAAACGGCGCAGCTTATTTGCCGCCGGAGGAATCCTGGCGCCCAGAATGCCGTCGCAGGCTTTTGCGGATGCGAGCATATGACTGATTGGGCAAATACCGCAGATTCGCATAGTGATGCCCGGCATTTCCGGGAAAGTGCGCCCCACACAAAACTTTTCGAAGCCGCGGAACTCTACCACATGGAACTTCGCATCTGATACAAGCCCTGCGTCATCCAGTTGAATAGTTACCTTTCCGTGGCCCTCAATTCGAGTGATAGGTTCGATTGTTATAGTCTGTGCCATAGTCGTCCTTCTCTATGTATTCGAGGTTCCGTCGGGACGTATGACAAAATCATCGTCCTTCCAATAAATGGAGCTAGCCGAAGGTACGCATTTCAACTGGCAGCTCGATCGGTTCGCCATTGAGTATTGCCGTGATGGCAGCCCAGATTCTTTCAGGGTCCGGTGGGCAGCCGGGCAAGTAAATATCTACCGGGACCACCTGGTGCAGGGGCACCACTTTGGGCAGCAGGATCGGCAAATCGCCCTGAGCGGGCGGGGCCGGTCCCGGGCCTTCATAGACCTCGTCCAGAATGTCCTGGAGCTTCAGCCGATTGCGCATGCCCGGGACATTTCCCGTAATCGCACAGTCACCGAAGGCAACGACCAGTTTACTTCGCTCCCTGATTTCACGGGCCAGATGCACGTTCTCTGAATTGCAGCAAGATCCCTCGACCAGCGTCACGTCAACACCGTCGGGAAACTTCTTGATATCGGCGACCGGGCTATAGACCAGGTCGACCAAAGCGAGGACATCCACGATCCGTTCATCCAGGTCCAACAGACTCATATGACAGCCGGCGCACCCGCCCAACCACGCGGTAGCCAGCCGAGGTTTGCTGTTCGTCGATGTTGCCATGCTACGCCTCTCCTCTCATCAGGACCAGTGATAAATCTTCTTTTCACGACCATCCAGAATCCAGGTCAGAAAGTCGTTCTGCTTAACCATTTCCGCCGCGCTCGAGCCCTTCTTGAAAAGGGCGCCGGTCGGGCAGACCTGGACGCATTTGCCGCAACCAGTGCAGCTCCGGCTGGTCCCCCAAGGCTGATTCATACCCGCGATGACCCTTGACTGGATGCCGCGCCCGCCCATATCGAGCGTGTGTGCGCCTTCGACTTCGTCGCACACTCGGTTGCACCGTCCGCACAGAACGCAGCGGTTATGGTCCAGGACGTAGCGTTCGTGGCTGGCATCCATGGGCAAATCGGGACAAATGTAATCGTAGCGAACGCTTGTGACCCCGAGCTTTGCAGCCAGGGTCTGCAGTTCGCAGTGGCCGTTCTGGACGCAGACAGCGCAAACGTGATTGCGTTCGGCCAGAAGCAGTTCGATCATCATCTGCCGATATTTGAGCAACCTGTCGGTATGGGTGCGAATCACCATCCCTTCTGCAACGGGAGTCACGCACGAGGCAAACAGCCTGGGGCTTCCTTCCATCTCGACGACGCACAGGCGGCACCCGCCACGCTCGCTCAGCCCCTTGAGATGGCAGAGGGTGGGAATGTCCATCCCCTGTTCCTGTATCGAACTAAGAAGCGAGGTGTTTGCCGGGGCGCTGACAAGCTTATCGTTAATCGTGAGTGTGACAACTGACATTTTTGCGCCTCCATTGGAGATTCATGCTAGTAGGATCATCATGCCACAGCGATTCTAAGCGGCTCCTCCGTAAACCGGCAGACTCCGGCCGGGCAGTGATGGTCTTTAATGTGCGACTCGTATTCATCCCTGAAATAGCGGAGCGTGCTGTAGATGGGATTCGGACAGGTATTGCCAAGTCCGCAGAGGCTGGTCTCCTTCACCATCAGGCAGAGTTCCTCGAGCTTAGTCAGGTCTTCCATTGTCGCGCTTCCGTTCGTAACCTTGGTGAGAATCCGGTGCATCTGCACCGTTCCACCCCGGCACGGGCCGCACTTTCCGCAGCTCTCATCCATGCAGAATTCCATGAAGAACTTGGCCACATCCGGCATGCAGCTCTGGTCGTCCATTACGATCAGACCACCCGAACCCATGATGGAGCCAAGCTTCTGAAGGGTTTCATAGTCTATTGGAACATCGAGATATTCAGCCGGGATACACCCGCCCGAAGGGCCTCCGGTTTGGG
>JBKQTS010000197.1:0-20120 GCA_052143075.1 Syntrophobacteraceae bacterium | reverse complement strand
ACACTAACTAAGTAGTCTCCATCCGGAAACGACGGATGAACGTAGGAGAATTTCACCTTATGAACGTAGTAGAATTTCACCTTATGAGAGACTAAGTCGATCCAAATCGAAAATAATTGGGGGCAAGAGGGCGTTTTACAAGCGCCCTTTTGCCCGTTGGAGGTTTCCTTGCCAGCCAGTTCTGCATCGAAAAGCGATTATGTGTCGGACGCCTTACAGGTGCACGGTCTATCTGATAAAGGGAAGGTCCGTCAAAACAACGAGGATTTTTTCGGCTATTACATGCCGGCCGAAACGGGGCTAAACCAGTTTGGAAGCCTTTTCGCGGTGTCGGACGGCGTGGGGGGAAGCGCTGCCGGGGAGGTTGCCAGCGCGGAGGCGGTCAATGTTTTGCTCCAGGAATATTATTTCGGCGATCATACACAAAAAATCCCGGAAAGATTAAAAAACGCATTTCAAATTACTTCTCTGCACATCTACGATCTGTCGATCAGCCATCGCTCCGCACGACATATGAAGTGCACTTTGTCCACTCTTCTGCTAAGACAAAACCGGTTTTTCATCACTCACGTCGGCGACTCGAAAATCATGCTGCTGCGTGATGACGATATGATTCAACTGACAAAGGACCACAGCCTCGTCGGTAAACTCATGCGCCTCGGAATGATAACGGCTGAGGAGGCGCGTGTTCACCCCAACAAAAATGTGCTGCTGAAGGCGGTTGGTGAAGGTCCTCTGTTGATGCCCGATTTTTACTCGGGCCTTACTAAGCCGGGGGATATTTTCTGCATGATTACCGATGGGATACTGGAACATGCGACTGCTGACGAATTAAAGTCGTTTCTTATTGAGCGAGGTTCTTCTAAAAAGCAGTTGACCGAATTGATAGTCGAGCTCAACAGGCGCGGCGGCTATGATAATATGACCATCATGACGGTTAAAGTTAACAGAATAGAGTGGTGATAGGCATCCGGGGCTTGCGGCAAAGCCGCCCGGTATGAGCTGACGGGGATTGAATCAAAATAAAAGGTGGTGCGATAAATGACTAAAATAGAATGTATTCTGCGCCCGGACAGGATTCTTGACGTGCGCAATGCGCTGGGCAACCTGGGAATCAAGGGAATGACCGTAACGGAAGTGATCGGCTGCGGTTTACAGAAAGGTCATACTCGAGATGCGTGGAACACGGAGTTCAACATCAATCTGCTCCCGAAAACTAAGATAGAGATGGTTGTTTCCGACTCCATGGTGGATGAAGTCATCAAAGCTATAATCGAAATTTCCCGCACGGGCGAAATCGGAGACGGCAAAATCTTTACCTATCCCATTGGCAACGCCATCCGGATTCGTACAGGGGAAACCGGTGAAAATGCCATCTGAAATTTTATCGTCTTAACAAAAGGAGCAAAAACGCGATCAATACGGCAATCAATACGGAACCACCGTATATCAGCAGGTTGTTTCGTTTTGTGGGAAGCACGGCGGCCAGCGGCGGGTCGGGTTCACCTACCCATTTGAGGTCCGCATTTTCAGGGAAACGCAAATCGTTGGCCATCTGCTCGGCGGAGTCGTAGCGCTCCTCCTTTCGTCGCCGCAACGCTCTGCGGATCGCGGCCCATATCCCCGGATGCAAACCCTTTACCGATGTGAGCGGTTCAATGTTTTTGGTCATATGCTGGTACATGACCGTCAGCGGGTTATCCCCGGTAAACGGAGGAGACCCGCTTAGAAGGTGATAAGTGAGGCAGCCGACTGCATAGATATCGCTTTTTGCATCGCCGCGCTCTCCCTTGATCTGTTCCGGGGCCATGTATTCGGGGGTCCCCATGAGACCTGAAAATCCACGCCAGGTCACTCGAGGCGCCCCTTCCATGAGCGCGATGCCGAAATCCAGAATTTTCAAATGGCCATCCGGAGCGAGCACCAGGTTCTCCGGTTTTATATCCCGGTGATATACTCCCCTCTCATGGCAGTAATGAAGAGCGTCGAGCAGGTTTGCGACCAGCTTTACGACCTGATCGACGGGAAACCTGCCTTTCTCGTTCAAAACCTTCTCCAATGAATCGCCTTCGGCGTATTTCAAAACCAGGTATGGGGGGTCCTCCTCGGAAATCCCTACCGCCACGGGAACGTCGGAGTGGTTCAAAAGCTTGCCGATCGCCACTTCCCGTCTGAACCGCTCATAAACGGCAGGATCTCCCAACTGGTCAATGTGGGGGACCTTCATGACGACCTTCTGGTTGGATTGAAGGTCCTCGGCCAGAAAAGTGGCGCCAAATCCCCCATGACCCAGAGGGCTCAAAATCTTGTATCGATCCTGAAAAATTGTTCCGGCTTCAAGCATTTTTTATAGTGTCCCCCAAATGGCCGCAAAGCGCTTTTTTTTCAAAACAAATTCTATCAAATTTAATGATATCACACCCACAAACTGATTCGGGGCTGATATATCGGCGCCCCGGGGAAATTTGTCTGTCTTCAGTGCGCATGGCCGAACTGAATGACCAAACCGCCTACTACAATAATGGCAAGACCCGCCCATGTCGAATTCGGCACGCTCTCGCCGAAGACAAATCGGCCACACATTACGCTTACAAGGGCGAACACGGCTACATAGACGCCCAACAGCCTCGAAAAATCCCAACTCACCGTGTTGACGAGCAGGCCATAGGCCGCCAGCATGAGACCACCGGCCAGGATAATTACGACATTGGCCCCGCGCAGACCTCTTCGAACCACCGCATCGCCTCCGACCTCCAGGAGGGCCGAACCAAGGAAGACGAGCCATGCGGCAAAGGGCAGATCAAACTTTTCCATATTTCACCTTTCGGGATAATAGGATAGGAGCGCGCCTTGCGCGCGAAGCGTTTTAATAGCAATTTTTGTGCTTGGACCAAAGCGAGTTGCAGTGGCAGCAGGCGCCACCGCAGATCAAACGGGAGCTGTGGGCGGGCATGGCTCATCCGGGGGGCGGCCGATTTTTTTTGGAAAACTAAAGTTCGGTAAAGAGTGAAGAATTTATTCCGGTCTTTAACCAAACCGCGCTGCCAAAAGGTACAAAATTGTTCCGATGATTATGGGATTCCGGCGCCGTCCAGGCATCATGGGACCGGCCTCAAGAGTTTTATTTCTATTCGTGTGAGATCAGAACGACCGAGACAAGCGCGAGGATTATTCCGGCGAGCTGGACAAGGTTTATTTTTTCTCTGAGGAAAATCCTTGCCAGCACCAGCGTCACGACCGGGTAAAGCGCCGTAAGGGGCGCGACGACGCTGACCTTTCCTTCACGGATCGCATACATGAAGCAAAGCAGTCCGAGATAGCCAGTCACCCCCGTGAGAAAGGCCGGTATTATCCCTCGTATTTCGGCCCCTCCAAGGTGAGGCTGCAGGATGAGAAAAGCGAACAGGCCTGTTGTTGCACCGCCGAATACTTCAAACATGAAAGCTGTTTTTGGATCGAGCCAACTGAGGGCCATTTTAGGAAAAAACGCCCACAAACCCCAAACAAGGAGCGCCAGAGCCGAATATAGGACCCATGCCTTCAATGAACTTTCCTTGGCGGCAGGCTGGAGTTCGGGTATCCAGTTCGCCGGTTTAGAACCATGCCACATCCAGAGGGTCTCGTTCAGGCAGCCGGTAGTACTTGTATTTCGGATAGCCCACCATCAAAATTCCGGTAATCGCCCTGTCCTCCGGGATTTTAAGGAACTGCGAAAAAGCAGGGAACTGCTGGGCGCATCTCTGCGCATAACCGGCCCAGCAAGTGCCGAGCCCCAGGGCCGGGGCAAACAGCTCGATATATTCGAGACAAAGCAACGTTGAGACCGGAGCCGCTTCCAGGCCTGCCGGCGCATGAGCAACGATAATATCCGGCGCTCCCCGCAGAATCCGGTCCCCGGTTTTTTCCTGCGCCTGGATCACGGCGGGCAGGTTGAAACGTGTCGCAAACTCAGGGGCAAGCTTCACGACTTCCCGCATCCACTCGACAACTATCTGGCTGAGGCGCATGAGCTTTTCAGATCCCTCGACGACCAGGTAGGATATTGACTGCGAATTATGCCCCGAAGGAGCAAAACGGGCAATGTCGAGGAGTTTTAACATTTTCTCCCTGGATACAGATTTATCCTCGTAGCGGCGGATGGAGCGGCGCGAGCGCAAAAAGAGCGCACTTTGGGCAGGATCGGGGGAATAATCCGCCGGGATCGCCGTATGTTTTGAGATGGGATTTTTCCTGTTGTCCAAGGCGCCATTTGGACAGACCGCGACACAGTGTCCGCACCCGATACAGAGGGCGGCCTCTCCCTGCCTCACCTCAGGCATTCCCTCGGAGTCGAGCGCAAGCAGGCTCAAAGGGCAAACTTCGACGCAAATTCCGTCGCGGTTACATTTCTCACTGTCAACTTTTATCATGCTCATAAGCACTCCTGCGCAGGCTGGAATTATCTAGTTTCCGTCCGGAAAGGGTCCTTTTCCGCCCTGGCGGCGTCAATCTTTGGGGTTTCTTGTGCGGCGTACATAGGTACGCCTCCGCGCAACCCCTTGATTTCCTTGCCAGTACGAAAAATGCCTCCTTTTCGACTCGGAAACTGCTAGTGTCTCATCCGGGGTTTCCGGATGGACACTATCTTACCATGTTCAATACAGCTCCGACTTGAAGTAGGACTCACTTGAAGAAGGCTCTACCTGCCTCAACCGGGGCAGGTTATCGTCTGTTTCCCCGGGAACTTCAGCAGCCGTCTCCTCGCCTTCAAGCTTCGGTCTGGAGCCGGGAGCCGGAACTTTGTCGGCAAAAGCCGCATAGACCGCCCCTTGTTCGTCCGATCCGGCAACCGCCCCCGAAGATCCATTTATCTTGGCGAAAACAATGCCATCAGGTATCGGGAATGTTTCAACGGGCTTGTTTTCCAGGTACTCTTTCATGAAATAGACCCAGATCGGACAGGCCGCATGCCCGCCGGTCTCTCCCTTTCCAAGGGAGACGGTATGGTCGTCGTAGCCCACCCAGACGCCCGTGAGCACCGAAGGAGTAAAGCCTATGAACCAGGCGTCCTTGAGTTCGTTGGTGGTTCCCGTTTTCCCGGCGGCGGGCCTCTTCAGATCCTTTGCCTTTGTCCCGGTCCCCTCCCTCACGACCCCCTGGAGCAGGTCGGTTATCAGGTAAGCGGTTTTGGCCGATATCACCTGTTCCTTTTTCTCCTGGTGTTCTTCTACCAGATTGCCGTATCGGTCCATGACTTTTTCTACAATATACGGCTCAACCCTCTCACCCTGGCCGGGGAAGGTGGAGTAGGCCGTTAGCAACTCCTGCAGCGTCACGCCGGAGGCCCCGAGCGCGAGTGACAGAGTCGGGGTAAGTGGAGACGTTATTCCCAGTTGCCGGGCGTAATTGATGGTGTAGCCTACTCCGATGGATTCGAGGAGCTTTACCGTCACCACATTCCGCGAATTGATGAGGGCCTTTCGGAGCAGGATGGGTCCCCAGAACTGGCGGTCGTAATTGGAGGGGGTCCAGGAACCTTTCGCGGTGTGGTCGTAATAGGTAATCGGCGAGTCGATCAGTATGGAGGCCTCGGAGTAACCTTTGTCGAGAGCAGCCGCATAAATTATGGGCTTGAATGAAGACCCCGGCTGCCGCACCGCCTGCGTGCACCGGTTGAACTGGCTCTTTTCGAAACTGCGCCCTCCCACCATGCAGATGACTCGCCCGCTAACCGGCGAAATGGACATCAGCGAGCCTTCCATCCCGGGGTCCTGCTCAACGGCGGCAAGCCAGATATCTTTTTGCTGCTGCTTGTCAAGTTTCACTCTGAGGACGTCGCCGCTGCGGAAAATCTTTTCTGCGCGTTTATTGGAAACCTGCACCCATTGCCAACCCGACTGGGGGATCAACGCCTTTGCCGCACCAAGGTCCACGGAAATCGTCCTGGTTTTGACGTCAAATTCCTGTACCAGCCCCGCAACCACCTTGCCTTGTTCCAACTCTCCATTGGATTGACTAAGGATTCGAAGAGCGCTCGGAAAATCATCTTTTGGGACATTTACGTGCAGCCCCCGATACTGTTTATGCCGTTTATCGAGCTCGCGAAGACCCTGGTCGAGCGCCCTTTCCGCGATTCGCTGCGCCTTGAGGTCCAGAGTCGTTTGGATAATCAACCCCTCTTTATAGAGCATATCGCGTCCGAAGCGAGTCTCGGCCTGCCGGCGGACTTCCTCGGTGAAATAGTCCATCTTTTTGACTGCCAGGCGCTTGGATTGCGCGATCTGCAGCGGCTTTACCAATGCCTTGCGGGCCTCATCGAAAGTTATGAAGTCCGAATCCACCATTCTCTGCAAAACGTAGCGCTGCCTTTCACGTGACACCGAGAAATGATGAATCGGTGAAAATCGGTTGGGAGCTTTGGGCAGACCGGCGAGAAGCGATGCTTCCGAAAGGTCCAGCTCGCTCGCGTGCTTATCGAAATAGGCCCTTGCAGCCGCCTCTACCCCGTAGGCTCCGGCGCCGAAATAAATCTGGTTCAGGTAAAGATAAAGGACCTCGTTTTTGCTGAGGCTGCTGTCTATCCGGTGAGCCAGAACGGCCTCTTTGATCTTGCGCATGAACGTGCGTTCGGGGGTAAGCAGCAGGGATTTCACTACCTGCTGGGTAATGGTGCTTCCCCCCTGGACGATTTCACCGGCCTGTATGTTCTTCAGCATGGCGCGAAAAATTCCGATCAGGTCCACCCCGCTGTGCTCGTAGAACCGGGTATCCTCGGCGGCGATAAAGGCCTTGATGAGATGCGGGGGAAGCTCATTGAGCGGAACCAGATATCTTCGCTCGGTAAAAAATTCGCCGATCAGTTCATCATCGGCTGAATATACGCTGGTGACCAGTGGAGGGTGATAGTTCTTAAGGGCCTCAACGCTGGGAAGCGACTGGTCGATTTGCAGATAAAGCGCGAATACCGCAATGCCCCCGATCAGGGACAGGCACAGGAAAATTGAAAACAGGCTAAAAACAAGCCAGCGGAGGGCCCTCCTTTTTGGCGCGCGGCTCTTTGGAATGGGCTTCTTCATCGCTCACACCTTTTCAGGCCTCGAGAATCGGGCGTAAAAGCCGATCTGTCACAATCCTGCTTGATATTATTATTTGCCGCCATTGAATTAACCCGCTTTAACATGCCAGTATTGCAAAAGGAATACCCTCTATGTTTCAACCGCTAATAATAGGCCTCCAGCGGCGCCTTTTCAATATCAATCGCTGCGCAAATGCCCAATGATCCATTTGCGGCGTTTTCAGCGCTCCTGCAAATCAATATTCGACATCCGGGGTTCGTTTTCTTCCATGCGGCACTTGAAATACCGCAGATGAAGTTTAGCTATGCATAAGGAACTGTGCAGAAAAAAAACCTTTCAACGGCGAAGAGGATCTCAAAAAAGATGAAAGCCCTTTGTTTTCACCAGCATGGCGGTCCCGATGTTCTCAGGTTCGAAGATGTTGCCGATCCTACTCCCGGCAAAGGCCAGGTCCTTGTTGAAGTTAAAGCCTGTGCCCTCAATCACCTCGATATATTTGTCATGCAGGGGTGGCCGGGCCTTGATCTTGAGATGCCCCACTGGGGCGGAGCGGACATAGCGGGAGTTGTGGCCGGTTTGGGCGAGGGCGTAACCGGAATTGAAACCGGCCGGCGGGTTGTGATCGATCATGGAATAAATCCGTTCGAGGATGAATTCACGCGCCGGGGCGATCACTCCATGAGTCCCGGATATATGATCATTGGCGAGCATATTCGCGGGGGGTTTGCCAGGTATGTGGTTGTACCTGCAAAAAACCTGGTAAAAATGCCTGACAAAATTGATTTCCCCGAAGCGTGCGCTCCGCTCCTGGTCACACTCACGGCTTGGAGGATGCTGATAAACAGGGCAAAACTCCAGGCCGGCGAAACTGTGCTGGTAGTCGGCGCCGGTGGGGGGGTGAACAGCATGGCCATACAGATCGCCAAAATGGCTGGGGCCGCAGTCTATGTGGTAGCGAGCAACGCCGAAAAAGCGGAAAAAGCTCGCGAACTGGGCGCTGATTTCGTGATCGACCGCTCTTTGACCGATTGGGGCAAGGAGGTCCGCAGACTAACCGCAAGACGCGGGGTTGATCTCGTGGTGGACAACGTTGGCGCGGCCACCCTTGACATAAGCACGGCCATCGTGGCGAGAGGTGGCCGGATAGTAATCGTTGGAAATACCAGTGGTCCGCACGTCGAAATCGACGTGCGCAGGATATTCGGCAAGCAGATAAGCCTTATCGGGAGCACAATGGGCACTCCACAGGACTTTCGCGATATTACCCGTTTGCTCTGGAGCGGCAGGATCAAGACGGTCGTTGGCGAGGTGATTCCTCTAAGCGAAGGCAGGCGCGGGTTTGAGATCATGGAACGGGGCGAGATGTTCGGCAAAATAGTCCTGACGCCTTAGAGCGATAAAATGGAACATGTTGCATGCGACGTTCTGGTTTTGGGCAGTGGGGCCGCCGGCCTCAGGGCTGCCATATCGGCACGGGAAGCGGGGTTTGATGTTCTTGTGCTCTCCAGGGCAGGGCCGGGCAAGTCCACCTGCACCGGGTTCAGCGCCGGCGTGATGGGGGGGCCGAGAGTTCCGGAGCCGCCGGACATCTTGAGCGCACTCTTCAGGCAGGCCGTGGAATAAATCAGTCAGTTCTTGCCGAAATCCTCTGCGAAGAAGCTCCCGCGCGGCTGGACGAACTTATCAGGTGGGGAATCCAGGCTGAAGCCCGGCATGGATTTCTATTCGCCAAAGGCCGCCCTCCTGTTATGGGTGAGCAGATAGTGCGCTGTCCGATCGGGAAAAACATAGAGTTGGGGACGCGGTTCATGGGAAACCTGTCGGCCTCCGGCCTGGTGATGGAAAATGGGGTGGCAGGCCTTACGGGCTTTGCACGGCAATCAGGTGAGCTTGTCGAGTTCAGTTGCGGGGCATTGGTGCTGGCAACCGGCGGGGCCGCCGCGCTCTTCTTGCGCCACGACAACCCGGGGCAGATGCTGGGGGACGGGTGGACACTGGCGTTTGAGGCCGGGGCCCTCCTCCAGGACATGGAATTCGTGCAGTTTTATCCCGTATGCCTGGCCGAACCCGGACACGCGCCCCTGGTGATTCCGCCAAGGCTCGCAGACCACGGTCTGCTCGTAAACGAGGGCGGCGAGGATATTCTCAAAAAATACGGAATAGATGAACGGCCGGCGGCCGAAAGGGCTCGGGACAGGCTCTCACTGGCGCTTTTTCAGGAAATTTATCGAAACGGCCAGGGGATTTTCCTTGATCTGCGGGACGTTACGGAGGAAAAATGGCAAGGCGATCCCTTCTCGGCCTCCATGCGGCATATACTCGGAGATCGCCACGGGGCGGTAAGTCGTCCCCTTCGCGTTGGCCCGGCGGCCCACCATACCATGGGTGGAGTAAGAATCGACGGTAAGGGGGCCACCTCTGTTCCGGGACTTTTCGCGGCCGGAGAGGTTACCGGTGGTCTGCACGGCGCCAACAGGATGGGAGGCAATGCTCTTAGCGAAACCCTGGTATTCGGCGCAAGGGCCGGTAATTCAGCGGCCGATTGGGCCAAGGGGAGCGGCCCGGAAGAGCGGCGATCTGTGTTGAGGCGGCTCGCTGAAAGGTCCTGTGCCCTTCAGAGTCTGCGGGGCGGCGAAACCGGTCTTCTGGACCGAATGCGCAAAATTATGTGGGAAGATGGTGGGATAATGAGAAACGAGGAAGGGCTTTCCAGCGCTTTGGGCAATATGCGGGAAATCATCGGCAGCTTCTCATTTTCCGGGCCGGGCAGCAAAAAAACGTTGACCCCGGACCAGGTGAGTGCGATTGAGCTGCGTTCGGCTGCAAGAGCGGCCTCCCTTATTCTCGAAGCATCGGTCAGGAGGCTCGAGAGCCGGGGCTCACATTTCAGGCAGGATTACCCGGAGCAGAACGATCGGCAATGGCTGGGACACCTCCAGGTTAGAGTGGCCCCCAACGGAGACGTGTGGGAGTTCGTCGCGAAACGATGCGGCCTCACAAAAAATCGGCCACGAACTTGAAGCGTTTCACATGCTTACTCAGCGGTAACCGCGAACCCGAAACCTAGTGAGGGTGGGCACTCACAAAAGATCGTGCCCGGACTGGAAGTATTAGCCAACGGGCAGAATGTTACGCCCGGACCTGAACGAAGTGAGGGTCCACCAGGAAGAGTTATTGATTTAATGGGAGGTTGAAGATGGATAAAACCCAGATGAGCTGGAATCAAAAAACTGCACAACACCTTATTGAAAACCTCGAAAAGCGCCGCATGGAAGGCAGTTACGCGGCGACCGCCGCTGAGGCGCTCGAGGAGGTGCTGGCAATGATCCCGCATGGAGCGACCGTTTTTCGATGCGGTTCGATTACCACCACTTCTATGGGGATGTGGCAAAGAATAGCCGCTCTGCCCAAGGTGAATATAATCGATCCTTACCGGCATGGGATTACGCTTGAGGAAAGCGTGGTAGAGAGGCGCAAGGGGCTCAACGCGGACGTAATGATCTCCAGTTCCAACGCCATCACCCTGGACGGCAGGCTGGTCAACCTCGACGGCTTGGGAAACCGTGTGGCTGCCATGATGTTTGGTCCCAAAAAGGTAATCCTCGTGGTGGGAATGAATAAAGTGGCCCCCGACCTGGATTTCGCGATTGCCAGGATCAAACACTACGTCGCCCCGCTCAACGCGATTCGTATCGGCGTCGAAGCGCCCTGCACGGCCAACGGGCTCTGCGCCGACTGCCGGTCGGCTGAACGCGTCTGCAACATGTGGAGCATCATCGAAGGCCACAGGGAAAAAGGCCGCATCCACGTGAAATTGGTTGGAGAGGATTTGGGGTACTGAGGGAGGGCTACTTCAGCGCCGAGGCGCTCCACTGAGAAATTGAGCCGAGTCCAGTGTCTTATCCGTTGTTTCCGAATGGATACCACAAGGCTGCCAATGCTGCCGGAGCACATCTGGGCCTGGAAATTTTTTCACGCGAAGACGCGTGGACGCGAAGAAAGAAAAAACAGGCGAGGTTGGGAAAATCGCCTTTGAGAGCCAGCCCCGGACCCGATCCTAGGTCGTTGACTCTGGATACAAGGTGTTGGATTGTATGTAAGCAAGCCTTTAGGCTTCGCTTCGTCGCGTGCACCAGGCTCCTGATTTTAGAAGGCCGCGTTTCTCCGAGCCCATCCGTACACTCGGCAGTATCACGGAGCAGGAGTCATGGGTGAATATCCGCACTAAAGAATCCGTGCCCTCCTGAATTGCCAGTTACACAGACCGAGAATAATACCTGCCTGTAAATACGCTATTATTCTAAGAAATATATAAACATCCATTACATAAACTCTATCAATTGCAATTAATGAAAACAAATATACTGCACATAATTCCACAGTGCCAATTCCACCGATCGAAATCGGTATATAGCCAACCAAAGTAGATATTATCGGAATTATGCCAACTTCAGGCCATTTAGCTTCTATTCCAAAAGCACGGAAGGCAAGGTAGTATGTAACACTTAACACTAACCATCGAATAATAGTCAATATGATATTAAGTATTATAGCTTTGTACTTAGCATCCCATAGCGCCGCTTCATTATACAAACTTATTATGAATAGTTTAATACGTCCAATGTGGCCAGTATCTTTTGGAATATATACAATCAGTATAATACATGCCATAGTACATACGATGCATATTAGTGGAATGCTAAATATCCACATTGGGGCTGCAAAGTCTCTTAGTAGAAAGCGTGCGCCGATGTATCCCAATAATAGTAGAAACAGCAGACTAATTAATTTATCAACTGTGTACCCCAAGGTGGAGTGGCTATAGTATATGCCATCCTTTTTGAGGAATAGAGTCATGCTTATATCACCAAGTTGACCAGGAGAAAATAAATTTACTGCATACCCATAGCTATATGCACGTATAAATACTGTCAATGGAATAGGCGATATAGAGTTCATAAGTAACCACAAATTCATACCGCCAATAAACAATACTAACGGCAGCATAACAAATGTTAAGCCGGCTAACGGTAGATTAATACTAGATAAAGTAGAGGCTAGCATATCTATATTACAAGAATAGATAAGATAGATAATTAGACCAGTTGTTACTGCCAGCTTTATCAAAAATATATAATTTACCTTTACCCTACCCTCTAACATACAATGTATCCATCGCTATTATATAGGTGACTTCTTCAGGATTTAGTTCGGGCAAATAGGCGATCACCGCCCTCCGGAGATCCTTCAGCGCACTGCTTCCCAACCGGACGATGACCGTATATTTCATCCGGACCTCCCACTCAGGGGAATCTTCTCGGCAACAACCAGGTACGCCGAACTCAGGTCTTTTTCGAGAAAACACCGTTGCAGGACAAGAAAAGGGGCCAGAAAAAGATCGCTTGCTACCAATCGATTAAAAAGGCTCCTTTTCCTCTTGATTCCGCTTTGCTTTGAGAGTTCCTCCTTTGTAAGACCTTGCTCCGCTCCTTCAAGACCTGTATTTTGTAGAAAAACATCCAGCAGTATCGACAGCGGATAAGCGTAGTTCCAAAAGTACTGAATCTTGAATCCTCCGCTCATCAGCAGGTTGCTCATACCTGCTCTTTCATACCGCCGGTAGTGGCCCGCAACGACGTCATTGCCGCCCCACTTGCTCCGATGGGCCGGAACGGAGATGAGAAGTTTTCCATGCTCGTTTAGAATATTCCACCACTCTTTTATACAGGAAATGTCATCTTCGATATGTTCGAGAACTTCAAAGGCCATAATGTAGTCGTATCGCCTGCCGTATACTTCAGTCTTATCCTGAGCGAGCCGTATCTTGCTCTTGAGCGCCGGATGCTTTTCGATTCTAAGCGTGGCGTTCTCGAAAGCCGATTCCGATATGTCAAAACCGAACGCATCCAACCCAAGGGAGGCGTACAGCAAAAGCATATCTCCGGAACCATACCCCAATTCCAGGCATGTCTTGCCGGACAGGGACTCCCCTTCGAGTATCCTTTTGACCAGGTCCCTTCGCAACTTGTACCTGGGCATCGGCAGCCAGTTGTCTTCCATCGGTCAACCTCTTTCGCGCTCACGGGCCAATTCGAGAATTTTATCCGCCAGCGCTGCAGGGTCACCCATCTTTACGAAGTGCACGTTCTTTGTGTCCGTTGAGAAAAGTTCTCTGTTGGCGGGATTGTCCCCGAATATCACCGGCCTTTCCATGGCCAGGTATGAATAGGCCTTTCCTGGAATGACCCGGGCAGCCTTTTCAACAGCCGCATTGAAATGTCCGGCAAGACATACGTCCGACATTGCAATGTAGTTGGCTATTTCAGTCTGAGGAAGCCACCGCGCCGCAAACCTCACATTTTTCAGTTTGGAGTACCGCTCGAAGCCCCTTATTTTCTCATAAGGACCGATAATAATGAAGGCTATGCTCCCGTGCTCTTCCAAAAGCCGCGCCGATTCCAGGATAACTTCCGCTCCCTGGAGAGGATTCATGGCGCCGAAAAAAAAGACGACAAATTTATCCCTTAAATCACTGGGCCTCTCCACGTTCTGGGGATGGTATATTTGTGTATCGGCTTCGAGATAAATAACCGTCATTTTGCCCGGATCGACGCCAAACATCCCGGAAAAATATGCCGCATGTTCGCGTGTGTCTACAATCACACGATCCGCAGCCTTAAGCGCATTCATGTCGAGTTTTTTCAAAATCCGGGACAGAGGATTCGGTGGAGACAGGACCTGCCGGTCATGAACAAGGGTATCGTAAACAGATATGAAAAAATCTATTATCAGCACCTTCTTTCGAACCCGAAACTGAATAATAGGGACTATAAGCTGGGGAATTCCGCCGATGAAAATTACATCGTACTTTTTGATATTCGCAGCAAGCACCTTTAAATTGATCGACAAAATACGCATGATTCCGGTTGGGCTTACTCCATGTATATCCTTTGGAGCTATTATGTCCAAATGCTGCGCTGATTTTTGCAGAATGTTTATTTCCTGCCTGTTTCTTATATAATCGGCATCTGAAGGCGTTATGAAAAGCACGTTCCTGCCGTCTGTGATTTTCAGCAAATCTGAAACATTCATTTTAACCTCTGCGGGTCTAACAACCCAAAATGGCTTGCAGCGTCAGCAAATTGACCTGAATAAAGAAGCACTAGTTTCGTAAATCAGGCATCCAAGTTCAGCCGCATCCCCCAGGATCGCTCAATCCCATCCCAAGGCCGGGAAGCATACCAAGCTAGAGGATGAGAGGTCAAGACCCTGCGAGAGCAACACAGGAATGTTGATTCCACCGATGGTCCTGTCCATGGAAAGCGAGAAGGCGCTGCATTCAACGGCTATTTGGAACAGGTCTGCTCTCGCGCCCCGTTTTGCTTCCCAGCCAATGGAGATCTTTTGGGGGCAAAGCTAAGGCTCTGAAACGCCACGTCCTGGAGAATCATTATGCTCTTCTCACACATATCTGTTGTGCCGTTTTTTTGTGAGGCTGTGACAAAACTTGTCAGCTCGGCTGCAATTAATGCCTTGCGAGGCCCCCGTCACTTCCCCTCCCTGCCGGGTTTGCGCACCGAAAACCTAATCTCGGAGCCTGTTTAACTGATTCAAAAAGAAAATTATGAAATCAGGCATCACTTTTGCTCAATCCCTTTCCTGGCGTTTAGTGAAAAAAGAGTGAAGAATGAGAGACAGTTGACGATAATTAATATGCAAACTCAATAATATGCGAAACCCGATCGGTGAGAGGGGGACACAATGTTTATAAGAATGAGGGAAGGCAGAGGTTTTACGCTGGTGGAACTGATGATTGTCGTTGCTATCATAGGAATCCTGGCTGCGGTCGCGGTACCATACTATCAAAAGTATATTCAGAAAGCGCGCTTGGTTAGCAAGGTTTTCCCCGGAATACACGCAATCGAAACCGACTTGGCGACTTACTACAGCGCTCAGTTGACGTTTCCGATGGGGGCAACTTTAGCTCCTATTTTGGCTGACGCAAGCACCAAGTGTATTGAAACCCCCACCATTACGGGCGCTGGCGCCACTGTCACCGTGGCCTTCGTCATCGGGAACAACTCCGGAGGTGCAGGCACCTGTCCCATGCTCCAGAGCCTTGCCGGCCAGACCATCTTCGCATCTCCGGCGGTGGACGGCGCCTCCAGCAAGATTACAGGGTGGCTGCTTAGTGGCTCGCTTGCTACAAACCTGGGGTTGGCAGGTGAAAGGTAATCTTATGCCGGCATGGGTGGGGCATTTTCCATAATCTTCTCGCCGCTCGGCCATTTTTACGCAGTCCCGTTCTCGCTTGCTCTCTTGCCCCGATTTCAGGGTGGTCTTTCCCTTTCCCCGGGTCTTCGAGCAAGTGCCATGGTCCCGCCGACCCATATTTACCCTTTTCCCCTTCCTAAACTGCAAGACAGCTCTTCACGTCCCTTGGGCCACCATGAAAAGGCGTAGGAGCAGGCCATGCCCGCGATAAACTTTTCGGGACAGTTATTCATGTCCCCTCGGTTACCCTGAAACCATGAAAACATCCATATCGGGGTGGGCTAAGCTGCGCGCAGCCCCCTGGGTCTTTCCAGTAGGCTCGAGACCCCGCTACGCTCCCGGAGTTCTTTGACGACAAAAGATGCCTGCGATGAACTTTAGGAATTTGGTTTTTTCTTACTATTCACTATTCACTACTCACTGCCCTTCTGTTTGCCGCTTTTCGTCATCGGTAGTGACAAGAATTGTAAGTCGGAGGACCTTTTATCGGGAGGCGGCAATACCCCTCATCCTCCCGCGTGTCCGTTCGGCAAACCGTAAATCTAACCCCAGACACGGTTTACAAAAATTCGAAAAAAATCTTAGAAAATCCGAAATGAAGGCATCAATCTTGCTCAACCTACTCCACAACACACAACACAAGTCGAAAAAGGACTCAAGAGACAGGAGGCGATTGACGATAGTTTCATATGAGTGGTGGAAACCCCCAACAACAAAAAACATGAACGTACAAAAATCACTAACAAACAAGGAGAAGAAAATGTTTATCAGGATGCGAGAAAGCAAAGGTTTTACATTGGTGGAATTGATGATCGTCGTTGCGATCATTGGAATCCTGGCTGCGGTCGCGGTCCCGTACTATCAAAAATATATTCAGAAAGCGCGTCTTACCAGCAAGGTATTCCCCGCAATGCACGTAATCGAAACGAACCTGGCAGCCTACTACAGCTTCCAGCAAACCTTTCCGATGGGAGCGACAACGTTAGCCCCTCTTTTTGCTGACGCAAGCACAAAGTGCATCCAGACCCCTACTGTTACCGGCACTGCCAACACCCCTGTCCTGACCTTCACGATCGCGGGAGCGGGAGCGGCTAATGGTTCAGGTACCTGTCCTCAGCTCGCGACCCTTATGGGCGAAACTATCATCGTAACTCCGCAGGTGGACAGCCCGACCGGTAAGATTACAGGGTGGATGCTTGGCGGCACACTTGCCACAAACCTGGGGTTGGCGGGAGAACACTAATCTGCTATAGGGCAAATATGATCGCCTGAAGAATGCCGGTGAAACATCGGCATTCTTCTCATTTTTATTTTTTACTCGAAATGATGGTACCCTCAATGGAAGTCAGGTCAGGTGCACGAGCGAAAAAAGCGCTGCCTTATATTCTTGCCTTTTTGATCGTTTTGATGATCTTTTCCGCTTATTCGAACACTTTCACCTCGCCGCCTTACCTCGACGATTTTCATTCATTCATATATGAAAAAGCCCTGTATCTGGATCACATATCGGTATCCAGCCTTCTGTCGCTCTCTCAGACCATGTTTGGCCGGACGCGGTTTCTGCCCGTAGTCACGCTGGCACTCAATCACTCTCTGGGGCACAGCAACCTCATCTATTTTCACGCCGTAAATCTGCTGATCCACCTGCTGGCGTTCCTTGCGGTCTTCTGGCTCGTCAGCCAAATCATGGCCGCGGGGAAGGACAAGGACGCAGAAGGGCCGCTTTTTGAAATAGCGAACTTTTTCCCGTTGTGTGTCGCGGCCATATGGGCCTTGAGCCCCCTTCAGACAAACGCAGTAACATACCTCGTGCAGCGTATGGCTGCCATGCAAACGCTTTTCTTTACCCTGAGCGTGGCGTGCTTCATAAAGGCGCGCCTTCTTTCCGGGAAAAAGACGCGGAGCGCCACTATTTTCTACTTTCTCTGCGCGCTTGCCGCTATATGCAGCTTCCTTTCAAAAGAAAACTCGGCGGTCCTGCCGGTTGCGCTGGCCCTGACCGATTTCTGGTTTTTCGATTCTGCCTGGATGAAAAAAGCCTGGGCCATATGCCGGAAGACCGGCTGGAAAGTCCGCGCGGCAGCCTTTGCTGCGGTGCTTTCATTCTGTTTTTACGCTTTCACCGTGGTATTGCCTAAAGTTCTTAGCGGTTACGCCCACAGGGATTTCAATTTGGTGGAACGCCTGCTCACGGAAGGAAGGGTAGTCGTATGGTACATGTCACTCCTTCTCTGGCCTGACCCGGCCCGGCTCTCTATGAACCATGAGGTCGAAATTTCCACTTCACTTTTGAGCCCTCTTACGACCCTTCCGGCGCTGCTTCTGATCGGCGCGCTGATTTTCCTCGCGGTCAGGTTGCGAAGACTATTTCCAGTTATCACATACGGGATCGCCTGGTTCTTTTTGAATCTTGTAATCGAATCGACCATCATCCCCCTGGAACTTGTATTCGAACACAGGCTCTACCTGCCCTCTATCGGTTTCTACCTTTCCGTCGCCGGGCTTTTTGCGGTTCTTTTCCGGCGAGCCGCGAAACGGCTCCCGAAAGCCGAATTCGCTAAGGCCGCCTGTTCTGCTCTCCTGATCGGCGCCGCGTGCCTTGCCCTCCTGACATTTACCCGGAACGGCGATTGGGAAAACAGGCTCACACTCCATCACGCTGCGGTTACAAAAGCGCCCGATAGCCCGCGGACAAACGCCGACTACGCCAACGTGCTTTGCGACGCCGGCCTGTACGAGGAAGCGATAAAGTACGCCGAAAAATCAATTGAACTCGGGAGAAAGGGGCGCGAGAACTTTGTCCTGGCCCAGAACGCCTTAACCATAGCCCTTATAAAACTGGGGAAAATAGACGAAGCGATCGAACGCAGCGAAGACTTTTTAAAGGATAAGCTCAGTGAGATCGACATAGACGCCCTCCCCAATCTTTGCCTGAACACTGCCCAGGCCTGTATTACGGGAAACAAGCCTGAAGATGCCTACAGGTGGACGTTCAAAGCCCTCAAGTACGTGCTATCGACCGATAATTCCCCTCACAAGAAGGGTCTGATAGAAATGACCGCCTTGAGGATGCTTGCCGAGTTCGGCCCGCAGGGTATAGATCTGAACAAGGACGGAGTACCGGATCCTGGAGACATGTCGCCTGCCCTCTGGATAGCCATGGAATTCAAAAAACAGGGCGATGAGCAGTATGCCCGTGAGATCATCGAGCGGGAGTGCGCGAAAAATCCCAGTGATCAGCGCCTGAGAACGGAAATTGAGCACTTCCAAAAAGAAGATGCTCAAAACCTCGCGCAAAAGGAAAAATGGAACTTATTCCAAAAATATGTGCGAAATCCTTTCTCCAGACTCAATTTCGACATGGCAGTGGCATTTTTAGTGCAAGAGAAACACTTGCCTAAGTTTTTACAGGACCTTGGGGAGAGGCGACTGGATGCGGCCCTGGAAATTTCTCCCGATTCTCGTGACGCCTGGCTGCTCAAGGGCTGGTACCTCTTTAACGCTGACGATGCGGACCATGCCGTGGAAGCGGCCAGAAAAGTTCTCGACGAAGACCCGGAAAACTCGAACGCGTGGCTGGCGCTTGGCTTCTTTCTGGCCAAAGCCGGTGACGCTGACGGGGCTGCCGCTGCTTTCGGAAAGGTAATTGAGCTTTATCCGGGCTATTCGAAGCGAGCTCTCGTGGAAGAGTTCTGCAGGCAGTTGAGGGAAGGGAAAAAAATCGAATCCGCCTCGAACCGGGAATGAAAAGAGGGAATCTTTTTTCGAAATTATTCCATCTCAAGGAAAAATAGAGTATTAATACTCAAATTCGTCATGATATTGACAGGGGTTTTTTGTCGAGAGAAACTTGGGGGGGACAATGAGAGCGCCTCTTATGACGAGAACAACTGCTCGCCGTTTTTCTCTGATTTTTGTCCTGCTGCTCGCAATTGCGGCCTGGACCTTTTCTATTTCAGCAGCCCGGGAACGGCAGAGCGCTGAGCAAACTGCCGCCGAGCCACAAGCGGCCTCTCCAGGCGGGATGGAACAGGCCCAGTCAGCGCCTGAAGCCGTGAAGACCCCGCAGGAGCAAACCGCCTCGCAACAACCGGCAGAACCGCTTCCTGCAAATTCAGGGCAACCCTTGCAATTACAGGCTCAAGGCGCCGGGTCGCAGGCTTCTGAACCTACTATAACGAGTTGCCCCCCGGAATACGTCCCACTGATACAAAAAACGACCGCATCCCTGATGGCAGCCAACTTCACTTTTATACCGGTAAAGGCGCTTGACCCCTTTGTCCCTTTCCTTACTCTGGAAACCCGTTCGACCGAAGATGAGGGTGAGCCGCAAGGCGGGCCCCTTACGCCTCTCCAGAAAATGACCTTGAGTGAGATCGAAAGAGGACTCAAGGCGATTACCTGGGGTCCACTGGGCACGAAGGCGGTTATCGAGGATTCCACCGGCAGGGGATATATAGTCGGCATCGGTACGCCGGCCGGAGACCATAGCGGGGTGATTACGCAAATCTTTAACGATCGTCTTGTAATTCAGCAGGAAATCTGGGACAGAAGGGCAAAAAAGAGATTCCCGCAGGATTTCACCATAAAGCTGGCCAAGAAAACTGACGCTAAGTAGTTTCCGTCCGGAAAGTGCCCTTTTCCGCCCTGGCGGCGTCAATCTTTGGGGTTTCTTGTGCGGCGTACCCATGTACGCCTCCGCGCAACCCCTCGATTTCCTTGCCAGGACGAAAAATGCCTCCTTTCCAAATCGGAAACTGCCTGTTTCCCATCCGGGGTTTCCGGATGGAC
>JBKQTS010000196.1:0-16310 GCA_052143075.1 Syntrophobacteraceae bacterium | reverse complement strand
CCAGCGCGAACCCGAAACGCAGTGAGGGTTCCGGGCGCGGACTTGACGCATTGCCTGGGATGATGCGTCAAGCGGGGACCCGATACGAAGTGAGGGTCCGCTTAGCCCGCCCTACGGCTCTTTTCATGGTTTCAGGGTGTCCCGCAGGGACATGAGTTGCCATGGTGAACGCGAACCAGGAATTTCAGTCAACGGAGGATATCCGCAATGCCCAAAATCAGGACCAATCGCGCCGCGGCCAAACGGTTCAATAAAACCGGCACGGGCAAGATCGTCAGGGCCAAGGCCTTCAAGAGTCATATTCTGACCAAAAAAAGCCCGAAAAGAAAACGCGGGTTGCGCCAGGACACCGTGGTTAACGCCATAAACGTCAGGGCGCTCAAGCGGATGATGCCTTATCTGTAAACAAAGGAGTTCAGTGGCCAGTGAGGATCGGCCACTGTCCACTGTCCTTAAGGAGATTTCGATGGCCAGGGTCAAAAAGGCAGTCAAGTCGCGCGAGAGGCGCAAAAAGATTCTCTCGGCGGCAAAGGGATATCGAGGGGGTCGCGGTACTTTGCTTCGCACGGCAAAGGAAACGGTCGAGCGAGCCCTCAAGTTCGCATACCGCGACAGAAAGCTCAGAAAACGCGACTTCAGAAGCTTGTGGATTATGCGCATCAATGCAGCGGCGCGCGAGCACGATCTGAGCTACTCCAAATTCATGAACGGCTTGAAGAAGGCCAATGTAACGCTCGACAGGAAAGCCCTGGCAAATCTTGCGGCTACGAACCCGGAGGCTTTTGCCGAACTGGCCAGGATCGCGAAAGAAGCTGCATAGGAAATGAAAGAGGCTGTTGAGAAACTTGTTGAGACGGCCTGCCGCGCCCTTTCCGGGCTGGAAGAGGACCCGAGGGCCCTCGACCAGGCCCGGATTCGTTTTTTGGGGAGGAAGGGAGAACTTGCCCAGCTTTTCAAAGAATTGGGAAAGGTCCCCGAGGAGGAGCGCAGGGAAGTCGGCAGACTGTTGAACGTGGCTAAATTGCGGCTGGAGGAAGTCTTCTCGGAGGCGGCGCTGAGGAGTCGCGATCTGGAGGCCTCCAGGCGTGAATCGATTGACGTAACCGTTCCCGGAAGGCTCCCGCCGGCCGGTCGCCTTCATCCGATCACACAGACGGCGATGGAAGTTTGCCGCATTTTCAATTGGCTGGGATTCGAAACGGTCGAAGGGCCCGAGATCGAGCTGGACTATTACAATTTCGAGGCCCTGAACATCCCGAAAGACCATCCGGCAAGGGACATGCAGGACACTTTCTACATCTCCGAGGATGTGGTGCTGAGAACGCAGACCTCGCCCATCCAGGTCCGGACAATGGAAAAGCGCAAGCCCCCGATCCGGATAATAGGTCCCGGAAGGACCTACCGGCGAGATTCGGACGTCACTCATACTCCGATGTTTCACCAGGTGGAGGGCCTGATGGTGGGCAAGGGCATCTCTTTTGGCGATTTGAAAGGCATCCTCACCACGTTCGTTCACCAGATGTTCGGTCCTGAGGTCGGACTTCGTTTCCGGCCGAGTTTTTTCCCTTTCACCGAGCCGAGCGCCGAGGTGGATATTGAGTGCGTCATATGCCGGGGCGGCGGCTGCCGCGTCTGCAAAGGAACCGGATGGCTCGAGATTCTGGGGTCGGGAATGGTTGACCCGGAGGTCTACAAATACGTGAGTTACGATCCGGAGGAGGTAACCGGCTTTGCTTTCGGTATGGGAATCGAGCGGATAGCCATGCTGAAATTCGGAATAGACGACCTTCGGCTGTTCTTTGAAAACGACCTGCGTTTTCTCGATCAGTTTTAGCTAGTCTTCAGTGGTCAGGATCTTTTGTCCGACGACTGAGCGCTGGTCACTATAACTAGTGTCCATCCGGAAACCCCGGATGAGTCACTGGCAGTTTTCGATTCGGAAAGGGCCCTTTCCGGACGGAAACTAACTAAACAATGCTGATAGCCAGTCGCTAGTCTCCAGTGGCCGGAAGCTTTTGTCCGACGACTGGCCACAGAGCGCTGGCCACTGTGGTTAAAGATGCTGATAAGTCTTAAGTGGCTCTCCGATTATGTTGACTGCCCGCTTTCTCCCGAGCGTATCGCAGATGGCCTGACCATGACGGGTCTGGAGGTGGAATCGCTTTGTTTGCGCCACCCCCAGCTCAAAAACGTACTGACCGCCCGGATCGAGGCGGTGGAACCCCATCCTGATGCCGAGCGGCTGAATATCTGTGTAGTCTCAGGCCCGGACGGTTTGCGCAGGATCGTTTGCGGTGCTCCGAACGTGCGCCCCGGAGCAATTGCCGCGCTGGCCCTGCCAGGGGCGGAGCTGCCGGGCGGGTCAGTCCGGGAAATCAAGGTTCGAGGTGAATTGTCTAAGGGAATGCTCTGCTCGGAAAAAGAGCTTGGATTGGGCGAAGACCACAGCGGCATTTGGATTCTTCCCGCAGACACGCCGGCCGGTGTCCCGCTTGATGAAGCCCTGGGAATCAGGGACGTACTGATGGAGGTTGCGATCACTCCCAACCGCGGAGATTGCCTCTCAGTGGCGGGCATTGCCCGAGAGGTGGCAGCGCTATGTAAAACATCGGTAAAATACCCTTCCATTGCAGTCGCTGAAACAGGTCCTGCCATTGATACGCTGACATCGGTCACCGTTGACGATCCCGAAGGGTGCCCTCGTTATGCAGCCAGGGTTATACAGGGCGTTAAGACAGGCCCTTCACCCGACTGGCTCAGGGAGAGGTTGGAGGCGCTTGGCATCCGGTCGATCAACAACATCGTCGATGTTACCAACTACGTTATGATGGAGCTTGGCCAACCGCTTCACGCTTTTGACTACAACCGGCTGCGCCGGCTCCGCATAGTGGTGCGAAAAGCCGAGCCCGGCGAGCGGTTCATCACGCTTGACGGCATCGAGCGCGAACTCCCCGGGGGCGCCGTGCTGATCTGCGACGGAGTAGGCCCGGTTGCAATAGGCGGCATCATGGGCGGCCTCAATTCGGAAATCGAGCCGGATACCAGGGACGTTCTGATTGAAAGCGCCTATTTTGATCCACTTTCGATTCGCAGGACCAGCAGGAGGCTGGGGCTCAAAACCGAGTCGGGTTACCGGTTTGAGCGCGGCACCGATCCGGGCGGCGTGCTCAGGGCCCTCGACCGGGCGGCAGAGCTCATGTTAGAGGTCGGGGGGGGCTCGATTGCGGCGGGAAGAATCGACGTATACCCAAATCCGATAAAAGCAACGGAATTAGTGCTCCGGGTGGACAGGGCCAACCGGTTTCTGGGGACCCGGCTATCCTCGAGCGAGATGAAAGAGATACTGGAGCGAATCGAGATGCACGTGGAGGCGCTGGACTCGGATCGCCTCCGGGTGATTGTGCCGAGCTTCAGGGGAGATATTACAAGAGAGGTAGACCTGAGTGAAGAACTGGCGAGGATTTCGGGCTATGACGGAATTCCGGTTACCAGTCCGGCCGCTGCAGTCGAAGCCGCCGCTTTCGATCCGCACCAGAGGGCTCGC
Source organism: Syntrophobacteraceae bacterium (assembly GCA_052143075.1). Lineage (GTDB taxonomy): Bacteria > Desulfobacterota > Syntrophobacteria > Syntrophobacterales > Syntrophobacteraceae > SbD1. Next base: position 12,766 of record JBKQTS010000196.1, on the reverse strand, counting down.
GGGGAGCTAAAGAACCTGTTGGCGGGTGCGGGGTTCTTCGAAGTTATCAATTACTCGTTTATTTCTTATGAATCTATCCGACGGCTTCGATATGCGGAAGGCGATCCGGTACTGGCCCCAATACGGCTTAAGAACCCTCTTAGCGACGAGCAAGCCGTAATGCGAACGACCCTGTTGCCCGGGTTGCTTCAAAATGCCCGCTATAATTTCGACCGGCGAAGTGAAAACTTCAGGATTTTTGAACTAAGCAAGATTTTCCTGCCCGGAAAAGACGGCCTGCAGGCCGAAGAGCCTCACCACCTGGCAGGGGTCATTGCGGGAAAGCGCGTCTCGCAGGTACTATACAGCGGTGCCGATGTGGACTATACGGACGTAAAGGGAGTAGTCGAAGCCCTTTGCGGCTTCCTGAGAATCGATGATATCGGGTTCCGGGCGCAATCTCTTCCCCCGTGGCTCGACCCTTGTTCGTCGGCCTCTGTTTTTGCTAAAGGAGAGCGGGTTGGAGAACTTGGCAGGGTCCATCCGGAAGTGCTTGAAGCCTACGATCTAAAACGGCCCATATTTGCTTTCATGCTCGACTTCGACGGGCTTTTCGCGCTCAAGGGGCCGGTCCCGGTATATAAGGCGCTTCCAAAATTCCCTCCCGTTCCACGTGATATAGCCCTGATCGCCGACGAAAAAATGCCCGTGGAAGAACCATTTGACTTTATTCGCTCTTTCAATGAGCCTTTGCTGGAAAGTGTCGAGATATTTGATATATTCAGAAGCGATCAAATCGGGACAGGCAAGAAGAGCATTGGCTACCGGCTCACCTACCGCGCTGACGACCGGAGCCTTACCGACGAGGAGGTAAATGCTCTCCACGTCGAATTGGTCAAGAAGGTAACCGCTAGGTTTGGTATTTCCCTGAGGTAGAGGAAAACAGTGAGCGAACAAGAAATCACCAGAGAAGTTATTATAGACAGAAAACTGCCCTGTGAGGTGGCTTTCGAGGTGGGCGAAAGGATGTTCAAAGGGACCTCCGTGCATTTCAGCGAGAAGGGAATGCTGGTTATATGCAAAAACCCCGCTCCACTGAATGCCAAGGGAAAAATCACGCTCAGATTTCCGGGTTACAGAAGCCCGGTCGAACTGACCGGGGAAGTGGTCTGGACTAATATTTACGGTTCTGGAGACTCGCTTTCGCCTAAAGGAATGGGGATAAGGTTCATCAATCCCGACAGTGAACCGGAAAAGCTGCTCGCTGAGCTTGCCGCGCAGTATGAATCGGTCGGCAACATTTATGCCTGTTATTATTCGTAGGGGAGCAGGGAGCAGTGAGGCAGTGAATAGTGAATAGTGAATAGTGAAGGAGCAAGGAGCGGGGAGCAGAAGAGTTTTCGAGTGGTAACTAAAAACTGATAACTCTTTGTGATATTTTTTCCCGGATCGGGCGCGCTTCGATCCGGGAAATCTATTTTGAAAGGACGATTTTGAGATTTGTCGAAATAGCCATTCTCGGCGTAGCTCTTGGATGTGACGCTTTTGCAGTTGGAATGGGCGTCGGCGCGCGATTTTGCCTGCCCAGGCAGACCTTCAGGCTTTCCTTTCACTTTGGCCTCTTTCAGTTTATTATGCCGATTCTGGGATGGTTTGTCAGCCGGCGACTCCCCGGGACAGGAAGGGTTTGGGGGCCGTGGATAGCATTTGCGCTCCTTTTTTTAATCGGCGCGAAAATGGTGGTTGAAAGCCTGCTGGGCAAGAAAGCCGATCCTGCCGAATGCGCCGATCCGACCCGGGGATTGAGCCTGGTGATTCTATCGGTGGCGGCAAGCCTGGACGCATTCGGGGTCGGGTTCAGCCTGGGAATACTAGGGGCGGGCCTGATCACCCCTGCCGTATGGTTCGGAGTGACGGCGGGAGTAATGACCTGGGTAGCCATGAAGCTTGGCAGTCGGCTGTCGACAAAATTCGGACGATGGGTAGAAGCGGCGGGGGGATTAATCCTGATGGTGTTGGCAATCGAGTTCGTTGTTTAATACTCGGAGACGAAATGGCAAGAAGGTTGGAAACGGCTTTAAAGGAGCACCTTTTCGATCCGGAGGGTGCGAGTCTTTGCAGGAGGGTGCGCGACTATTTTGGCTGGGAAATAGGAGAAGCGCGGGTAATAAGCATACTGACCGTGGATACCGGCCTGTCGGACGCAGAACTCGAAGCGGTGCGCGCCGAAGTTTTCACTAATCCCGTGACCCAGATATCGGGCTTTCGGAGCCTTGCCTCCGATTTCGACTGGGCAATATGGGTGGGATATCGGCCCGGAGTCCGCGATACTGCCGGCAGCGTGGCGATGGAGGCCATAGGCGATTACCTGGGAAAAGCGCCTGCTTCAGGCGAGGCCGCTTACACTTCCCGGCTCTACATGCTCAAGAATGCCCCTCTTTCGCGAAGCCAGGCAGAAACAATAGCGCGCGAACTTCTAGCAAATGAAATCATTCAACAATGGCGCGTTTATCCCGGGGCCGAATGGAACGAAAGCGAGGGAACAGGGGTAATCGTCCCGAAAGTACTTCTTGCGCACACGCCTTCGGTTTGCGAAATCCCCATCGAAAGCGACGAGCAGCTCGCAAGGCTGAGCGATGAGAGGAACCTGGCGCTCAACCGGAACGATATTCCCGTCATAAGAAATTATTTCCTAAGGCCGCAAGTGCGGGAAGCGCGCGCAAAGTTCGGTCTTTGCGCACCGACGGACGTCGAACTGGAAGCGATTTCCCAGGCGCGCAGCGATCATTGCAATCACAACACCTTCCGGGGGAAGTTCCGCTACCGCGACATGCTCACGGGTGAGCAACTCACGGTGGACAATCTTTTCAAGACCTGCATCGAAGCCCCAACGCTCCGGATTCAGGAGCAGAAGGACTGGGTTGTTTCAGTTCTGTGGGACAACGCCGGGGTTGCGCGATTCGATTCCGAGTTCAACTACTCGGTTACAGGCGAAACCCATAACAGCCCATCGAACATGGAGGCCTACGGGGGCGCTCTCACCGGCATCGTCGGAATTTACCGCGACATAATGGGCACCGGAAAGGGATCTCGCCTTGTTGCAGGCCTTTACGGCTATTGCGTGGGGCCCCGCGACTACAACGGGCCGTTCAAGCCGCACCTTCATCCCAGGCGGCTGCTCGACGGGATTGTGGAAGGGGTAAAGGACGGCGGAAATAAGCACGGAGTGCCTACGCCTTTTGGAAATCTTTTTTTTCATCCCTCCTATCTCGGCAAATGCCTGGTGTTCGTGGCGTCGCTGGGAATTATGCCGAAGCAAATCAAGGGCAAGCCGGCCGAACTCAAGGTGCCGGAGGAAGGCGACCTCATTGTCATGTGTGGAGGCCGCGTGGGAAAGGATGGAATTCACGGGGTCACGGCCTCGAGTGAGAGCTACGGCGCGAACACCCCTGCCGGGCATGTGCAGATAGGCGACCCATACACTCAGAAAAAGATGCATGATTTTCTCCTCGAAGCGCGCGACGAAGACCTGATCACGTTCATTACCGACAACGGGGGCGGCGGGCTTTCGTCTTCGATAGGGGAATCGGCGAGGTTGGCCGGAGGCGCTTATGTCGAAGTGGACAAGGTGCCTCTCAAGTACGAAGGCCTCGATATATGGGAGATATGGGTATCTGAATCCCAGGAGCGAATGACCGTGGCGATCAGGCCCGAGAGCCTGGACAGGTTCATGGAGCTTTCGCGAAAACACGAAGTCGAGAGCACGGTGATCGGCAACTATGAGGATACGGGGAAGCTGCGCCTGAGTTATGGAGGCAAGACTTGCGCATATCTGGAGCTGAGCCTTTTTTCGGAGGATTTCCCGCAGTGGGATTTCGATGCCGAATGGCTTTCGCCTCGGGCACGCGGGCTGACCGAACCTGCGCTGACCGAGCCCGCTGACTACGGCAGGCTTCTGCACGCCCTGCTTGCCACCCCCAATCTGAGCAGCCGGGAATGGATCCAGCGTCAATACGACCACGAAGTGCAAGGCGGCAGCACGATCAAGTTCATGACGGGCAGGGACCGGGACGTTCCAAACGATGCTGCGGTGATCCGGCCCGTGCTTGGCGCAAACACCGGTCTTGCAGTCTCGCAGGCCCTTGTGCCCACTTATTCTGAAATTGATACTTACCACATGGTGGCGGCGACGATCGATGAGGCGGTAAGGCGCATCCTGGCGGTTGGAGGCAGGCTGGACGAAATCGGAGGCGTGGACAACTTCTGCTGGCCAAGCATTCAGTACGATCCGGTTCTGAATCCGGACGGACGCTACAAAGCGGCGCAGCTTGTGCGCGCAAACCTGGCGCTTCGCGACATGTGCCTTGCGTACGGCATGCCGCTGCTTTCTGGAAAAGACAGCATGTATGTGGACGGATATCTTCCGGGTGCATTCGGCGAGCGGCACAAAGTGAGCGGTCTTCCCACGATGCAGTTTACGGCGACGGGGATCGTTGCAGACGTGCTCAAATCACAGACACTGGAGGCGAAATCTTCCGGCGACCTGGTATATGTGCTCGGGACCTCCCGTAACGAACTTGGAGGCTCGGCATATTATGACCTTTTCGGATATACCGGGCTCAATGTGCCCAAAGTAGACGGCCTCGCCGGTCCAGACGAGCTGGAACCCGGGCCCCGCCTCCCCGGCGAACGCCGGGGTCGGCGCGGGGCAAGTCGGCTGGCGGTCCCACCGCCTTTTCTCAGTCTCTATAAAGCCGTCGAGCGCGCGATATCTTCAGGGCTTGTAGCCTCCTGTCACGGGATTTACCGGGGCGGACTGGGAGTTCACGCTGCGATGACGGCCATCGGCGGCCGTTTCGGTTTGACGATCGAACTGGGCAAAACGCCCGTTTTGTCCGATGAGAGTATCCGGGACGACCAGATCCTTTTCAGCGAATCCTGCGGGCGATTCCTGGCGACCGTGCCCAAAGACTGCGCCAGGGAGTTTGAGAGTATCTTCGATGGACTGCCGTATGGATTGGTAGGCGAAGTTACAGAGAATCCAGAACTGGTGATTACCGGCAAATCCGGAAAGGAGATCCTGAGAGAAAATATTTTCTCGCTGCGCAAATCCTGGACGGGAAATTAATCTTAAGCCAATGAATTGAGGAGGGGCAACCCGTTGATGGATAATCCACTGGTTGGAATCATAATGGGCAGCGACTCGGACATCTCCGTCATGGAACAGGCTGTCCGGCTGCTCGAAGAATTCGGCATACCCTACGAAATGAAAATTCTTTCCGCGCACAGGACGCCTGATGAAACCGCCGAGTACGTGAAAGGGCTGGCGGGCCGAGGCGTTAAGGTCCTGATAGCCGGCGCCGGCTGGGCCGCGCATCTTGCAGGCGTTTGCGCCGCTCAGACTACCATACCGGTTATCGGAGTACCGATCGACTCATCTCCACTCAACGGGATGGACGCCCTTCTTTCGACAGTCCAGATGCCTCCCGGCGTCCCCGTGGCCACAATGGCCATCGGAAAAGGCGGCGCTTACAACGCGGCAGTTTTCGCCGTCCGGATTCTTTCTCTTCTCGATCCCGAGCTTGCCCGGCGGTACGCTTCCTTCCGTAAGAAAATGGCCGAAGATGTAATTTCGAACCAGGAAGCAGGGAGCACGAAGCAGGGAGGTTTGGTTGCACGCGAAGACACGAAGGCGCGAAGGCGCGAAGACTGATCTTCGACAGGATTAACAGAAGAGAGCGGGGAGCGGAAAGCGGAAAGATTTTGACAGGATTGGAAGAAAGATCCACCTGGTCATGGACAGGTCATGGAGAGAAAACGGCAATTTGCAGATTAAACTTTGCGCAAGGAACAAGAATTTAACTGATCCCGCTTCCTTTCTTCGTCTCGCTGAGATCCTCTTTCGCGTGCCTTTTGTAATAAAGACAGGCTTGAGGACTTCTGCCGAGGCTCGCGCACGCTGGTGATGCGCCGGGCCGGTTAGACACGTGGGCTTCTGCTTCAGACCGGGGCAGAATAAATCGGGACACCCAAATTGCGGGCCTTTTGGGACGCACGCTGTATAACCTCTTCAGTCCCGCGCGTCATATCATGCCGGCAGAGGTCTTTTATCGGAACGAAACGACATTCGTCCGCGTCGGACCCGGCGTTAAGGCTTCCTCCGAGGACCTCGCAAAGAAAATCGAGAAGAATATAGTGGTACTCGATTCGGCCGTCCCGGTCGAAAATGACGCGGTCGAGCGCGGCCACGAGGTCGATCACCTTTACTTCGAGTCCAACCTCTTCGAGAACCTCTCTGCGGACCGAGGTCTCGAGGCTCTCGCCCAATTCAACGAGTCCTCCGGGAATCGACCACTTGCCCAGAGCAGGCGGACGGCCCCTTTTTACCAGCAGGACCTCGGTTCCCCGGAATATGACCGCCCCTACTCCCGTGCAGGGCCGATCAGGATAACGTCTGTTCATGGCTGTGCGCCCCGTAAATGGTGAAACCTCAGCAATTATTCATGGCTCATCCGGAAAAACCTTCTTGGCAAAAATCCAAACACAGGCACTCGTTTAGCGGATGAGCCTTTTTTGTGCCGCTATGTACAGGTTCTACCCTGATCTCCGATCTTCGATCAACGATTGGCCTTGACGAAAATTGGAGGCATGATATTTTTGAATTCGAGCCAATTGTGCTATTCGCATCAAAGGACCTTTTACAAACTATATAGAGAATAAGGGCAGGGGCAAACCCCAAACCGGACCTGCATTTTTCGCTGAAGCCTTCGTCCATCAGGCAAAATCCGCCAAAGTCAGTCCCTGCGCAAGTTGTTGGAGAATTCTCCATGAGGTATTTTGCAGTATTATCGCTGGCACTTTTTTTTTGCCTGGCCTGGCACGTTTGCCCGGCCACGGCTCAAGAACAGGCCCCGGCGAATGCTGAGGCGGCCCAAAAGCTCAGCCTCAAACAGGCGTTGATGTGCGAGCGGGTTGAGAACCTCACGCCGGTTAGCCCCGGTCTGGTATTCTCCGTCTCATCGGGCCAGGTTTGCTGCTATACATCTTTCGATCCGGTACCGCAGCATACCGTCATCTACCACAGGTGGTTTCGCCGCGACGAGCTGAGTACCCAGACCCGGCTGCGCCTGTATCCGGCAAAATGGTCCACCTATAGCGTGATCCAGCTCCGCGAAACCGATAAGGGACCCTGGCGCGTTGAGATAATAGACCAAAACGGGCGCGTTTTCGACGTACTACGATTCAGCATAGTGGACTGAAGGCCGCAGATTTCTAATGAGCCGTTTTCTTGCATTCATATCATCCATCCGATGGCAGGATATAGTCGATATATTGATAAACAGCTATATCCTTTTGCGGGTGTATGTTCTTTTTCAAGGCACCAATGCCTTTCGCGTACTGGTCGGCATCACCTCGCTGTGGCTGGCCCAGGAGATTGCGGCCAGCCTCGGCCTGATTCTCACCAGTTGGGCAATACGCGGCATAACGGCGGCGGCTGCCATTATCATAATTGTGGTGTTCCGCAATGAAATCCGCTCGGCCCTGCAGGTTCGGAATATAAAAACATTTCTGTGGGGGTTTCCAAACAGAGAGCAGCAGACACCGATTGACGTAATAGCGAACAGCGTCTTTCAGATGGCAAAAAAACGGATCGGGGCGTTAATCGTTTTTCCCGGAAACCAGGACCTGGGCGAGTCAATCCACGGAGGAATCCCGTGGAACGGCCGGGTTTCGAACGAAATGCTGATGAGCGTCTTCTGGCCTAACAGCCCCGTCCATGACGGAGCGGCCATAATCGAGGGGGGGCAGATCACCGAGGTGGGGGTCCTTCTGCCGCTCTCCCACAGGCAGGACCTTCCATCCGAATACGGGACCAGGCACAGGGCGGCGGTAGGGCTTGCTGAAGCGGCCGATGCGCTCGTTATCGTGGTATCCGAGGAGCGGGGCAGCGTTAACGTGGCCAAAGACCACAGCCTTACCCCGATGCAGGACAGCCAGATGCTGTCCCGGGCTTTAAAGAAACATCTCAAAATGCCCGACATCAGCCCCGCTCGCCAGCGCGAACGGGAAAGACTAAAGCTGGCGGCAGCCGGCTGTATTTCTTTTCTGATAATGGCCGGAATCTGGTTCGGTTTTACCCGCAGCCAGGATACCATCATAGCCCTGAACGTACCCATCGAATACGTCAACAGGCCGTCAAATCTCGATATCCTGGATACCTCAGTCGATGAAGCGCGGCTCCAGCTCGTCGGTTCAAGCGCCCTCATAAAATCCCTCGGACCGGGCCAGGTGGGTGTGCGAGTGGACTTGAGCAAAGCCGCCGAAGGCAGGAATACCTTCCCGATTACACAGGCTGATATTATTCTGCCTCCAGGCATTTCCCTCAACAAGATACGGCCTGCCACGATAGATGTAACCCTGGATATTCCGGCCACCAAGGAGCTTACCGTCCAGGTGGATTGGACCGGCCGCCTGCCTGAAAATACCGTCCTTACGAACGTGAGCGTTTCGCCGGAAACGGTGAAGGTGATTGGCGGAAGCAAGACCCTGGATAAGGTAAACACAGTTTACACCAGTCCGGTGCGGCTTGACACTCTGTCCAAATCGGGGTCCTCCACCGCAGAGATAGTTCTTTCGCCTCCCTCGCTCAAGCTGGCGCCCTCCAACTCCGAGCGTGTAACGGTACACTATCGGTTGGAAGAAAAAGATCCATTGGCAAAGAAATAGAATAGACCAGGGAGCGGACGAACGCTTTATCCACCTACCTCAGCCAACTCCGGGCCAGGGATTTCATAATTTCGACCCATTCATCGAAAGTCGCCGGTTTGGTGATAAATGACTCTGCCCCTGCTTTCATTGTGAAATCTGCATCCTCCCGTTCATCGGCTGAAGTTAAAATTACAATCGGGATGTGCCGAAGCGCAGGTTCGGATTTGATTTCGACAAGGGCCTGGCGGCCGTCCTTTCGCGGCATGTTCATATCGAGCAGGATAAGATCGGGCAATCGGTTTGCCGTGGAGCTGGAACGCTCTGAAAGGTAGTCCATGAGTTCGATGCCATCCGCGACAGTGGAGAATGCCACCTTTGCTCCGCTTTCCGCAAAGGCATCGCGAGCCAGCATGCAATCCTCTTCGTCGTCGTCGGCCATCAAAACGGCCTTATGATTGCTTTCCGGCAATGATATTCTCCAACGCGGTTTGTTTTGCCGGCAAGCGAATTATAAAGGTGGAACCTTTCCCGGGCTCGCTTTCAGCCCTGATGCTTCCCCCATGCCGCTCCACGATTTTTCGGCATATAGCGAGCCCCATCCCTGTCCCGTCATATTTGCTCCGGCCGTGCAATCTCTGGAATGGCTTAAAGATAAGTTCGGCAAACCTGGGGTCAAACCCGATGCCGTTATCTTTTACAAAAATCTCACACATCCTCTTCTTGTCTAACTTGCCATAAATCTTGATGCGAGGGGTCTCGTCGCCACGGAATTTCAGAGCGTTACCAATTAAATTCTGGAAGAGCCCTAACATCTGAGTTTCATCAGCCTCAATGGCAGGTATGTTTTCAATTTCAATTTGGCAACCTGTTTCTTTGACTGATGCTTCGAAGACATCCGCAGCCTCCCGCACGATTTTGACGAGGTCTATTTTTTTGAATGCTTCGAGTCTCGTAGCTACCTTGGAGAAGTCGAGCAAGTCACTCAATAGTTGCCGCATGCGGGACGCCGATTTGATAACCCTATCCAGGTAATCTTTGCTGGTACTGTCCAAAACGGGAGCGCATCTTTTTTGGGCCATGTCACAGAAAGTCTGTATCTTGCGAAGAGGTTCCTGGAGATCGTGAGCTGCGACAAAAGCAAAATCCTGCAATTCCTTATTTATTAGTTCAAGTCGCGACGCATAGACTCTAAGGTCTTCTTCAGACAACCTGCGCTGTTCGGCTACCCTTATCGATGCAACCCCATAAGCAAGGTTTTCGGCCAGGTTGCCCAGCAGGCTCGATTCCCCCTCGTCGAAAGCGTCAGGTTCCGAAGCATAGATTGTAAGCGTCCCGATGACATTCCTTTCTACAATCAGCGGTAACGCGATGGAAGAAGCGTAGCCTCTCGTGGTCCCTTCTGAGCGCCATGGTTGGTAGGCAGGATTGGAAAAAGCGTTTTGAGAAGCAACGATTTTACCGGTACGGATGGCGGTTCCGGTCGGTCCTCTGCCCCTCTCGGTATCGGCCCATGTAATTTTCGCATGGTCCAAATAACCCTGGTCGTATCCGGCGGACGCAATCGGAAGGACAGTTTTGTTTTCATCATTTTCAGCAAAGCCTACCCAAGCCATCCGGTACCCGCCGACATCTACCACAATCCGACAGACTTGCTGGAGCAGTTCCATTTCTTCTGTTTGACGGACCATCGCCTGGTTGCATTCACTCAGGGTCCGGAATGCCCTGTCAGCTTTTCGGAATTTTTCTTCTATGATTTTCCTGGATGTAATATCACGGTTTACTTCGAGGAATCCCGTTGGCTCGCCATCCTCTCCCTGCCGCAGGGCCCACCGGCTCTCCACAACTAATTCTTTCCCCGTGGAAGTGGTATGTGTCAACTCTCCGGCCCAATGCCCCTTATCGATAGCCTCCTTCACGACTTGTTCGAGAGATTCCGGGAACCTCGTCTGAATTAGTTCATAGGCAACTTTTCCGATAGCTTGCTCCCTGGTGTATCCGTATAAATCCTCTGCTCCCTTGTTCCAGAAACTGACCACGTCGGCAGAATCCACTACGTACATAGCATCGTGCGCCAAATCGAGAAGAGCGGCCTGCTTCTGCAAATCCTCGCTGGCCCTGACGAGTTCAGCAGTGCGTTCCTGCACACGCAATTCAAGCTCATCATGCGATTTGCGAAGCTCTTCTTCTACCCGCTTCCTCTTGGTGATATCGCGGTTTGTCTCCAGAACTCGTTCCACGCCGTCTACGCCGCACACAAGCTGATGGCGAGCCGAAACGATGACTTCCTGCCCTTCGCGGGTGCGGTGTTTGAGTTCCCCCTCCCAGAATTTCCGCTCGCGCAGCTTGGCCTCGATCTGAGGCCACGGCTCGGCATGGCTCGTTTTCAGCAAATCGTGGGTGACCCGGCCCACGGCTTCTTCTCCCGGATAGCCGTAAAGCTCCTCCGCCCCCTTGTTCCAGCTCTCGATACGGCCTCCGAGCCGCCAAACGATAATGGCATCATAGGATAGATGCAGCAGTTCGGCCTGGCGTTGCAGCAATACCTCCGCCCGTTTTCGCTCGGTGATGTCGCGCCCATAGATATTGAGATACCCCAGGTCGCTCACAGGTACCAGCAGCAGTGAGTAGATTACCTCTTCGCATGTCAGTTCCATTTCTTTGGAACGGCCTGAACTAAGCGTTTGGAGCGCATGTTGAAGCCAATCACCCGGGAGTGTTTCGCCCGGTTTGCAGCCTAAAGATTTCAAAAGCAGCGCACTACTTTTGCTGGCATATAGCAATTTGCCGTCACTGGATACTCGGAGAATCGGGTTTGGATTTTCATCCGGAAAACGAGCAAGGCTTTCAATCTTCTCAAGCAACTGCTGACGTTCGGTGATGTCGCGAGTGACTTTAGAAAACCCGCGCAAGCTTCCTTCCTTATCATGCAGCGCGGTAACGACCACATCGGCCCAAAAGCGGGAACCGTCTTTACGCACACGCCAACCCTCATCTTCCGTGCGCCCCTCGGAGGCTGCTCGCTTAAGGAGCTGAAGCGGCAACTCTTTTTCATTATCCTCGGGCGTGTAGAAACATGCGATGTGGTGGCCGATTATCTCGTCGGGCGTATAACCTTTGATCTGCTCAGCTCCAGTATTCCAACTGGCAACGCACCCCTCAGGATCAACCATAAAGATGGCGTAGTCCTGAACCTCCTGGACAAACAGACGGAACCGCTCTTCGCTATCCCGTAGCGATTCTTCTGCATGCTTGCGATTGTCAATCTCCTGTCTCAAGCGTTCGTTCGCCTCGGTCAGCTCAGCAGTGCGCTCCTTGACCCTCTCTTCGAGTTCGTCATGGGCTCGATGCAGCGCCTTCTCTGTACGCTTGGCATAGGAAATGTCGCTGATCGATGTTCTGCACCGGCCCTCACCGTTTGCATCCTCAATGAATACACTCTCCAGCCTTGCGTAAAACTCTTCACCTCCTTTTGGTTTCAGCCTCAATTCACAGGTCTGCCGCCCCCTGGTCTTGAATACTGTCATAATATGTAGACGCGCTTGTTGCCTATCTTTCGAATTCACGTAGAGGGGGAAAATGGTCTCGATGAGGCGCGCTCTTTCAGTGCCCAACTGTGCGGCGGCTGCAAGATTGGCTTCCACCACATGCCCCTTGTCGTCTAACGCCAGGTACCCAACGGGTGCGAAGTCATAAAGGTCAGCATACCGCTCGCGAGATTCTTCAATCTGAGCATGAGCTTGACGGAGTTCTTCGTTCTGCATTTCGAGTTCGATCTGATGCACCCGCAACTCATGGATAAGGCTCTTGGCATCCTCGACGGAGATCTCCTCCGGCGGGTCCACCTGAGAGTGCATTCTCTTTTCGGCAGCCCTGCGCAACCTACTGTAATCAATGCTTTTGTTTTTCATGAGAATTCTCTACGCCCTGAATAGTCATCCGCTATCAACACTATTAATCCTGGATTATGCGTGAGCATGCGTGAAAATTATACTGCGTTCACTCCAACCATATGATATTGTGTCGCAAATTCGTCAAAGGGAGGGCAAGCTGCATGCGCGCAGTTGGTGACAAGCAAAGG
>JBKQTS010000195.1:0-15715 GCA_052143075.1 Syntrophobacteraceae bacterium | reverse complement strand
TCCCTCCCACCATCCGCGAAATCTGATTCCGTTTTCAAAGAGCGAAAATGTAGTGCCAAGAAAGTCAAGTACCTATCTATGTTATTGTAATTACAAAATAAGTTTTTTGGCACTGTAGAAGTTGAGTATGAGTCATTTATCCGAAACAAGGTTGATCTGCCCTAGCCGTCTACCATCGAATCTGCCCAAGAGCTCGACTGTATAATTATACTGCATTCATTTTAACCATCTGATATTGTGGCTCAAATTCGTCAGAGGGAGGAAGAGCTTCCTGCGCGGTTGCCGACAAATCGAGATGGACCATACGGCCGGATTTCGACAGATCCATAAGCATCGATTTTCAGATCGTTTCCGTCCGGAAAGGGTCCTTTTCCGCCCTGGCGGCGTCAATTTTCGGGGTTTCTTGTGCGGCGTACATAGGTACGCCTCCGCGCAACCCCTTGATTTCCTAGCCAGGCCGAAAAATGCCTCCTCTCCGAATCGAAAACTGCTAGTGTCTTATAAGGTGAAATTCTCCTACGTTCATCCGGGTTTCCGGATGGACACTAGGGCGCAAAGATCACCGTCGATACCGGCTTTCTTCTCATGAGGGAGGATACTGAAGCATGAAAATACTGAGAACCCCGGATGAGCGGTTTGATAATCTGGTAGATTATCCGTTCGCACCCAACTATGTGAATGTTCCGGATGGGGAGGGCGGTTCATTAAGGATTCACCATATCGATACAGGCCCATCGACTGCCGCGACCGTATTGCTCATGCACGGAGAGCCGTCATGGTCCTATCTGTACCGGAAGATGATCCCCATCATAGCCGGCGCCGGGTTTCGCGCCGTTGCCCCGGACCTGGCGGGGTTCGGCCGCTCGGACAAACCGTATGACCGGAAGGATTACACCTACCAGCGGCATGTCAACTGGATGCAGGCATGGCTGGATAAATTGGATTTACAGCGTATCACCCTTGTCTGCCAGGATTGGGGCGGTTTGATCGGTTTGCGTCTTGTGGCGCTGAACCCCGACAGGTTTTCACGGGTGGTGGCTGCCAATACGGGGCTGCCAACGGGCGATGGTCAGGTCCCCGAAGCCTTCAAGATGTGGCGTAAATTTTCACAGGAAGTGCCCGTGTTCGATGTCGGCGCAATCATGGCCAATGCGTACCCGGCCATGCCTTTTACGGAGAGCGCTGTTGCAGCCTACAATGCTCCATTCCCGGATGATACCTACAAAGAAGGCGCCCGCATCTTTCCCACACTTGTTCCCATAACCCCGGACGACCCTTCGTCAGAGGCAAACCGCAAAGCCTGGGAAGTGCTCTCACGGTTCGAGAAACCATTTATAACCATGTTCAGCGACGGCGATCCTATCACCCGAGGAGGCGAACGCGTCTTCCAGCAGCGGATACCGGGGGCAAAGGACCAGCAGCATATAACCATCACGGGTGCGGGGCACTTTCTTCAGGAAAATAGAGGGGGAGAGTTTGCCACGGCAATCGTTGATTTCATGTCACGGACGCCATCGTCCGGTATGTAATACCGAGTTGCGTTCAAGAAAGCATCAAGTCAAGGGCGTGGGGAGCTTTGCCCCCCACACCCCCTCGCCGCTGTGCGGCTCAATGTCGCGCTGCGGCGGCGGCCCCGCGCATGCGCGGTGGCTTGCCGCCGACAGCGCCGAGCGCTCGGCCTCGCGCGACCGCGCGTGGCCGATATCCTGCGGGGTGCGGGGGAAACTTTCCCCGCTCAGTTCGCGGTTATTTGTCGCTCTTTGAACGCGATTTAGTATAAATGCCCATGACAGGGCTTATGATGCAGAATACCGTAGTGCGCGACTCAAGGAGGATAATGCATGCGCACGTGCCGGATAACAAACCACGTTGCCAGACGGGATTCAGTGTAATCTTTTCCTCCACTCCTGCTATAATCCTACCCGATATGCTGGAAACATTCGTTCCTCCTTTTATTGTGGGGCTGGCGGGAAGCCTGCACTGCCTGGGAATGTGCGGACCGCTCGTTGTAGCGTGGTCTCTGCGCTACAGGTCTGCCTCTGCGGCCGGATCGGGGAATGAGGGCTATATCTTTTTCTCCGGGGCATTTTTGCATCACCTTGGGTTCCATGCAGGACGGATCACCACTTATGGCGTTCTGGGCGCCATTGTGGCCGGTGTTTTCGGGTCTTTGGAGGTACACAGATTTTCGATGCAATACAGGGCGGCCTTTGCCATTGCCTCGGGAATCGCGCTCATCGGCCTAGGCCTGATGATTTTTGGGACCTTGCCGCTACCGCGTTTTGTCACCCGTCTTCTTTCGCCTCAGGCAACGTTTTTCGGCAAGAGTTTGGCGAGACTGGCGAACTCCTCGAGTCCTGGTTCGAAAATAGGGCTGGGCATGCTTGCGGGCCTGCTCCCCTGCGGTCTTACATGGGCCATGCTGGTTGCTGCGGCAAGCACGCTCAGCCCCGCGAGGGGACTTCTCACGATGGCCGCTTTCGGGCTGGGGACTATTCCGGCGCTTCTTGCGGCAGGTATTTCGGCCTCGCTGGCATCGGCCCGGATAAGACTATTGGGCGAACGGGCGGCTGCCATTTTCATTATGATAATGGGGGCATCACTGGCCGTACGGGGACTGGGGACAGCCCTCGGGTTCGGTGACTGCTGTGGGCCTATGGAGCTACTGTCGAGGAGCGGCCTTTTGCGGTAATGAGGAAGGGCTTGAAGGATTTATCCGCAGATGCGGTAATGAGGAAGAGATTAAAAGATTTATCCGCAGATGACTGATCATCGACAGGTCAGGGAGATGAGCGCAGATGTTTCAAAGAGAGATGAACAGACTTCACCACAGAGGCGGGACATGGTCCGGACAAGAAGAGAAAGGCTCTGTAAGGCTTTTGTGGCACCAATTTAAGGATTTACGAATTAAATCCCTAAATCTCTAAATCTCCCAATTCCTTTCTCTGTGTCGTCTGGTAAGCGCTCACCGCGAAGAACTCCAAGATGAAATCTTCGGGTTATTGTTTAAGCTTAGGGCTGCCGGGCGCACATAACAAAAATGGCAGAGTCACTTGAACTGACTCTGCCACTTGGGACCCATGTAATTCTGAGATCTGATTTAAGCCTTTTTAAATCTTTTCCTGAAAGCCGCCAGTCCGACCAGACCGGAGCCAAGAAGGAGCATTGTGCAAGGCTCGGGTACAGTCTGAACAAGGTCATCGCCGAGGTTCGGGCCGAACCAACCCGTTCGGGTTGGCCCCAATTGGTTTACCTCATAGCTGGTTGGGAAGTTCGTCGAGGTGGTCGGAGTGGCTCCTTCAATATCAATTGCCCATGAAAAGGGGGAATTGATTGGGGGGTTCTGTCCAATGCCATCTCCATTCGAGCCGTCAGATGGATAGGTTGCCAGGATGACGTAGCTCCCCGCCCCAAGGGTAATAGGGGTCGTCAAATCTACCCAGCGATAATCGTCGTATAGATATCCACCCGTCCCGGCGGGGACTGTTGCGCTGGCGATCAAAGTGGCGCCGGATATCGTTGTGCCATTGTAGCCGGTGATGCTATACAGAAGCACTGTGTGAGAGTCTACTAATCCGTTGCCAAAATCGAAAACACCCAGAGATCCGACAGTGAATGAAGAAGAAGCCGAGAACACGCTTCCCACATCCTCTTCGGACCCGGAATAATTATAGGAAACAGTGATGGTGGGGTCACCGGCATACTCGAACAGGGTGTTGGAATAGCTATTTTCGGGACAGGAAAGGGCCAGTATGCCCATCAAGAATGTGACTGCCACTGACAGCAATAATGGTCTCATCGATTTCATAGCCCCCCCCGCTATTCTGCATTTGGGTTAAATTTTAGATGAACTACTGGTGACATGTCAAACGAGCTTTGGTATCGAGTTAGAAATGCAACAGTGATGCCAGTGGCAGAATTCGCTGTCGGGATCATTCTTATCTTGAGCGTAACCATATGATAACTATATGATATTGCTAGTTAACTTTTAAATAACGGGTATGCATTTACGGGTAGGCAGTATGTATTTATGGGTGGGCTTCCAGTGGGAAATCGTAAATAAATCCGACAATCTTAGGCGTGACATACTTGTTATTCCGGATAAAATAGAAACTATTACAATCGTTTATCCGTGCAAGTCGAACTGTAAAAATACCTTACACGCCACACTCATTCTTGTCTGATGCTTAATATGTCGATTTTGCATATGATAGTTAGTGCTATACTAATTTCAGTCGGTTATCGCGGTACGATCTTTCGTGCCTGCTTGTCAGGACAGGCGCTTCATCCTTTCCGAAAACCATCTGCGTAAATCTCCCTGACCTGTCGATGATCAGACATCTGCGGATAAACAGTTTTGAGGTGCGATGGCCCCACCACTCCCAGATTGCCAAGCGCCGGACCGAAGGCGGCACGCAAGTTCGGCGTGAACAAGCGCCTTCGCTTGAAGGGGCTGGTACGCCTCAGAAAATTATTTTCCGCGAACGGAGTCCCTCCACCCGGGAACAATCGCGATAGCGAAGTTTTATTAAGGACGCGTCTACCTGGCCGGTCGAATATACAATATATGAGATGCGAAAAGTACAATCTATTGGAGATTTTCACCTTTTCTATTTCCTCAAACATCATGTAATATCTGGTTTTATTCCAAAGTTAATATGAGAAATAAAAACCTCGCTGTTGGCGCAGTGGCGGGTCCCCCCGCTCCGCCCTGGTAGTGCCTCACAGGCAATGATTACGACATCCCGGGGAGGTCACAGATGCAAGGTCGACTCGCACAGAATCTGGCTCGGATTTTGGATGATAATGCCGCCGCATTCCCCGGTAAAACGTGTCTGATTTACGAGGACATCCGCTTTACATATCAGGAACTGAATAAGCTCGTTAACCAGGCGGGCAATGCATTTTTGGACTTGGGAATAAAAAAAGGCGACCGGGTAATCATCAGCCTTCTCAATAACCCCGAGTTCGTCATCAGTTTATTTGCCCTCGCAAAAACAGGCGCCATCATGGTGCCGGTCAACTATCAATTGACGGCTTCTGAAGAAGACTACATCTTAAAAGATTCCGAACCGAGTCTGATCATAACGGATGCCACTAAATTGTCCCGGTTTCACGAGATGACGGCAGGCGCTATCCCCGTACTAACAATCAACAGGCATGCGGGAGAAGAGGTCCCTTCCGAGATTTTGGATTTTTGGGATCAAATTTCCGCTCAATCCGATTCTTTATCGCCCTGCCCCTGCGGCCCCGACGACGTCGTTCACATCCTTTACACTTCCGGAACAACGGGAAAGCCCAAGGGAGCGATGCTCACTCACCACTCAGTCCTGTTCTGCTCTTCCTTTTATACCGATAATGATGAAATGGGCACGCTCTTCAGCAGCGACTCCAAATTCCTGGTTACGCTCCCCATTTACCACTGCTACGGACAGAATTTTGGCTTGATCACACCCCTGGCTGTCGGTGCAACAGTCATTCTGATGGACAAATTCAACACGGAAAAGGTTTTCGAGGCCATAGCCGAACACGGCGTTACCAATTTCCCCGGAGTTCCCACCATGTATGCCTATTTGGTGAACGGGTTCGATCCTGAAAGGCACAGCGTAAAATCTCTGAAATTCTGTAAAAGCGCGGGCGCCTCACTTTCTCTGGAAATCCGCACGGCATTCCGTGAGAAATTCGGCATCGAGATCAGTGAAGGGTTCGGTATGACTGAAGCCTCAGCCCAGGCGATCGCCCACCCCGTGGGGGCGGACAAACAAAGAGGCGATAAGATCGGGTCGATCGGCGTTCCCCTTAGAAATAACAGGCAGCAAACGGAGGCCAAAATCGTCGATGAAGATGACAGGGAATTGGGGCCCGACGAAGTAGGGGAGCTGATCATTAAAGGGGACCACGTCATGAAAGGATACTGGAAACAGCCGGAGGAAACCGCAAAAACCCTTCGGGGAGGATGGCTGCACACGGGTGATCTGGCCAGGAAGGATGAAGACGGGTTCATTTATATTGTGGACAGGAAAAAGGACATGATCATCGTCGGGGGCGAGAATGTCTATCCGCGTGAAATCGAAGAGGTCCTTTATCAAAATGACAAAGTCCTGGACGTGGCCGTTGTTGGCATGAAGGACGCAATCAAGGGTGAGGTAGTAAAGGCTGTAGTCGTCTTAAAGGAAGGGATGCAGGGCACGGAGAATGAGCTGATCGATTTCTGCGCCGCCCGTCTGGCGAAATTCAAGGTTCCCCGAGCAATAGAGATCAGAGAGGAAATGCCGAAGAGTTCCACCGGAAAAATTTTAAGGCGGTTGGTTAGATAGTCTCCATCCGAAAACCCGGATGAACGCAGGAGAATTTCACCTTACGAGGGACCAACAGTTTCCGATAAGAAAAATGAAGGAGGCAGAATGACCAAATACGCGACGCATAAAGGACGAGACATACCGCGGGTCAACATCCCCGATAACTTGCTGGCGGAACGGAGGCTGCAGGTTATCCATGGCTATTTCCAGTGGTGGATTGAAGCTGTGAGCGAAGCATTCGGCATGGAAAAGGCCAAAGAGCTTGCAATTGAGTGGGGGAGGAAAAAGGGAATTCACACGGGCAGCCTATACAGTAGATATTTCAAAAAGAAAGGGATCGCTCTGAATGATTTATCGGCAATCATGTATGAATTAGGGCGAAGCTCCGGGATACTGGGAGAGAGGTGGCAGGGATGGATTGAAGGCGATCGGGCAGTCATGCAGACCCTGGTCTGTCCGACAGGAAAGCTGTTCGTGGAGTTGGGTCTCGGGCTCGACTGCTGTGTGAAACAATGCGACGCATTTGTGGAAGAGATGTGGAAGGCGATTCCGGAGATCGGATACAAAAGGACCAAAGGAATTGACAAAGACGACTTCTGCGAATGGGTGCACTGGAAACAGAAATAATTGACTCAAACGAAAGGGATTAAACGGGACCCCTGAAATGATTCAGGTAGCAGTCCTGATGTTCATGAAACAGAACTCGGTGAAAGCGAGGGAAAGGCGACACACGATGAAAATTCTGGCATTGAACGGGAGTATCAGAAAATACGGGAATACGGAGATTCTCGTAAAGCAGGCGCTGATGGGGGCGGAATCGAAGGGCGCCGAAGTCGATATACTCAGGCTTACAGATTGTAAGATCCTGCCCTGTCGGGGGTGCGGCCTTTGTCTGTTCAAAGATAACGTCTGTCAGGTGAAAGATGACGATGTCAAAGTGATATTTTCGAAACTGGATGAGTGCGACGGGCTGATTTTGGGGGCGCCCTGCTATTATCTGGAGTTGACGGCCATCGTCAAGCAACTGCTCGACAGATGCTGGATTCTAAGCCACAAATATGACAAAAAGCCAAAGCCGGCAACCATCATTGTTCCTTATGCGACTCGAGGATGGATCCCATATATTTACGTACAATCCCACCTGCTGATGAAATGCACCGGGTTCACGAAGATAAACGAAACCGCGATCTGCACGCAGGGGATATCGGAGGTCGTTCTGGATCAGGATGCAATGGATCTGGCATTCAAAATGGGGGAAGAAATCGCCCTCGCCGTGCGCGATCAGGATTTCAGCTACCGAGGCGATCCGGGCATATGTCCCTCCTGTCACGACAGGAACTTGAGGATATTAAGAGACAATAAAAACGTGGAATGCCCTACCTGCGGGATCAGGGGAAAACTGAGCATTGTCGATGAGAAGATCAAGGTGGATTTTGAGGAAACAGCCTTGCTTGAAAGCCGGCTCAGACAAGATGTGACGTACAATCATTTCACATACCATATCGCTCCATCGAAGAATTATTTCACGAGAACAAAAGACGAGAGGAAGTCCAAGACCAAAATATACGCGGAATACTTGAAAGGGTAAGGAGATACTTATGACCGAATATTACGTAAAGTTGAGATACTTTCCGGGAGACGCTTTGGAACAAATAAGAGAAGAGGACCTACAGAACTTTGAAAAGGAACATAAGGTCAAAATATCTTACGAGAAGATTGAGAACAGGGTCCTGCAGGACGGTTTGCTGATGGAAAACACCATGGACAAGCCGATTGAAGAAATATCCCAGGAGGTCATTACGGTATCTTCGGATTCAGAAGGCGGTTTTTCAACATGTATAAAAAAATTATATGAAAAATACAGGTGTCCCCGGACGTCATACAGCCTGCTGGGGAGCAATGATTCCGGCCGGAAGATTGCGTGGGGACTCATGGATATGTATGGCGGATGGTGAGGTTAGGGATTTAGGGATTTAGGGATTGAGGGATTGAGGACAGACTTTCCCGTGAGATTCGCCTTGCCGTATGCGGTTCTAAAGGAGGGCTCATACCAAGTTGCGTCGGGTGCTTCGGGGGGCATAAAGCCCACATCGCTCCGCGATGAGTGAACAGTGGTCAGTGAACTGTGAGCAGAAAAAACTTTCAAACCAAAATCCCCCTTGCCCCCTTTAGAAAAGGGGGGAAACTAGCGGGGGGGGGCATAAAGTCCTCCCACAAAAGAACCGCGCAACAATGCCGGAGGGGCGAGGTTTATCCCTGCCCGCTCTTGAACGCATTTGGTCACTACTGTCCGGTTAATTTGTAAAAGTAGTTGCGAATGTGTAGGGTGGCGTGCCCACCATCCAGGAAGGTGAGAAGGTGGGCAGGACAAAAGCGTGCCCACCCTACAAAATCGGATCTACGGTTGTTATCGGGGCATTGAGGGCAATCTGTAAGTGCTGGGAGGATAGCATTAGTCCAAATTCAAATTGAAAACATAAATTTGTGTCAAATGTAAGTACAAATCAATTAGTTACAGCTATGGATCGGAATTTTACCGGACAGTAGTGGCATTTGGTATCAAATCTTTTTCTCCCTGCCTTGCCAATACTTCTGCCTGAGTTCCCGCTTCAGCACCTTGCCGGCTGTGGATTTAGGAAACTCTTCCATAAATTCGATGGACCCGGGTTTCTTGTAATTCGCCAGCCGGTTTTTACAAAAATCAATCAGCTCCTTTTCACTCACCTGTGAGCCCTTCTCCCTGATGACCAATCCCTTCACTGCTTCACCCCACTTGTCATCCGGGACACCGATCACCGCCGCATGAGATACCTCCGGGTGTGAAGACAATACGTCCTCGACTTCCTTGGCATAGATGTTTTCGCCACCGGAAATGATCATCTCCTTCTTTCGGTCGACAACATAGAGGTATCCGAGCTTATCCATTTTTCCCATATCCCCTGTATGCAGCCAGCCGTCTTTCAGGACTTCCCGGGTCAATTCCGGCAGATTCCAGTATCCCTTCATAACATTGCTTCCGCTTACTGTGATCTCTCCCACCCGCCCGGTTTCGACCTCCTGACCGCTAT
This sequence comes from Syntrophobacteraceae bacterium, assembly GCA_052143075.1. Classification (GTDB taxonomy): domain Bacteria; phylum Desulfobacterota; class Syntrophobacteria; order Syntrophobacterales; family Syntrophobacteraceae; genus SbD1. Next base: position 6,348 of record JBKQTS010000195.1, on the reverse strand, counting down.
CGTCAACAACCTTCACTTTGACCCCCATGACCGCCCGGCCTGCCGAACCCATTCTCAGGACCACCTCAGGATCACCTTCGAGGACATGGTCTTCAGGTTTCAGGATGGAAACCGGCACAAAGGTCTCCGTCATCCCGTAAGTCTGAGATAACTTGCATTTCATGAGCCGCATCATTTTTTTGAGAGGTTCGACGGAAATAGGGGCCGTCCCGTAATAAATAGCCTTGATGCTGCTCAGGTCGTACTTTCCGATGTGCGGATTTTCAAGCAGAGACATGATCTGTGTAGGCACGAGCACAAAATCGGTCACATGGTGGGCCTCCACAGTCTGCAGAATCGTGTCAATGCCGGATGTACTCATGAAAACGTTCGTCGCGCCCAGGAATGCGAATGCAAACATGCTGTTGGCGCCCCCGGCATGAAAAACAGGAAGAGCATTGAGGAAGACATCCCTGTTGCTCAGTTCCCTTTCCACGACTGTATTATAGCAGCTCGTTATTACATTGCGGTGCGTTGTCATCACCCCCTTGGGCTTGCCGGTCGTACCTCCGGTGTAGCACAGGATGGCGACATCGTTTTCATCGAGGTGCCGTGCGGGTTCCCCGGCATGCGAACCGGCGATGATCTCCTCATAGTTTTCTGCGCCGGATAACTGCGCATTGATGCATATAAAATGCTCGATTGCCGGGGCATCTTTTTTCAGGGACTCGACAGAGGGGGCGTAATCTTTTCCAAAAAAGAGGGCCTTGGCCCCTGAATCATTCATAACATAAGCAAGTTCGTCAGGACTGAACCGAAAATTCAGAGGAACCAAAGGCGTTCCGCTCTTGGCGGCGGCGAAATACAATTCGATATACTGAAAGCAATTATGATTGAGGACGGCCATCCTGTCCCCTTCCACCAGACCCCTGGCACAGATGGCGTTGGCAAGCCGGTTCACCCTGTCATTGAACTGCGCAAAGGTGTATCTGGTCCGGCCCTCGATCACCGCTGTCTTCTCCGGATAAAAGAGGGCGTTTCTCGATGGGATGTCCCCCAGTAACATGTCTTTTCTCCTCTCAGGGAACGACGACATCCGCTTCGCCGACCGCGACTTTTTCTTTATTCTGATTCTGAGCGAAAATCTCTATCACGACAAAATCCTTTCCCTCCCCGTGAAAATGTTTTGCCGTGACCGTGCCCCCGGCTGTAATGGTCTCGCCAGGCAGCACCGGTTTGATGTACTTGGCATCGATCCTTGTTACCTTTCCTCCAAGGGGATACGCCCAGTCCGTAAGTACGGAGGCCATGAAAGACATCGTCATCTGACCATGGGCAATGGTCGATTCCCCTCCCGGCAGATTCATTTTCTTTTTCCATTCCGGATCGAGGTGCAGCGGGTTGTAATCGAAAGAACCTACTGCAAACCTGTCGATAACGTCCTGGTTTACCTTTCGAACGACCTCGGGAAGCTGACAGCCCAGCTCTATTTTTTTAAAATTCGATGCCATTTCTCCCTGCTCCTTAATATTTTAAATTTAGACGTAGAATTTTTCTTCACCCTTCCAACCCCGGGGCAGTGAACTTGCGCATCTCGGCACGGGTCGGCGGCACGATCAGGGTCGGCCAGCGCCTTACTTTCAAGGTCCCATGCTGATCAATAAAATCCTGCTGGAACTGCAGATAATGTTTCCCGCGCTTGATCCACTTGTCCGTGGACTTAAGTTTCAGCGTAATGATATCGCCTACCCGGAAAGGCTCGAATATCAGATTCTTTTGCCCTGGATTGTATGCGCCCGGGGTCCTGATCCAACTGCTGTGCCCCGTGCTGGTACAATAAAAACCGATTGCGGTGAAAAACAGGGGATGGGCAATGAGTCCCCCCCAGGGCGATTTCTTTGCGTATTCCTCGTCATTGAACATGGGGTTGGGGTCCATAACGGCCGCCGAAAAGGCTTTTATGTCTTCAGCCTTAACTTCGAACTTCCGGCTGGCCTCGTACTCCTCTCCGATCTTTACCTCATCCCAGACCTCGTACTTTTCCGCATCCAGGAAAAAATTTCTTTCAAATCCCCGTTGTTTACTCGTCGTGACATACTTGTCCAGATGTTGATACTTCATATTGGATTTCACCTCCATGTTTGATCGAAAACTCCCGATGATCGAGATTTTCCTTGAATCAATATTCGACCGACCGAATATTGCACGGATGAAAAAACGATTTTGAAAACCCATCACGAAAAGTTGAGCGCTAATACCGAGTTGCGTTCAAGATTGAACTAACTAAAAGAGCGGGGGACTTTCCCCCGCGCCCCCGGGATTTCTTCCACACGCGCAAGCGCGTGAGGCAGAGCGCGGCACCTCGCTGGGCGCCACCACAGCGCCGCTCCTAAATGGCCCTGCAATGGCTACGACATTCGGATTGATCTTTTCTTCCATGTCGCGAATTTTTTGCAGCTCATTTTTGATGAGCCGAAACATCGCCTGTTCTCTGTTAAAGAGTTCCTTTTTCCCTTTGCTGGACAACTGGTGTCTTTCCCGCAAAACGATCAACCGTTTATCTTCATCGTTATTGATATGGTTGGCGTATGTCAAGCTTTTTGGGGATTGAGGGATTGAGGGATTGAGAAATTCCTCAATTTTACATCTTTTTGCCGCTTCTTTTTGCCGTTTCTGGTTGCCGTTTTGCACGGCCTTTCAGGGTGTGCCAAACTGTTGGGGAGTGTTGACCACAAAAACAACAGATTCACCGCAGAGACGGGACGTAAAAGCTACTCACCGCAGAGGGCGCAGAGAACGCGGAGAAAAACTTTTTAGACAGGATTAACAGGAATCGCTATTTCCAGCTTTTGAGACCCTGTTGATCTTGTTGAATTTTGAGTTCTCTCTGCGTCCTCTGCGGTAAACGCTTACCAGGAAGAGAAAGGTCGTCACATGAAAAGCCGAACCGATGATGAGCAATTCCTTCAATTAATCAGGGACGGGAACACCGTGTCCGAAATGGCCCGCAAGATGGGAGTCGGCAACTCGGCCGTATCGAAACGGTTGAGGAGGTTGAATGTCTCCATAAACCGGAATGTAACCATCCGGTCAGCCGACAAGATTGTCGACCGCGAAATAAACGCGCTGGACCAATTGCAGAAGATCAACCGCGACACAAACGAGGTGCTCGACCTGCTCATGCGCTGGAACCGGGGCGAAGACGCCGCTCTTCAGGCACTCGCATCCCAGGCCCGCAAAATCAGGGCCGGCGGGCGGAAAGAGGTAATCACGGAGTACAGATTCAAGGACCCGCGCGAACTCGCTTTAAAGTCCATGAAGGAAATCCGGGGACAACTGAAGCTGCAGCTCGAAATTTTCCAGGCGCTTTTCGATATGAAGGCGGTCCAGCAATTTCAGGCTGAAGTATTGGAGGTAATCGGGAGTGTTTCAACGGAAGCAAGAGATGAGATCATTCGCCGGCTCACGGAAAAAAATGCTCTTCGGTCAGCGATTAAATAGTGAATAGTGAATAGTGAATGGTGAATAGTGAATTAAGAATGACGGAGATCCCTACTTTCTGAATGGCTGAAGCGAGTCCCGGAAGCCCGGTGAGCCGGGGTACCCCAAACCTGCTGCCTTGTCATACTCAGTGGCGGCTTCCGCAAGCTCACCTCGAGCATAGAGCGCCAATGCTTTGTTGTAATGGGCCAATGGCATGGAGGGTTCTATTTTCAGGGCGTTGTCGTATTGCTCTATAGCTTCCAGGTAGTTCCTATTCAGGTAATATGAATATCCAAAGTCGTTCCGGATGGCGGCGTCTTCTGGTTTAATGGCAACTGCGGCCTTGAACATGGAAATGGAATCATCGAGCAATCCATCCCGGCCGAAGATCTTGCCCAGTTGAAGGTACGGGTCGAAAGAGGACGGGTTGATTTCCATGGCCTTCTTGTATTGCTCGATTGCCCGATCTTTTTGCCCTTTTTTCAGAAACACCACTGCGAGGCTGAAGTGGGATGCATACTTGTTAGGATCAATTTCGATTGCATTCAAATAGGAACCGGCAGCCTCATCAATTTTCCCGAGCTTATAGTAGGAAAAACCTAAGAGTTCATTAACTTCGGCAGACTTGGGATTAAGTTTGTCCCTGGCGAATTGCAGATGTTCAATTACCTTATCCCATTGCTTCAGTTGATGATAAGCTCTACCCAGACCTTCATGGGCCGAGGCATTTTCGGGGCCTTTCTCCAATGATTTTGAAAAGTGCTCGATTGCCTGTTGCGGCTCATTTGATCGAAGGCAGTGGTAACCGAGATAAAGGTTGGCATTTTCTGAGTCGGGCGACAACTGCAAAGCCTTGCGGAAATTGGCGATGGACAGATCACGCAGGCCCTTCTTATCGTAGACCCTCCCCATATTTTCATAAGCCAACGCAAAATCTGGCTTGTTTTCCAAGGCCTTCTGATAAAGCTCGATTGCTTTGTCGGGGTTATTCTCCACGTGGGCATAGAATACGCCGCGATTCAGCAATTCATGGGCCATGGCGTAGCTGCGCGGGGACTTTATGTATGCCTGCAAACGTTTCAGGCAATCGGGGCAGAGTTTGTGCGATTTCGCGTCATGTTCCGCCAGTGTAGACGGAAACGATCTAGCGCAATATGGATTGTTGCATCGGGGAATGTCAAAGATGAGGTTCGAGGTCGATAGGGCCTGTTTGAGAATGCGGGAAACGACGAGCGGCCTGCACTGTTTGGCGCCGTTATGTGCAGCGGTGAACTGGCAGTAGGAGATTGCCCCGTAAATCCCGTCCGACCCGCCATACAAGAAGTTGCTGCCTGACATGTAGAGGTCTACGGGCGTTACCCCCAGATAAGCCTTGACGGTCTGCCTGCCGTCAACCGGAAAGGCGCGTCTAATCTCCTCTGCAAGTCTCGTGATATTGTACTGTCCCGAATCGCCCAATTTCTCGAGTTCGGTTTCAAACTGCTGGAGCGCCTGGCGGCCGTATTCGCCTGATCTTGAAAGAACGGCCCTTATGAAATGCGCCTGGTACTCGGGTGATTTGAGGTCCCCGTCGGTTATCCGGAATTCGTGCATGATCAGGTCGCGTTGAAGTTGGTTCAGATTCTTTTGCACTCTGCTGAACATTTTGGAAATAAACAGACCGGAGTACTTTCTGTCGGCCTCTCCCGGGTCTACTGCACGGCCCGAGACCGAAACGGCAATCCCCAGTCTGTCCTGCAAAGCGGCCCTCAGTTCGGACAGGATTTGCCCGGAGGGATTACCCATCGGAACGAGAACGATCGCGATATTCTTTTCGACATCCTGCCGCACGGCCGGCTGAACAATCTCTGCTTTTGCGCTGCTGAGCAAATCGCGAGTTTGCTGGAGCAACCCGTCGTCCTCAGCGAAGTCATAGATGTAGTGAAGTTTTGATATCCCATCTTTTATGCGGTTATGTGCAATCAGCAGCCCGGCGAGCTTAAACTGATAAGGCAGATTCGCGGGGTCGGCCTCCAGCGCTTTTTCATACAATTCTATGGCCTTCTCGTCTTTGCTTTCCTGTTCATAGATTTCCGCAAGGGAGAAAACCTTATCCACACCCCGCCTTAACTGTGTAATATTGTCCGCAGGCAGCTTTTGGACAAATTCCTCTAATTGTTCTCCGGAAAGAGGTTCTTCCTTCGCGTTGTTCTCATCCTGCATTGGCCCCTTTTGCGGCGCGTTTTTCAGCAGGTCCGAATCCACGAAAAAAGAGAGGATCCTCCATTCCCCGTTTCCTTTGACAACCCTAACACTGATTTTTGCAGGACCGTTTTCAAAATCCAATTGTGTAACATAATCGCAGAACAGGTTTGTTCGACCGTTGACGGTCAATGCGGAAATGGAAACCTGGCCGTGGGATTCATCATATTTTTTCAAAGACCCCAACTTCATACATGCGAAAAAAAGCTGGTCCAGTTGTTCGGCGGAAGTTTTCTTCACAAACTCAGGGTGTGAATTCCAGAGGAGTTGTTTGGAGTCCCATGATGTAACTATTCGGGGCAGGACTTCATCAACATAGGCCTTGGCCTCTTGCTTCAATGAATCTTCACTGGTAAACAGGCTGCAAGAGCAGCAGAGCACAAGCAAAAGAGCTATGCAGATCCGATTTATAATTGCCTTCATCGCTTCGCGATGGGATTTCCTTGCGCGTCTTCGCATAATTTGTCCAATCTTCTTGCCGGGTTTTAGCCGGGAAGCCCTCGTTCGCAACATTGGCGCCCTAGGAGCCTGTCGGAGAAATGGCATTTAGAGCCGTTTTCTGCTAATATGGCCCCACTATGGAAAAGACATTCAAATCTTGTGACCGGAAACAAATGTTGCTGCTCCCCCCTTCGCTAATGGATT
>JBKQTS010000194.1:0-5344 GCA_052143075.1 Syntrophobacteraceae bacterium | reverse complement strand
CGGGTCTTCTCATTGCTTTCCTTGTCGGGTTTGTGTGTAAATTCAGCAGCTTGATACTACATTAAACCCGGCAAAAATGCACTTATATAAGTGACTTTTTCAGCAACCTGCTAAATTCGTCAAGGTTTAAGCGGTATAATCGGAGTTCCGGACCGTACATGAATGGGTCAAATCTGTCGTGTGACTATGTTTTCGATACTGCCGACTTGATTTCCAAAATGGTCTTAGATATCGGAATCTCAAGGTATTTTATAATTCATAATACGCAGGCTACAACGTTTCTCTCCCTCAAGCAGCCAATAAGGCCATCGCTCAGGATCTTTCGCGAGATCCAGCAGACATTCTTTTTTGTGAGACCTCTGGGTTATGTGCCACCGTATAACAACTGAAGTCCATCCAGAACGGGAAACAATTTTTGACAGTGATCAGAGTCGTGTTTGGCGGCATGGGCTTCCGCACGTCTATGAAAAACGTATCTTAAGAAAGTCAGGAGTTAACACGGAAGAGATGTGTTGGACTTAATGGGAGCGCCAGTAGCTTTTGTGGTGTGCGCGTAAGGGCAATAATTTCTCCTGCCCAAAAATCATATAAATTCATTCACCGGCAAATACAATTGACACGATAGGGAATTCATCCTTTCCCATTCGGTTCCCTCTCCAATCCCACCATCCAAGCTCGCTGCATAAACCATACATAACCTCTCGGGTTTCCTCATGAGATGGTTGTCCGGCACCACCACTGCCACGGACCCTTACTAGGCGAGCCTTGAACTCGGCGAATTTATCTATTACTTCAACACTCGGCTGGGCGTTGAATAGTCCAGATGGCACGACACCTCGGAGCCATTCGTACATATTTGTGAGTAAACGTATCTCGTCGCCTCCGTGTACTTGTGGATCAAGACCCGCTAAGTCTGAGGCGAATGCCATGTAATCGTGTGATGAAGAAACGGAAAAGGTAAACCGATGTGCACGTCTTTGTGAGTCGTGGGCACGGAAAAGTGCCATCCCCAATTCGAGCGGCATATTCATACGAGCATGGTTCTTAGAGCCTCCTCCACGCGAACGCGATAGATCGTGCGCAGAGTAGTCGCAACTTCGAATGGCTTCGACCAGCATCTCCAGACGCGGCTTGTCGGGTGCCCCCAAATCAGAGGCACATACAGGTAGAAGGCCTCCGGCCACGACGGCAAAGTTCATAGCGTTTGCCAATCCCGAGAAATGCTTATCGAAGGGATAATTGAGAAAAACCTGAGAAGCAGGATGCAATGCAAGGTTTCTCCGCATAACTCTTTCCTTTCGATTGAATTGAGACACCTATAAAGGTCACTCGCGAACTGCGATAAAACACTATGTAACTCATACCTGCCATCTCCATAAAGCATCGTGAACGTTAAGTGGAAACGGTCCTAAGCATACTATTAACCACATTGAGGAACTCACTTGGCTTGAAAGGTTTTGGGATAAACATCGGACATTGCTTCTCATATTGAACAAGACCGGACATAAAAATGTAATTTGTTTTATATGTATTTGGACATCCCAACAATTTCTTATAAACTACGAAACCACTATCACCAGGAAGTCCAATGTCAATTACAATAAGTTCAAAATGGCTTATTGCTGCCATTTGTATCGCTTCGTCTCCATCTTTAGCCGAGAAAATTTCAACATCGCCTCGATTGAAATTATCTTGCAATAATTCTATTAGCACGTCTACTGTAGCAATATCATCTTCGACAATCAATATTTTCTTAGAGTTTACCGTACTGTATTTGGTTTGATATTTTTGTAATAGTAATAAGTTGATTATTTCTTTAATGGACTTTCCTTGACATTTATAATTCTCGATTAGTTCTTTGATCTCTCGAACTTCAGCGTAATCAAACATATCTTTTCTACCTACTGTTTTTCTTGGCTCAATGATTTTGAGTTTCTTGTATTTTCTCATCGTCTCAATGGACGACTGAAAAACCTTCGCAACTTCTCTGATATCTATCAATTTAGCACCTCTGATTGCGCCCATCTGTCGTTCTCCTTAACGTTTTTGACTAAGCCTCTTTATCGTCCCATCAAGTATGTAGTATGTGCTATGTGATACTGAGCCAAACAAATTGTATGCCACAACTCTTCCCCTAAGAGATACTTGGAGGCTCAAACACTCTTATGCCTGGAGTTACATGCGTATAAACTTGCTGCCCTTACCGGCTTGCGAATTCACCCTCCCTAGGCAAAAAGATCAAAATATTGCGCCGAGAACGTTTGCCTTCATTTTTTCCACTCCAAACCGGGTGGTGAAGACCGTTGTCGGATATGGGGACTTACGCAAGCAGCATACCACAGCGGCAAAACTGTTTTAAAAAACCGTTCCTGACAAGGAAATATTCTCCAAATCGGCTTCCCATCGGCGTGGAGGCGGCTCTTAGCACCGGTCCGTAGAGAAAAGTGCGAAGACCGATACGTCACCGGATTCATGGTCCGGACCACTAAAGTGACAAGACCATGACACCGGACCATAGGATGCCAGCGCCCCTCGATGTCTTATTCAAAATTTTGATGGTGAGGGTGTTTGTCCTGCTGCACAGAGATCGGCTGGAACCCTTGAAATTTTGACAGGCCCTCTCGCACCCGGGAACGGGCCATCCCGGATGGACATTATTTTCGTGTTAATTTACCGATGGTGTGAGTTTTCTCGTGAAGTACATTGAGGCTGCCCGCTCTAAGTAGACGAATCATCTTACAATGAACGCCACTTGGGGGGTTTCGGCCGGCTCACTTTGACCGCCATGCCACACCCTGGCCCGCACGATGTATTCACCACGGGAAAGCGGCCACAAGAACCGGTACTCGTCTTTTCCGGTCTCCCCTGCCAGTTTCCCGTTCAGGACCCACTGAACTCTCTCAGGCTTGATATTTTGAGAGATTCTAAACGCAAACGCCTGAAGTTCAGGGGGAATCCGGGGGTCCATAGCGATCTGAAGGCCGGGGGTAGGCTGAAGCAACTGAATGCCGGATACCGGATGCCGGATGCTCGATTCCGGTTGGACGGGGACAGATTCTGCCCCCGCATCGTTGCATGCAGCCCGGACAGAATGGAGTGAACATACTTCAACCGGGACTTTGCCCGACTCGAATTTTTCGTCCATACGCGGACAGTCAGGGCCTGCAAGCATTCCGCTCACCGTGCATATGCTCACTGACTGCAGGCCGGACCACGTTGGAAAAGGGCCTGGTTCCCCCTCACTGTTCAGTTCCGCGCAGATCGCCCGAAGAACGAGCGCCGGACCGATGGCTCCAGTGACTCCCCTGGTTGGCCGGTGGTCGAGATTTCCCATCCACACGCCGGCGGTGTATCGTTCAGTAAAACCTACTGCCCAGCAATCCCGATGGTCGGAGGAAGTCCCTGTTTTTACGGCTGTCTGGACCGGAAAGCGCAGGAGGTGGCCTTCGCCGAATTCAAGGCGTCTCGCCTGGGGGTCCGATAGTATGTCAGCAATTATTGCCGCCGTAGCCGGACCGATCACCGGACGTATTTCGTCGGAGGGCAGTTGGCGCTCGCACAGAGTACGCAGCGGCCGGAAGGCGCCGTGGCGCGCCAGGGCCGAGTAAGCCTGCACAAGCTCGAAGAGGCTTACTTCGCCATCTCCCAGAGCGAGACCATGTCCGTAGAAATCAGCCGATTTATTCAGGCCCGATATCCCGAGGAGGCGCAGCCGCTGCAGAAACCGTTCAGTCCCTGTGAATTGGATCGTTCTTACGGCCGGCGTATTGAGGGAATTTCCTAGCGCAACCCGCAGCCGAAGCAAACCGTAATAAGTCCTGCTGTAATTGTGGAAACTGTGAAGACCCGAACCGGCAGCTTCAGACAGAGGAGAATCTTCTATCAAGGTTGCGGCGGTCCATCCCATTTCCATTGCGAGGGCATAGAGGAACGGTTTCAAGGTGGAACCCGGCTGCCTCCTCACCGTAACTGCATCCACCCACCCTTGCGATTCTCCGGCTGAAACGCTTTCGCTCACCCATACAAGCACCTCGCCGGTCCTATTGTCGACGACCAGAGCCGCCCCATCGCCCAGGTCGCTCGATCGCAGCGCATCGAGACGGTTCCACAGGATTTGCCGGACTTTTTGCTGCATGCGCCCATCAAGGCTGGTCGTTACCCTGCCACTGGAGTTCAATACCTCGGCCCTGGTGGTATCGAAGACATAGTGAACGAATTGAGGCGCTTCGATTACTCTCCTGGAATGAGCGAATTCAAAGCCATCCGAAAGAGCGGCGCGATATTCCGCTTTACTGAGCAGATCCTTGTCGAGCATGTGTGTTGCGAGCTTCGAGAGCCGCCTTTCGAGGGACCTGTGCCGTTGTTGCGGATCCAAACCGGATGGCGCCCGCACGAGAACAGCGAGCGCAAGGCTTTCCTTCACATTCAGAGTTGCGGGATCACGGTCGAAGTAGAACCGGGCCGCTTCAACGACTCCCCGCCTCTGATGTCCGTACGGGACCTGGTTCAGGTAGAACTCCAGAATCTCGCTTTTTGAAAAACGCTTCTCGATAAGCGCCGCCTCGATCCCTTCGAGCCATCTGGACCACACGGTCCGTAGCCGCGGGTGAAGCATGCGGACGACCTGTTCGGTGATAGTGCTTGCTCCCCGCACCCCTTTCATAGCCCGCAGGTTTTGGGTCAGGGCATGCACACGGGCCAGCCAGTCCACCCCGCCGTGGCTCATAAAGCGCCTGTCCTCCGATTCGATAAACGCATTTCGCAGAAGCGCCGGGATTTCGCGCAGAGGAACCGTTTGAGCGCTCCACCTGTTCTGATAGCTGATCGACAGCGGATTGCCGATTCGGTCGAGAAGCTGGGGCTTCTTTACCCCCGAGTCGGCGAACAAAAGAGTAGCGGGCATCGGTTTGAGGTCCCGGGCTGTTTTCAAAGCAAACAGCGCCGAAAGGCACCCGAGTACATAAAGGGCAAGAATTGCTAACTTTTTAACTTTCAGACCAGGGTCTCCTGTAAGGAGTTTTTAGATTTCAACGTCAGGTTCGAGGGCATTCCGGTTTATACAATCTGCACATACCGAGTAACGCCGGAAGGTCCACTATGAAAGAAATCGCCATTAATTTCAAGCATGGGATAGTCAGTATTACGGGACTTCCCGAAAAGGTACCCGTTCACCACAGCAACTCGCGTCCCGTTGGGACACCCCAAACCATGAAGAGGGCCGTAGCCATAATGGATGACGGATAAGAAAAATGATCTGCCCCTTGCAAACGTGGGTTAATCTGGAAACGGAAACAAACCCAAACCAGCGCCACAACCAAGGAGGCAGATCATGGGAAAGTTTATC
>JBKQTS010000193.1:0-8116 GCA_052143075.1 Syntrophobacteraceae bacterium | reverse complement strand
TATTGTTGGCTAATACTTATTGAATTCTGCTTGGCGGGGCGAGAGATTGTCCCTCAAAACGATCACCCCAGTTTTCAAAGTCATTTTTAAAAGCTGTTATCCCGACAGGCTCCTAGGAATCCCCATCAGTCCGTCCCACGATATGTTGCTGTGTCCTGCCAGGGGGTAAAACCTACATCCTGCCATGATTTCTTAGATGTTGAATGTGGTAGTGTCAAATGTTTGGGCGGTTCATTTTTCAATTTCAAGAAGACCTCTAACAGCATTTCAGATGTCGGTTACTGCCTAAGGCTGGCGCAACCCCAAAACTCGCAAAACAATACGAATTCACAATCTGTTCTCAAAAGTGAGTCCCTCCCAAGCCCTTTCCATCACACGCCTTCAACGAACTTGCGCAATTCGTCCTCCTTGTCCTTGGTCAATGAGGTTTGCAGCACCCGGCCCTTGCCGGTAAACGGCTTGAGTCCTTCGAGAACTTTGTCGGGGGTAGATTTGCGTACGAGCACAAAGAGTGCGGAACAGCCAGACGTTAGGGTCGCACCCAGATCCCGCATAAATTGATCGTTGATGCCGATGTCACTGAGCTTGCCGGACAAGGCGCCAGAGCCTGCGCCTATGGCAGCGCCCAATAACGGATTCAGAAACAAAAGCCCAATCAACGTCCCCCAGAACGCGCCACTCACGGCACCTCCGGCGGTTAGGTTCACGGCTTGGTGCAACTGCACCGCGCCCTTCTCGTCTCGGGTTACAACAACTGCGTCCTCCATTTCGATCAAATACTGGGTCTGCATTTTGGCCAGCGCCGCGCGCATTTCAAAGGCGTCGGCTGCGTTGCTAAATCCTATTACGATCAGATTGCTCAATTTTCTCTCCTTTGTAAGGGCGACAACTCTCGGCTGGCTTTGGAGAAACTATTCTTGATTATTCCATCTTATGGAGTCTTGGAGACAGTTAAAGTAACACGTCAGGTGTTACGGTAACATGACAACTGGTGTCGCCTGGACCAGGCCGCAAAAGAGTTCGAGGAGGAATAGTTTTTCTCTTTTTGGATGCACCGATGAGTTTCGTGGCCAAATAGGAACTTATACTAACCCTACGCCGACATTTATATTTGAACGCTACGCTTCTTCCTGTGTGGAGATGTATGAAGCATGGTTTCGCTTCAAGATGTCCTCGGCCAAATGCAGTGTCGCCTTTAGGTCGTAGTTCTTCAAAGGAAGAATGGCCTCTACGAGGAGTCTAAGCAGCGATATTGTAAGCGAAGGCGCTTTTTTCCCCCAACCTGATCCGCATGTGCCATAGAAAGAAGTGAGCCAGGATGCACGAGAGCATATGATGACGCCACCCCGGATATTTGCGCACCTCGTAATGATCCATTCCGAGCTCTGTTTTGGCTTCCTCGAAGCACTGTTCTATGGCCCACCGGATGCCGCTCAACCAGACAAAGGTTTTCAAGCGGGTGCCGGTCGGTGCATTACTGATGTAGAACGAATATGATGGGGTGTTTCCAATTGTGCGTTTGATGACCATCCAGACGGTTTTTCCAGGCAGGCCCTCCCGGCATAAGATTACCCGTCTTTTTGTGAATTCATACTCGATGGGTCCTGTCGTACCTTCGGAAACTCGACGCCTATACCAAAAAACGTCATGCAAACTCTTTGCAAAATCCGAGAATTTTATCGGCTTCTTCTCGTCGGGCGGGACATACCTTTTTGTCTTGAGCTGCCCCTTGTGTCTATAGCTCCTTTCATGAACGGGCGGTTGACGCATCCAACATAGTGTGTCGCCCGGGACGGAAACGAAGTAGGTCAGACCAATTCGCTGTTCGACAGCAGCGATAAAGCCGGGATTTGCTCCGTAAACGGAGTCTGCAACCACATACTTGAACGACAGGGCGTTGCTTTTGTCGATCCGCTCCAACATTTCTACGGCAAGCTGGGGTTTTGTCTTGAAAGTCAATTCCTCTGGGAATAGGCATTTTTTTCTCTTATCTTTGCGGCTCTCCTCGAACCACGTTTCCGGTACGTAGAGCTCCGTGTCGAGCAGTGCGTACCCCTGGGGAGAAGCGTATGCGGCGAAGACGCCAACTTGGCAGTTTTCCACCTTGCCAATAGATCCACAATACTGGCTGGCAACACCGGCAGAGTCTTCCCCTTTCTTGACACATCCTGATTCGTCGAAGATTAGGACGCCAGCAGGGTCGCCCATATCATCACTCACGAGGACATGATGTTTCTTGATGAGCTCATATTCATCCCAGACTACGTCACTTATGAATCGCTGCATGGAACGGACTTCACTCCCCTCAACCCGCAGGGCCATGGGTTCAATGGACTTCCTCTCAATCTGACTGAATTGGCCGACGAGGTATCGGTGGAGATTCTCACGCGGCTCGCTCCTTGAGAAGCACTCATCAAATTGGGTAAGGAACTCTCGTAGTTGAGGCGCAAATGCCTCCACGTCTTGTTCTACTAGGGAAAACTGCGGAACCGGGTATGGCTCATCCAGACATCGACACTGTGGCAACATAATCTGCTCCTCCTGTCGTAAGGGACGTTGAGGGGCAGGATATTGGGTTTCTATTATTAGTCAAGCATTAAATGTCGTTGTAGTGTGTACTTAGCGTCAGGAGTGCGAAACGTTTGCGGAAAAGTGGTATGGGAATTCTACTACATGGAAAGAATCGCGCAGACAATTTGTCAACGCGACTTCGGCTCTCCCTCTGATATGGAGGACTGGCCGGCAAGGCAACCTTTTCTAATTTACCTGTGACAAACGGAGGCGCAGATAGTCAAAAAGGTATGAACTATCTTCATCATGCCTCCCCCCGTCCCTTCTCCGACATTGATGATGGTGTAGTCCATGTCCGGCACATTATCGAGCTTCCAGTCAAACAATTCCGCGTAGAACTTCTTTGCCTTCTCGGGGTCGTGAGTATGCAACTCAACATGCACGAATGGGTTTGCCATGGTTTTTCTCCTTTCATAAGATACTCTTATCTCGGCAGAACCTCCTGTCAAGCGGAACAGGGGAGATTCAAAGCCCTAGTTAATTAACAGGTAAACCTCCGGTTCTGCCGGAGGACTTGCGGAGTTTGACATTTCCGGGAGTCGAGTCGTCATCCCGGCGGTGTCTTTGGCCCGGGATCCAGTCCCGCGCCTCGCGGGATTGGACATGTCAGGAATCAGAAACGACACAGGAATTAGACTGGATTCCGGTCAGAAACATGCCGGAATGACGGTGGCGCCTCAGCCATCCACCCTGCTGAAGTCCTGGAAGCGAACAAGCGCCTACAACCGCTTTGAGCGGTCCACGGTTTTCCATACCTCCGGCTTTGCCGGAGGTATGTGACTTGATTGCAGTTCATGCGGGCCGGTCGAGTTCCTTTCTGACAGCCAATCCCAGTTTCTCCAACAAATAGGGTTTTTTCACGTAGGTCCCCGCACCCAATGCCTGAGCCTTACTCACCCGTGCCGTCTCGGAAAAACCACTGACGATGATAGCCCTCTGATGCGCATGGATTTCAAGTATTTTGGCGTAAGTGTCGAGACCATCCATACCGGGGTCCATGATCATATCTAAAACGACCAGATCAACCGCTTTTTGCTTGAGATACTCCACCGCTTCTTCACCGCTGGAAACACTTACGACGGAGTAATTCAGCTTCTCGAGCATCGCGCCGGCGAGCTCCCGCTGCTCTTTAACGTCATCCACAACAAGGATGGATTCACCTTTGCCCATGTATTCGGCAGCGGATATGGAAACCTTCTCGCTGGATATTTCCCCTCTTGTCACAGGAAAATAAAGGGTGAAAACGGTCCCTTTGCCTTCCTGACTTTCCACATTGATATATCCCAGATGATCCTTGACCGTACCCCAAACCACTGCCAGTCCCAGACCGGTCCCGCTGCGGCCCATCACTTTTTTTGTATAGAAAGGCTCGAATATGCGCTTCAGGTCGCCGGTCGGTATCCCCTCTCCCGTGTCCGATACGGACAGAACGACATAGTCCCCCTCCCGGACCTCATCGTATCCGGAAACGGGTTTATCCAGATACCGGTTCCTGGTTCTAATAGTGATAGCGCCACCCTCAGGCATGGCTTCAGCGGCATTGGACACCAGATTCATCAGCGATTTGCCGAGATGAACGGCAGAACCCGATATGTTAAGAAGGTGCTCTTCCAAATCGGTCTCGATCCGGGTGTTGGGATGATAGGAAGAGACCCCGGCGAACTCGGGGGAGTTCCGGCATTCCAGGACAATGTTATTCAAATTCAACACTTTTCTGTTGGAGACCCCCCTCCTCGCCAGGGTCAAAAGATCCTGAACAATCGCGGCTGCCCTCTGTCCGCCCTTCAGAATCTCATTGGCTCTCGATCTTGCCGAACTTGACTCACGCGCATCATTTGCAAGCAGTTCAGAATAGCCCACGACAATACCCAGAACATTGTTGAGGTCGTGAGCGACCCCACCAGCCAAAGTACCCAGAGCCTCCATCTTTTCCGCACGCTGCAAACGGTCTTCCAGCGTCCTTCGTTCTTCCTCGGCCCGCTTACGCCCGGTGATGTCACGAAAACTCCACACCAGCCCCACAACAGTATCGTTAATGCGCTGAGGCTGGGAATAATGTTCGAATATACGACCGTCCTTGAAGACCAACTCGTCGCTGGAACTCGCATCAGCCGTCTGGTAAAGCGCCCGGACCTTGTCCAGAAACGCATCGGGATACAAGAGCTGATCAAGGACAAACTGCAGCAACTTCTCGTCATCCCTCGTTTCGATCAGGGTCTCGGGAATCCGCCACAGTTCCAGAAAATTCCGGTTAAAGCTGATCACCTTGCCGGCGCTATCCACGACCAGAATGCCATCCGCCGTGGATTCGAGCGTCGCAGCCAATAGTGAATGGGAATTTTGCAGCGCCTCCTCGGCCAGCTTTCGCTCTGTGATGTCGGTTAACATCGCAAAAGATCCCATAAACCTGCCATCTTCGGTTTTAATCGTTGTGGCAGAAACATGCGTCCAACATTCTCTGCCGTCGCTACGGCGAAAACGACGTTCGTAAGTCTCACTCTGCCCCTGGATGCGATGTGACTTCTTTTCTTGGTAATCAGCCAGGTCTTCGGGAAACATAAAATGGCCCAGCGGCTTGCCAATGATCTCTTGAGGGAGATAGCCTAGCATGTCAGCCATTTTTTGATTCACATACGTGGCAAGGAAATCCCCATCCGCCACCCAGATGCCTTCATTGGCCGTTTCAACGATCCGGCGATATTTTTCCTCGCTCTCACGCAGGGCCTCTTCTGCCCGCATGCGGTCGGTAACGTCGTCGTATACGACGACCATTTCGCCGGTAGGGAGTTTGTAGACGAAGTTCTCGTACCATAACGAAATCTTTTGATCATGGTAAAATGATGCCGCATGATGTTCGGGAATGCCCGTTCTCCAGACCCGCTCCAATACATCCAGGAGTCCGAATTCATTGACGCCGGGCCGCACCTCATGGATGCTTTTCCCAATAATGTCCTCTTTGCGGGTGCCGTCTATTCGTTCACCGGCTTTATTGAAATCCTTAAAAATGAAATCTTTGCCGCCGTCTTTTACTTCATAGATCGCAACACCGCTGCTGGTGTTGTCAAAGAGATCACGGTAACGAGTTTCACTCGCACGCACCATTTCTGCGGATTTTGATGTCCGGTAATTAATCAGCATCGGTACTACTATAAGGGTGCATATCCACATTGTTATAATCACGCCGACCAACTTGTATAAGAAAATTCTTTCCATCGATGTCATTATTACAATTGACCATCCTTCAGGATTAATGACCTTGCGTGAAGCAAGATAATTCTTTCCGTCAAAATAAATTTCCTTCCCGTCCACAACTTCCCGGGTCAGGACAGGCTCGAACTCTCTTTCACCGAACTGTCCCGATTCAAGCAGGGCAAGCCTGGTTTCCCGGCTTATCGGCCATAGGCTTTTAAAGGTCATCTCCTTCCTGCTGGCGAGAAAGATAATGCCATTTGGATCGACAAGAAAAAAATAGGGATACCCGCTCAGATCGGCTTCTCTTTCGTCGAGGTCCTTTTTAATAACGACAACACCAATAATATGGCCTTTGCTGTCCTTAACGGGATAACTTGCATAGAAACCTCTCCGTAAGGAAGTGACGCCGAGAGCAAAATATCGGCCTGGAATACCTTTTTTTGCTTGAATGAAGTAGGGACGGAATTGATAGGATTGGCCTACAAAGCTATCCGGAGTATTACGGTTGGAGGAAGCAATAGTAAGTCCGTTGCTATCTATCAGATAACTTACAGAATTATCCAATCCTGAATTGTACCTGTCTAAAGCCGAGTTCGCATTAGCGATATCCTCATTCTTGTGTGAAAGGAGCGCAGGTGCAATCATGGGAGACCCTGAGAGCACACTGACCGCTCTTTCTATATGCTCAAACTCACCGGTAAAATGGGAAGATTGTATTAATATCGTGGATTCGTTGAATTGGAGTATTTCCTGCCGCGCCTTACCACCCAAATATCTCGTTGCAAACCATCCCGCACCTGCAACAATGAATAAGAGAATCAGATAAAATATTAAAACTTTGTAGCGTGATAAGTTTTTGTTATTAATAGCAATGCCCATATGCCAACCTCAGCCCGATATTCATCTCGAGATGGAAAATGCCGAGCGCGATGTCTGTCGCTGCACCGATCCAGGATTCCCGGGCTGTCTCACCTTCTTATTCCATGAATGGCTTATCAGTTTCACGGCTTTCCGCGATTGCACCCGCCGATGCTTTCGGAACGGCCTTTACCGATAATTCACCGAAAATACAGCCGCGGGCAGTATTCATTAGCATGAACGGCGGAAAATTCAAAGATGCACAAGAGCTGATAACCGCCACGCTCTTTTGACCGGTTACTTGACCAGGTCACGTATCTCCGCTTCCGACATATCGTTTGCGCCACAGGCCAGGACCACTTCGGTCCCGTCAATCCTGCACAGTTTCACATAGGTGACCTTAGGAGACGGGGTTTTCTCTCCCGGTTTGGGCCACATATAATCCACCCATCCAGCCCCTTTCTCTTTGGCGACCTTGTCCATTGACACATAAACGAATTTCCCGTTTGTATCCTTTAAATCGACGAGACTCTGTCCGTTCATTTTGGCCTTGACGGGGTGCATGAGCACGAGATCTTCCATATCATGAATGGAAATGTAGGTGCCGGCAAATATAAACGGGCTGTCTTTTCCCAGGAACTTGGGCAAAGCCGCTTTCCCTTCTTTTTCCAGAAGTGCGCAGGCTTCGTCAACCTTACCGACGATCATCTGAGGTGTGGCTTTGGTTGAACCCGAAGCAACGCAAGCCGCTTCGGTCTCCTTGTACAACTCTTCCGGAAACTGCTGGGCCCAAGCCGCACGGAAACCAGTGTGACCGCCACGAAGAATACCGCTCCTAAAGCCTTGCTGCTTTCTTTCATTTCCCCCTCCTGTGAACTCTAATTTCAGTGCTTCAAGCTTACCGGTCCCCTCAAACCGTCTACCGTGTATCTCCCTTAAGGGCTTATTAGTGCAACCACGCATTTTTCGTCAGTGCACAGCCAATAAAGGTAATCCTCCCGGGCATGTCCTGAAAAAAAGAGCTTCACTCGATTGGTTTCCGTTCAGTGCCGCCATGGGAGATTTCTTGTACAACATATCGGAATTTCGAACAAGCCCATGAAGCTGATAGCAAACATTGTGCCTGATCGTGCCTTAGTATGCCCCGGATGTATCGTTAGATGAGAATTTCCGGTGGGTTTATTGTGCGGCCAGGATATTTGACTCAAATTTATGTTTTTAATTTAAATTTGGACTGATGCTATCCTCCCGGCACTTACAGATTTCCCTCGATGCCGGATAACAACCGAAGATCCTATTTTGCAGGGTGGGCACGGTTTTGTCGCGCCCACCTTTCAACTTCCTGGATGGTGGGCACGGTTGAACTGTGCCCACCCTGATATGGATGACGGATGCAACCTTTATTTTATCTGCCCTTTGCTTTTAATTCACAACTCCTTAGGACCGAGGCTGCATGAGCCGCCGAGAATGGGTCCAACCGTGACTCGTCGGAGGC
>JBKQTS010000192.1:0-37759 GCA_052143075.1 Syntrophobacteraceae bacterium | reverse complement strand
AGCGGACCCTCACTTCGTATCGGGTCCCCGCTTGACGCATCATCCCAGGCAATGCGTCAAGTCCGCGCCCGGAACCCTCACTGCGTTTCGGGTTCGCGCTGGACATAGTGGAAGCGCCTTTGACGCTTCAAGTTCGCGCCCGATCTTTTGTGAGGGCGCTTTGTGAGGGCGAAGCGCAGCCCACCAAGTCTTTTCGAACAGAGACGCTGAGGCAAAGCAAAGCTGAGCGGATATCGCCGGCGCTCTGCGAGGGAAATTAAGATAAAACGGTGTGAGACGAACCCCGAATGCCCTTCGAGATTCGTTGCTGGTCAGATTGATGCACTAACAATCAACAAATGGGGTTTAATATGAATGTTGCCAGGAATGTGGAGCAGGCAAGTCTCTATTTTCCGGATAAACCTGCATTGATATTCGAAGACAAAGCCTACACCTTTAAAGAACTAAATGAGCAGGTGAATCGTCTTGCCAACGCGCTTAAAGCCCTCGGGTTTGAAAAAGGGGACAGGGCGGCTTTTTTTCTGCCCAATATCCCGGCTTTTGTGGTCGGTTACTTTGCCGTCCAGAAGCTGGGAGCTATTGCCGTTTCCGTCAATTCCATGTCGAAGCAAAGGGAGACAAAGTACATTCTCAATGATGCGGAGTGCAAGGTGCTTTTCACGACTTCCGAGCTGCGAGAACAGGTCCCAACAGAGGAATTGCCGAGCTTGAAATACATAATAATTGCCGAAGGCGACGCTGGAAAAGATCTGGATATGAGCGGGCTGATGGCCAAAGGAGCGTCGGATTGCCACTGCCTCGACCTGCATCCCGACGATCCGGCAGCGATTCTTTACACGTCGGGCACCACCGGTTTCCCGAAGGGCGCCACTCTGACTCAAATGAACATAGTTTCCAATTCCGCCTCTGCAGGCAATTGCTCCGGATATAATCCCCAAGATCGTTTGCTGCTGTTTCTGCCTCTTTTCCACTGCTTTGGCCAGAATTACATCATGAACGCGGCGTATAACAAGTGCGCTGCACTTGTCCTGTGCCGCCGTTTCGAACCGGAGCCAGTGCTCGATGTCATGGCTCGCCACCGCGTAACGATGATCTTTGCCGTGCCGACCGTTTATATCCACTATATCAATATGGACACGTCCAAATATGATCTGTCGAGCTTGCGCTACTGCTTTACGGCCGCCGCGATCATGCCGAAGGCAACGGCCCTCCAGTGGCATGAAAAATTCGGCATGTGGACCCATGAGGGATACGGACTGACCGAGTCCTCACCCTTTGCCACCTACAATCACAGCTTTAGACATAAACACGGTAGTGTGGGAACACCGATTGAAAATGTCGACGTGAAAATTGTGGACTTTGAGGGCAATGACTTGCCCCTTGGAGAGAAGGGTGAAATAGTCATCAGGGGGCCGAATGTGATGAAGGGCTACTGGGGAAAACCCGAGGCTACGGAACAGGCATTTTTCCCCAACGGATGGCTTCGCTCCGGCGATATCGGGAGAATGGACGACGAGGGATATTTCTTTATCGAAGACCGCCTAAAGGACATGATCATAGCGGCGGGGTTCAATGTCTATCCCAGTGAGGTGGAACAAGTCCTTTATCAGTATCCCGCGATTAAGGAGACGGCGGTCTATGGAGTTTCCGATCCGATCAGAGGTGAAACGGTCTGCGCCAGTATTATTTTAAAGGACGGCATGTCAGCTACCGAAGAGGATATAATCGAGTTTTGCAGATCCAATATGGCTGTCTATAAGGTGCCCAGAAAGGTAATCTTTTCCGACCAACTGCCCAAAAGTCCCACAGGCAAGATTTTAAAGAGGGTGTTACGGGGGGATAAATAGTTACGGCCACCCGCCTCTGGCCACGGACAGATCGGGGATAGCGTCGAGATCCTGGCGCCTCCTAACCAATCTTTTTTGTCAGGTTGATGAAATCGCTTCTCTCGAAGTCCAGGGTCCTGAAAAAGGAGAGCAAGTCCGTGGAATCCCACCTTACGGAGGTATAAACGCGTGTAATCCCCTGTGCTTCGTAGGTTTTAAAGATTTCAGCGGCCAGGCGCGCGCCTATTCCCTGGCCCATGTACCTGGGGTGCACGCCCATGGTCGCGATCCACGCGCTCTTTTCTATCCCGAAGCCCAGCGTCAGAATATAGCTGATCATGAACCCTATGACCCTGTCGTCCAATTCCGCAACGAAGCAGGCGGAATCCTTGCCTTGAGCGTGTGCCTGAATCAGTGTGGCGAAATCGGCCTCGACGGGTGTTTTCGTAATCTCACTGTAGATATTGGATATTTCCTCGGAATCTTCCGAACTCATCGGCCTGATGCTTGCGATTCTGTCATCTGGATCCATATCTTCCCCGTGTTTTCCCCCTGGGATTTCAATCTATTCGTATTACTTTCACTCGATGGCCGACCCAATCCGGAGGCAGGTAAATCCTGCCGCTGTTTCCGCTGAGCTTGACCTGTTTCTCAAGCATCTCTTCGCCGAAGACTTCGAACTTGACCATCTTGTGGGCAGCCTCGGGAACGTTTTCCGGATCGAGCGTTTTTTCGACCGGGGTGTCTCCGGCGGTTGTATTTCTTTCCATCGACTCTTTTACCTGCCTCATTGACAGCTTCGGAGCATCAATTGCCGTCAATGGATCTCATTTAGTGCACGACTTCAGGGTACCATTAGCCTGTGGAAAAGGGAAGCGGGAAGCTTTTGCTCCCTGCTCCACCCGTGCCGTATCTCGCCTCATCCTATTCTTATCACTTTTACCCGGCAGCCGACCCAGTCCGGAGGCAGGTAAACCCTGCCGCTGTTGCCACTGGGTTTGACCTGCTTTTCGAGCATCTCTTCGCCGAAGACTTCAAATTTAACCTTACGGAGGGCGGCTTCGGCCTTGTCCCTGGGCGAACGATCGGTATTGACCGGCTTCACCACGGCGGTTTCCATTTCGGATTTCTCCTGTAAGTTCTTCCATGCTGCGCAACGGTTTGCCGAAAACAGTGCAAGTCCTGCCGGCCTGTTCGGGCGCCCGGCAGTCACTGTCGCCTATCGTGGGCAGCCCCGCCGCTCGCGACGAAAGTTGATCTTGACTAAATACATTATAGCTGTATTATAGCTCTTAACTCATCCAGGACCAAGCAAAAAGTAGTCCTGGTGAGATGGGTTGGGGTAAACATCTCCAGAATGGAGGGCAATATATCTGAAAGACGGGCGCCCTTTAGCCGCTTGGGCGCACGGACAAAAATTCTCACCGGAAACAAAAAAATCTCACCACAGAGACGGGAAATGGTCCGGACAAGAAGAGAGCACAGAGAAATGAAAACAGGCATGCAGGAAAAAGCGCAAGCAAACTGGGACCTGGCTTTTAGTTTTGTCCGTTTGTTCAATCGCCTTCCTCTGTGACCTCTCCCTATCCGGACCATGCCCCGTCTCTGCGGTGAATAGCCTTTGCGTCTTTGCGGTGAATGATTACCGAACGAACAGGAGAACCGACATGTCCGAGCTCAAGTATCTCAAGTTTGAAAAAACAAATGGTGTGGCGTACGTTACTTTGGTGCGTCCAAAGCATAACGTGATGAACATCGATATGATGAACGAGATCAATTCCCTGCTCGAAGCGCTGGGCTCGGACGACGAACTCAAATGCCTGGTGTTCCTCGGTGAGGGCAAGAGCTGGTGTGCCGGAGTTGAAGTGGGCGATCACAAGCCGGAGATGGCCCCCGGAATGATAGCCGTTTTTGACCGCATGCTTGAGCTGATCCATCGGTTGGACGTACCCGCCATTGCAGCGGTTCATGGCGCCTGCCTGGGAGGGGGCATGGAGCTTGCCATAGCTTGTGACATCGTGGTCGCTTCGTCAAACGCCAGGTTCGGCCAGCCGGAAATCAAGCTGGGCTTTTTCCCGCCGTATGCTGTGGTGCGGCTTCCGGAGCTGGTTGGGACCGCCAAGGCCATTGAAATATGCACTACCGGCAGAATTTACACTGCACAGGAAGCCTTGAACCTGGGGTTTGTAAGCCACGTTGCCGATGAGGAAAACTTCAGTCAAAAGCTCGACAGCCTGGTTGAAGATATCTGCGGCAGCAGCCCGCTGATTATCCGCATGAACAAGCGCGCGGTAAAGATGACCAAAGGGTGTGAATTCAGGGAAGCTGCCAAAAAAGCAAACGACTATTTCCTCAACTCGCTCATGAAGACGGAAGACACCATGGAGGGAATACGGAGCTTTGAAGAAAAACGTAAGCCCGTCTGGAAAAACCAATAAGCGAATTAAGGAATTGGCCAATTGAGGAATTGAGGAATTGAATTTCTAAATCCCTAAATTCCTAAAATTCATTAATCTTCAAGGATATACGATGGACAGGCAAAGGCCCGCGCTCCTGATCATAGATATGGTCAAGGATAATTTCGACGAAGGGAAAAACCTTTACATTACCCCCTTCGCTCGAACGATTATTGGTCCGATAAACAACCTGATCGATGTCTTCAGGAAGGAAAAGTGGCCCATAGTTTTCTCGACGGACGCATTTCGAAAAGAAGATTTTATTTTTACAGGTCAAATGAAGCCCCACTCCCTGGCTGGAACCCAAGGGGCTGAAGTTATCGAGGACCTTGAGAGGAAGCCCGAGGACCTGTGGCTGCCAAAACCGAGGTTCTCTGCCTTTTTTGGCACGGACCTGGCTCAGAGGCTGAAAAAAGATAAGGTTACACTCTGCGCGGTGGCGGGCATTGCAACAAACTTCTGCGTCCTTACCACCGTTATGGACGCCCTCTGCCACGATTTTCAGGCCGTCTTGCTGGAAGACTGTTCAGCCAGTTGGTCGGAAGAAATCCATAACCTGACAGTAAACATCTACCGCCGTAATCCACTCTCTCCGCTATTCAAGGTTCGCAGTTCCAGCGAACTTGCGGCTGACCTGGGCGTAAGCGCCCCCGAACAACTGCGTGCATGAGACTGGCGTAATGTGGTCTGAATACTCCAGGTAGTGCATGATCTCAGGCGAAATCAAACACCTTGTGGACTTCCACAGGGCTAGATCTTTATAAAAATCCTCTTTCGCCACATAATCCATGCGATGAGATACATAAACAGGAGAGTCATGAGTGCGTAGAGCAAAGAAGCGGTTTCCGATTGTACAATAGGGGTACACAAGTTTTGGAACACGAATGATTGGCAGTCTATATCTTGCGCCAGGGCCACGGGCAGATTCACGGACCTGAGTGTGTTATCGAAGACTTCCGACAGCACATATACGGTGATAGGATTCAGTCCGAGTATAATGAACGGTTTAGTCCATCGGGAAAAATCTGCGATATCGATCAACCAGTAAAAGAATGCCAGGCTTACAAGAGCCATCCCAGCCATGAATATGGTGAAGGTGCTCGTCCAGATGCTCTTGTTTATCGGCAGCCAGTGATCGAGCATGTTACCGGCGATGAGCAGAACAAGGCCGGCGCATACCACTCCGGCAACTTTTCTGTACCTGGGAAAAGAAGAACTGAGCCATTGTGCCGTGAGTACTCCGAAAAGAGTAGTGGCGACTGCGGGAATTGTGCTCACAATCCCTTCGGGGTCCCATGTACCATCATAATATGACCACATGTGCCCGCTCAGAAAAAGCGAATCGACCCAGGCGGCAAAATTTTTCCCCGGCTCGAGCACCCCGGCGCCGATCCCCGGCACTGGTACGAACCGCATCATAAGCCAGTAGGAGGCAAGCAGGCCGATAAGCCATAAGATGCGGCCTCTCAAGCCGGCTTTCAGCACAATCAGCGAAGTAATAAAATAGCAGACGGCGATTCTTTGCAGAACTCCGGGTATGCGAATGTTTGAGAGCTGAAATGACGGGAAGCTGTTAATAAAAAGCCCAAGCGCGAACAGAATAATAGTTCGTCTCAGGAGCCGGACAGTAAATGCCGAATGTGATATGCCTCTTTCTGCTTGCTTTGCAATTGAAAAGACGAGCGAAACTCCAACTATGAAAAGAAAGGATGGAAAAACAGTGTCGGCAAAAGTCCATCCATTCCAGATCACATGACTCAGAGGTGCATAGACTGTCCCGGGGTCCCCCGGGCTGTTCACCAGTATCATCAGGGCGATTGTAAAGCCGCGAAAGGCGTCCAGCGAGACCAGGCGTCCCTCAGGGGCAGCGGGACCGGAATCCGTAGTGGGGTGGGGCTCACGTTCGAAGCATTTCTCAGCCGGCGCCGAGAAGCATCCCTGCAGTTTCGGTTTTTCATTTTCAAAACGCTTTTGTCGGGGCGGCGCCAGGGTACTCAATAATACGATCCTCACCAGGGCAAATAAAAACCGCATAAAGCGGCGCTTTCTTAATCTAAATCACGTGAACGTACTTTGGAAGAGGATAATCGCACAAGATAATAGGAGGGGCAAAGTCAAATCAACAATTCCATGCAAACTCTTCACTTCCCGAAACCGCAGACCGGGTACCTGCAATCCGGACAATGGGAACAAAACCCGCCATGTCCCATCGCAATAATGTCTTCGCGGGTTACCTCCTCACCGGCCAGAAGACGAGGCACAATCAGATCGAAAATGCTCGCTTTATGGAACATCACACATCCGGGAAGTCCCAGAACGGGCACCTGTTCGATGTAGGCCAGCATGAACATTGCTCCGGGCAGAACGGGGACGCCATACGTGACGACCTTGCCTCCCGCCGCCCGTATGCTGTGCGGCGTCTGATCGTCGGGGTCGACGGACATGCCTCCCGTCACCGCAATCATCTCGGCGCCCTGCTCCAGAAAACTGCGGATTGCTCTTACCGTCAGGCCGACATCGTCGGACACAAGCTCCTGCCCAATCACTTGACTCCCCAGATCGGCAAATTTAGCCCTTACGATCGGGCCGAATTTATCCTCGATGCGTCCGTGCCAAATCTCGTTGCCCGTCGTAACAATGCCCACCTTCAGGGATCGAAAGGGTTTAACTTCTACGATAGGGTGGTTTTCCGTGCAGATTTGTTCCGCCCTTCGGATTTTACCCTCTTCAATGGCGAGGGGAATAACCCGCGTTCCAGCGACCGCTCGCCCTGCATCGACTGTTTGATTGGTATGAAGGGTCGAAAATACGATCTCGTCTATGGAATTCACCGCATACAATGCAGTAGTATTGACTTTCAAAAGCCCTTTCGCACCGGCAGAAAGCGTTACCTTGCCTTCATAGGGTTCGGAAAGCTCAATGCCCTGGCCGGCGGCAACCCCGGCCAGCCTCAGTGCGGCCTCATTCTCATGAATAAAGCCCTTTCCCGGATCGAGGACAAAGACATGCTCCTTGCCGATCTCAAGGAAGGCCGCCAAATCTTCCGCCGCGATCACATGGCCCTTCTTGAACATTCTCCCCTTGAATTCTCCCGGCACAATCCGCGTAACATCATGCCCCAGGATCATTCCAACAGCTTTCTGAATCGGTACCTTTTTCATTTCAGTTCTAAAGTTAGGGTGGACATGTACTGCCCAAAACTCTGTCTGGACCCGGATAGCAGGCCTCCTCGCCCCTTGAATTTTTCACGGAAAACGAAAGACGAGCGGCATTTATTTCGACTCTATTTTCCGCGTTCGGGGGCAGGAAAGCACGCCTGATTTGCTCATGATCGACCAAAGCAATCATACATCTTTCCGGCGCTTTGCGGTATATTTAGAATGAAAAAATCTTGAGAGTGGGAAACATCTTTAAGTTTCTTGCGTAAAAAAAGTGCTTGACGGACGAAGGCCGGCGTTATATCATTTTGACAGTTATCGAAATGTAGAAGGATTCATATGGACATCAAACAGGCCGCTAAAGTTCTCAAGGCTCTCTCCCATCCCAATCGACTGGAGATATATTTAAGTATTGTCAAGGCTGAACAAAAAAGCTTCGATGCCAATGAATGTTGTGTTGTTTCCGCTATTGTCGACAATCTCAAGATCGGGGCGCCCACGGTCTCCCACCACCTGAAGGAATTGGTCAACGCCGGCCTGATTGTCACCGAGCGTCAAGGAAAGTTTCTGATCGCCCGGCCGGTACTCGAAACCTGGGAAGAGGTAACTAAACTCCTGCCCGGCTAGGCAGTGTCCATCCGGAAACCCCGGATGGAAACTAGGGGAACAAAGGCAGAGGCTGAGCCTGCTTTCAGGCTTTTTATTTTAAGATTCATTTCGATAGTTATGAAATGATAAAACTCACGTACCAACATAGGAGAATGAAATGAAAATCGTCTGCTTGCTCGGAAGCCCAAGAGAAAAAGGAAATAGTGCCGCCATCGCAAATCGATTCTGCAACACCGCCGAAGGGCTGGGTGCGGAAGTGAAGACTTTTACTCTTAACAATCTCCAGTATCGTGGATGCCAGGCATGTATGGCATGCAAGACCAAGCTCGACAGATGCGCTCTGAAAGACGATCTCGCAGAAGTTCTGGAGGCCGTTCGTGAAACCGATGTTCTCGTGCTGGCGTCGCCGGTCTATTTTGGGGATATCTCTTCGCAGCTAAAGACATTCATGGACCGTACCTTCTCATATCTGGTGCCCGACTTCCTGACCAATCCCGGGAAATCTCGCCTTGCGCCGGGGAAGAAGCTGGTCTTCATCCTCGCTCAGGGCAATCCGGACCGAAACAACTTTGCAGATATCTACCCGAAATTCCAATTCTTCACCCAAGTCTACGGCGGCTTTTCTGAGAGTCATCTCATTCGTGCCCTCGGAGTTAGAGAACCGGGGGAAGTCGTAAGTCATGAGGACGTGATGAAGCTGGCCGAAACGACGGCTGAGAAGATATGTAATGGGGCTTGAGCCAGTTTGCGAAAGCTCAAAAGAGCGGGAGAAAGTTTTTTAACTATAAAGATTTTTTCACTATGAAGATACCCCGCACCCCCGTGGGATCTCCAGCACGGTGGTGAAAAAGGAGAGGAGGTTTCTGATGAATAATCAGGTCTACATTGTAAGTTGCCCTGACTACAATCAGGTAGATGAAAAGATGGATGAACTGGTCTCGATGATGGGCGGTATGAGCCGGTTCGTCCAACCGAATGAGAAGATTGTGCTTAAAGCCAACTTGCTCATGCCGGCCAAACCTGAACAGGCGATAACCACCCATCCTCGGGTCGTGGCCGCAATCGCACGAATGGTAAAGAAGGAGGGCGCGTCCGCCGTTATAGCGGACAGCCCCGGCTCCGGGTACAAGTACAATGAAAAAATTCTAAATACTCTCTATCGGGAATGTGGAATGTTCGATGCGGCCGAAGCCTCGGGGGCCGAACTCAATTTTGACACGAACTACAGGCCTGTTTCTTTCCTGGAAGGAAAATTGATTAAGCACTTCGACGTGATTGCTCCGGTGATAGAAGCTGATGCGGTACTCAACCTCTGCAAGCTGAAAACGCATACGCTCATGAGTTTTACAGGGGCGGTCAAGAATAATTTTGGAGTCATACCAGGGCTCACTAAACCGGGTTATCACGCCAAACTTCGCGACCAGGATCATTTTGCCGATATGTTGCTCGATCTGGCCGAATATGTCTCGCCCCGGCTGTCCATTATGGACGCCGTCACAGGCATGGAGGGAGACGGACCGGGCGCCTCCGGCATTCCCCGGCCGGTCGGTTTGCTGCTGGGATCGACAAACCCGTTGGCCCTCGATATCGTTGCATGTGAGATCATCGGACTTCGGCGAGAACATAACCCGCTGCTTATAGCGGCCGCAAAACGCGGGCTTGCCCCTGCATGTCTGGATGAAATCGAGATCGTAGGTGCGAAGATTTCACAGGTTCGTGTCTCTGATTATCGACTTCCGGCAACAATGGAAGGTCTCGGTGGGGTTCTGACCTGGTGGCAAAAGCCGTTGGAACCCTTTTTCAAAGACTGGCTTTCGCAAGCACCTGAGGTAATAAGGAAAAAATGTATTGCCTGCGGGATTTGCCGTGATTCATGCCCTGTGAACGCGATCGAAATTATCGAGAAAAAACGGGAACTTGCTCATATAGACGACAAACAGTGTATCCGCTGTTACTGCTGTCATGAACTCTGTCCGGAAGGGGCCATCGGACTTCACCAAAGCTTCATGCACCGGATACTTGGTATTGGGGTGCAAAGCCGATAGAGAGACTCAAAACTAAAACCTTGCCTGACGGCGACTGACGAAAATCTATAAAAGACTGGCCAAGCATTTGGACAACCTTCCGGGCGGCTTTCCACCCACCGGGAGTGGAGTGGAAATTCGTATCCTGAAGAGGCTCTTTACCCCGGAGGAAGCAAAACTTGCCCTTTACCTTACCCTGCTTACCGAGGAACCACGGGTCGTTGCACGCAGGGCCGGGTTACCTCGGGATGAGACCGCTCAGCGCCTGGAGGAGATGGCGAAAAAGGGGCTTATTTTGAGAGAGGAGCGGGAAGCAGGTCCCGTAAGATACATGGCGGCTCAATATGTTGTCGGGATCTGGGAGTACCACGTCAACGATCTGGATAAAGAGTTGATAAAGGATATGAATGAATATATTCCGGCCCTTACCGAACAAGGCTGGAAGGTCCCTCAAATGCGCATCATTCCCGTAGGTCGCAGTGTGACTCCGGAGCTTAAAGTGCTGCCGTACGAGATGGCTGAGGAACTGGTCCGGGCCCAGAAGAAATTTTCGGTTGGACCCTGCATCTGCCGCCGCGAACATACCATGATGGGAAAGGGATGTGACAAGCGGGAGGAGAGTTGTTTAGGATTCGGCACGGCGTTGGATTATCTCAAAAAGAACGGCCTGGGGCGGGAGATTGACTTGCAGGAGACCCTGGATATTCTCAAATGGGCCGATAAGGCCGGTCTCGTCCTGCAGCCCGCAAACGCCAAAGATGCTCTCTGGATTTGTCTCTGCTGCGGCTGCTGTTGCCAGGTCCTGAATTAAGATGATGGTCAAATCGAAGGTGGATAGAATTCTTACATTAAGGTAGCTAAATCGGCTGCCTGCTGCAACGTCAACAAAGTTATGACATGTTGCAATGGATCGTCACCCCGGCGAGGCCTGCCCCGGAAGTGTCTAGTCCGGGGGCCGGGGTCCAGTGTTTTAAGCAACTGAAAGACGAAGGAGCTAGGAGCAGGAAGCAAGGAGCAAGAGGCAAGGAGCAAGAGGCAAGGAGCAAAAAATTCCCGCTACTCGCTTCCCGCGTCCTTAACCGACTTTTATCACAAGAGCGGCGCCCGTGTCCCCTGCCGCGCATCCTCCCCACAGAAGATATCCGCCCCCCAGTTTGGCCACTTCCTCGATGCCTTCGATGATGAGCCTTCCCGCCGTGGGACCCTGCGGATGCCCGAAAATCAGAGAACTCCCGTAATTGTTGAAGCCCATTACATCGATGCCCAGTTCCCGGGCCATATAGAGGTCGTTTGTTACGAAGGGATTATGGGTCTTTATGGCCTTTAGATCGGCGACCCCTATGCCTGCTTTGTCAAGGGCCATTTTGACTGCCGGGACAACCGCCATCGCCATGAAGCCCTTTTTTGCCCTGGAAAAGCCGTATGAGACCACCCGAATCTCGACCGATGGGTCCACGCTCAACTCAGTTGCTTTTTCCCTCGAAGTTACCACTAAGGCGCAATTTCCGTCCGCCGGATGGGTTTGCGAGCCGAAAGTGTGAATGCCGCCGGGCACTACGGGCTTCAGGGCCGCCAGGCCTTCCCGGCTGGTTGGCGTTATTCCTTCGTCAGTTTCCACCATGACGGTCTTTTTTTTGGAAATCCTGATCTCGACCGGAAACATGTACCTTTTTTGAAAATCCCCGTCGTCGTCGAGGGCGGCCAGGTACTGCTCATAGCGCCGCAGGGTTGCCTCATCGGCCTGCTCCCGCGTAAGTCCGGCCTCCTTTGCCACATTCTCGGCAGTCTCGATCATGGCATTGCAGGCCCAGGGATCGTGACCGAAGTTGTCCATCATCCAGTTCTCCGATTCCACTTCGCCCCCTGGGCCCTGTGGATTGGGCCATATGGTGTGGGGTCCGTTTGAGCATCTGTCCGTCATCAGGCAGAAGGGATTGCGGTAGAGTCCCGTCTCTACGCCGATGGCGGCCTGGTAAATGCACGTGGCTGAAGTGGTGCACGCCTGGCTGATGGTCATCCCGGGAATGCCCGGAGCGCCAATGAGAGCGGCGGCCCAGGGGCTTCCATAGAACCATCTGGGCTGCCCGATAGTGATACCCAGAAAAAGGTAGTCGAACATTTTCGGGTCCCAGTTCTTCCCGGCCAACCATCTTTTCGATGTATCCGCCGCAAGGGTTATGGAGTTCTGGGTTGCCATACTGCCCTGCCACCGTGAGAACGGGGTCGAGTAATAGCCCCTGAAAGGTATGTACGCTTTGGTCAACATAGTCTCGGTTTCCTCATAAAGACAGCCCCGGGAACTTGTCCCGAGCTTCTGGTTGCGTCAATCCCGGCTGCGGTCCCACCACCCCAAACGGAAATTAGCTATGTAACAGCTATTTAATAGCTTCGAGCGGAAACTTAGTCAATAACCATTTAAGAAAGTACCCTCATCACTCGCAAGATGCTGTTCAGCCAACTCCACGCCATCTTCAGGCATTATTATACATCTTTCCGGCGCTTTTCCTGATCCCGAATCTCCCGGCGAAGGAGCTTGCCCACTTTCGATTTGGGAAGCATGTCCCGAAATTCTATATGGTGCGGCACCTTATATGAAACCAGAGTAGTCCTGCACCACTTGATGAGGTCGTAGCCTGTGATTCCTTTGATGTCTTCCTTCAGCACAACGTAGGCCTTGATCCGCTCACCGACGTTTTTGTCCGGCACACCTACCACGCACGTTGACATGACTGCCGGGTGCTCCTGGAGAACGGATTCGACCTCCGAGGCGGAAATCCGGTAGCCTTTATGCTTGATGGTGTCTACCGTGCGGTCCACGAAATAGAGATGGCCGTCGGAATCCATGGTCATAATGTCCGCAGTGCGGTACCAGGTATTGCCGTCGATTTGAACGAATGAGTCCTCCGTTTCCTTCGGCTTGTTCAGATAAGCCTTAACCATGTGGGTGGACCAGACCAGCAGCTCCCCGGGCTCTCCCGTCGCCACCTCCTTCAGGCTCGAGGGGTCAACGAGCTTCACCTTCTTGCTTGGCAGAACTTTTCCCACGCTTTTCGCAGGGTTTTCAACGCCTGCCGGACAGATGCACACCCCGCCGCAGGTTTCGGTTGCCCCGTACCCTTGCCGGATCGAGCGGCCGAATTTTTCCTGCCAGCGCCGCCCTATTTCCACCGGCAATGCGTCGCCCCCGCAGAAGCAGTCTTGAAGCGGACTGAGGTCGTAGTGATCCAGGCGGGAGTGGTCGAGGATCATCCGATAGAGCGCCGGCACGCCGATCATGCTCCTGACCCGGAAGCGCTGAATAGAATCGAAAGCTGCATCCAGATTGACGGTGGGCTGGACAACCAGGGTCCCGCCCGTAAAAAGGGTTGCCAGGCCGCATGTCTGACCCATGATATGGAACAGTGGAGCGTTTCCCAGGATGACATTTTCCTGCGGGGCAATCACAGGACTGCTGCCCCGGATCTGCTCATCCGCCGAAACAAGGAAAAGAACGTGCGAGATTGGCACGCCCTTGGGAAACCTGGTCGTTCCCCCCGTGTACAGGATCTGGGCGGTATCGCCGCCTTTGCGCTCATTCAATGCCGGAAGCGAATTTCTGCGGCCTCCGGATATAAGACTGCCAAACGAATGCGTATTGCCGTTGCGCACCGTTTTGCCCCTCGGCACCACGTCGGAGAGATAACCGAAGGCCCGCTTCCACACTGGCAGCAGGTCCGCCATATTGGAGAAGATAACCTGCCTCAAACCTGTTTCGGGCAGCGCGTTCATCACGTACCCGAAATTGGTGTCGGCGCAGACGATGGTTTCGGCGCCGCTGTCGTTTGCGATGTAGATGATATCATGAGGGGTGTAGATCGGCGTAATGGGTACGGGGATAGCGCCGAGGCGCTGGATGCCCAGCCAGGCCGCCACCCATTGTATGCCGTTGGGGATATAGAGCATCACTTTTGCGCCGGGGGTCACGCCGAGCCCGGCCAGAGATGAGGCAAAGGCTTCAGCCATCTCCTTGACGCGTGTATAAGAATACCGGCTGCCCAGATAGACCACCGCTGTGTGGTCCCCTCGCCTTTCAGCCGTTTCGGCAAAGACCGAATAGATCGATCTCTCACTTATGTCCGTCATGATTTTGCACTAACTCCGGTGTCTTCAAATAAAAAAGACTGCTTTGTCGAACCGCCGGGTCAAATCCCGAAATAGGCGGATTGAATCTCCGGGTTTTCCATCAGTTCGCGGCCGGTGCCGCTCATGGCCAGCATACCGTTTTCGACCACATATCCCCGGTCGATCACCGGGAGGACCGGCCGCGCGAACTGCTCGCTCAATATGACCGTGATGTTATAGCGCTGCTTCAGGTCGAGGATGGCTTCCATCAGAGCGCGTTGTATCAGAGGGCTAAGGCCCAGAAGGGGTTCATCCAGAAGCAACAACTCGGGCCGCGCAACAAGCGCCATACCAATGCCGAGCATCTGCTGCTCGCCCCCGCTCATGAAGCCTGCCTTTCTGGATTTCACGCCGGCCAGATGAGGAAACAGCTCAAAGACATATGCGATAGTCTCTTTGACCTCCGATCGCGGCCTGAGATAGCCGGCGATCTTCAAATTTTCGACAACATCGCTCTCCGGAAAAATCGGGTGCCGCTCACGGGAGAGCACGATGCCTTTTTTCACGCGTTCACTGGGCGGGCTTTCCGTAATGTCCTCTCCCTTGAAAAAGATCCGGCCGTACATGGTGATGCGCTCGCCGCCCCGGCGCTTCTCCTTGGTTCTCATGTCGATGATGAGCCCGGAGAGCGCGTTCATCAGGGTGGTTTTGCCTGCGCTGTTGGGACCGATTACCCCCACGATTTCCCCGGTATGCACCTGCATGCTTAGCCCGTTGATCGCAAGAGCGTTTTCGAAAAACACCATCAGGTCCCGCACTTCAAGCAGAACATCCGGGTTGTTTCCCGCCGGCTCTCCATTATTGACCGTCATCCAATTCCTCAATTCCTCAATCCCTCAATCCCTCAATCCCTCAATATTCCGCTCCCAGGTATGCTTTCTGCACTTCAGCGGTCCGCATGGCCTGGTCCGCCGGGCCGTCCGCAATTTTCTGCCCGTAATTGAGCACCACTACCCGGTCGGCGATCCGGAACAGCTCTTTGAGGCGGTGCTCGATCATGATTATGGTTTTGCCCTCCGCGCGGAGCTTCTCGATTATCGGAATGATGCTCGCCACTTCGGTCAGGCTCAGTCCGGAAAACAGCTCATCGAGAATGATCAGGTCGGGCTTGAGGGCAATGGCCTTCGCGAGTTCCAACCGTTTGAGATAACCTTGGGGCAGCACGCTTGCGCTCTTGTAAGCCACGTGAGAGTCGCGCTCGAAACCGACTTCCTCCAGATAGTCCAGGGCCACCGCGTCCAGATCGCCGTAGCTGCCCCCGGCCAGCCGTTTGACTCGAGGCGAGTAGAGCGGGATTATCATGTTCTTGTATGCCGGGAGCTGATAGAAGGGCTTCACCATCTGAAAAGTGCGTGCAATCCCCAACCGCACTATCTTATAGGGCGCCATTCCCGTTATGCTGCAGCCCCGGTAGACAATCTCTCCTCTTGATGGTTTGACAAAACCGGTTATCAGATTAACGGCTGTGGTCTTTCCTGAACCGTTCGGCCCGATCAGGCCCAACAACTCGCCTTGGGCCAGCTCAAAGCTCAGGTCCGTTATGGCCTGGATTCCGCCGAAATTCTTAAAAAGTGACTTGACCCTGAGGATGGTTTCACTTCCCATCACTCAACCTCCACCCATCGTTCAAACTGCTGGTACTTGCGCTGGATGTAATGGAAAATCCCTTCGGGCAAGGCCACGATGAACACAACCAGGAAACACCCGTAGAAGACGATGCGCAACCCGCCGGCCCCCCGCAGAATCTCGGAGAGCGGCACAAGGATAGACGCGCCCAGCACGGCCCCGGCCAGGGACCCCGGGCCGCCCACCACCGCTGCGGCTATCGGAAGGATGGAGTAATCCAGTGCAAACACCGGCATGCCGACGAACATATAGACGTGGGTCATAAATGCCCCGGCCAGCGCGCCGATCGAACCGGCGATAAAGAGCGCCTGGGCCTTGTACCAGAAAATGTTGATGCCGGCGTTGGTCACGGAGCGGTCATTATCCCTGATGGCCTTCAGTACGAGTCCGTAGTCCGAGTTCATCATGCGCCTGAACCCGAAAAGCGCCGCCAGGAGCACCGCCACTATGAGATAGAGCTCGATCCATTTTGACGGCAGAGGCGCGATGCCGCTCAGCCCTTCGGTGCCGCCGAAAATTTTCGTAGCTTCGATGATGCGAACGAACATAAGGGGGATTATCAGGGTGACCATGGAAAAGTAAACGCCCCGCAGTCTGACTACAGGCAATAGGACGGCCGTACCCATCAGCCCTCCCAGAACTGTTGCCACTGGAAGTGCGAGCAGCGGAGGACACCCGAGTGCGTGATTAAGGATTCCCGAGCAGTAGGCGCCAAGGCCAAAGAAGAGCGCCTGGCCAAGCGAGATCATGCCGGTCTGGGCCAGGATATCCCAGCTTAACGCAAGCAGGGCGAATACGGCAACCGACAGGAGCACCTTCTGCCAATAGCTGCCCAGCACAAGGGGCAAAAGAAGAAAACCCAGGACTGGAACCAGCCGGGGCGAGAGCACATAGAGCATTTCGCGCCACGAACTCAGGGCGAAAACATCCTGAGAGCGAACCTTGATGCCACGATCTATTCGTTCCAGGCGCCGTTCCAACAATCAGATCCTTTCTTCCAGTTCCTTCTGCCGGCCGAAGAGGCCGGAAGGCTTCACCAGCAAAACGATAAGTATCGCCGCCAGGCTCACGATCATGGTCCAGCTCGAGCTGACGTAGGTATCCGTCAGGCGCTCGGCAAAGCCGATGAAAAGACTGGCCACGATTACCCCTCCGGTGCTTCCGAGCCCGCCTATGATGCAGACCGCCAGGACCTTTATCAAAACATCGTAGCCATCGCTCGGCGATATGCTGCCGAGCGGGATGATGACCGCAGCCGCGAGGGCCCCGAGCCCGCAGCCCAGGGAAACACTGACCATGCCGATCCTGTCCGAATCGATACCGAATGTGAGGGCCGTGCGCTCGTCCTGGGCAATGCCGCGGAATGCGAGGCCGATGCGGGTGTGGTGTGTGAAAGCCCATAGGCCGGCCATGAGCAATATGGCCACGGCCGTGATCAGGATGCGCTGCATGTCGACAACGATGTTGCCGAAAATAATGCTCCTGTCGATGAGCACCGGAAGGCTGTACTCGTAGCCAACCAGGCCCAGGTATTGAAACAGCTCGAGGATCGCCAGTCCGATCCCGAAGGTGGCGATGACCTCCGAAAGGGGCTGCCCGCGCACCCGCAGCAGTACGTACCGGTACATTAGCGCCCCCAGCGCCATCGTAGAAAATATGGAAACGCAAATAGACAGCCAGTAGGGAAAGTTCAGAAAATGGAGAAACATCCAGCTCAAGTAGGCCGACAGAATATACATGGCGCCGTAAGCGAAATTGGCGACTCCGCTGATTCCGAAGGTCAGGTTGAACCCGATCGCCATCACTGCGAGGATGGCGCTGTTAAAAATGGCATAAACAACAGTTCCAACAAACATCGAGCCGATCTCCCCGGCAACCGAGGGAGTTTTAAGTTTTGAGTTTCGGGTTTTGAGTTACTAAAAACTGAAAACTACTAACTAAAAACTCTCCACGCTGTTTATTTGACCGGTTTCAAGCCCTTGGGCAGTTCTATTTTGCCCTCGGCCAAAGACTCCGGAAATACGATCCGCCTCTTGCCGTCCCCGGTCCATTGAAATACCGCAGCGACCGCTGTTTCCTTTGGGTCGAAGCCATAGACGGCCTGGTTTCCTTCATCAAAGCGGACGCGGCCCATGGCGCCCATCCGGTCCGTTTTTTTCAGTTCGGCAGTGATAGCGTCGGGGTCCAGGCTGCCGGCGCGCTCGATGGCTTCCGCCAGGATGTAGACGGCTTCATAGGAAGGGGCCGGCCCGTGCCCGGCCTGGAGTTCATGGCCGAAGGCCTTCTTGTATCCATTGTAAAACTCGACTGATGCGGGGATTTTATCACTCTTGAGGGCGCTGCCCAGTTCGAAGATGCAGTTCATAGCGCCGCCGATCTTTGCGTCAAACGTTTTCCAGGCATCGCTGCCGCCCAGCGGTGATATGTAGCCCGCCATCAGGGCCGGGACATTCATGGATTTCCACTGTTTGACCAGAATCCCGCCCTGGGGCATATCGAAGATCGGCAAAATCACCTGGGCGCCCTTTGAGCGGGCCTTCATCAGACCGGAAGAAAAATCCGAAGCGCCGGTGGGATAGGCTTCCTGTTCCAGCACTTCCCAGCCTGCCTTGTCGAAATAGTTGCTTTTGAGGGCATCGGCTGTTGCCCTTGCCCAGGCCACGTCCTGGTGCATTACATAGACCTTGGTGAAGCCGAATTCCTTGTTGATGGCCCCCATCGTGCCCGCCAGATACCTCACCAGGTAAACTGCGTTAAGGCAATCGCGGAATACGTACTTGTATTTCTCCGGCTGCTCCTTCACCATCTTTTCCGAAGCAGGCGACATGGCAATGCTCCCGATAGTGGGGACCTTGTATTTGGAGATCAAATCCATCCCCGCGATCAATGCCTCGGAACGGAAGGGGCCGACCAGGATTGCTGCGGGTTTTTTCTCCAGTATGACTTTCTCGATGCCGAGCAGGGCTTCAGGTACGGGTACGCCGGGAGCGGCGTCGCGAATGTCGATCGAGGATACCTCGAACGGTCTTTTTTGCCCGCCCACGGTTATGCCGCCTTTTGCGTTGATTTCCCCTACGGCCATCTCGACGGCCTTAAGGGCTTCCTTGCCCTCCAGGAACCCAAGCGACGTAGGCACGGCAATAATTACAGGCTCTGCGGCATTCGCCGGTTGAGCACCAAACAGGCATGCCGCCAGCGCCGCCATAATCAGGGTGAAACGAAAAGATCTGGATCTCATGGCTGGTTTCATCCTTTTCTTTATCTGAGATGGAAAAATCTGAAATGGGGAAAAATAACTCCCGGGCTTTACTTATGTGGAATAGAAACCTCCCCCGGTTTTTTTACCCAACCTTCCGGCCCGCACCATCTGCTTCATGATTTGGGGCGCGCCGTAATGGCCGTCTCGAAACTCGTCGGCGAAATATTCCATGACAAAGTAGGCGATATCGATCCCCGTGAAATCCATGAGTTCGAAGGGACCCATCGGGTAGTTCAATCCGAGCTTTACGGCCGTATCGATATCCTCTACCGAGGCAACTCCTTCCTGCAGCACGCGGACCGCCTCCACAAACTGGGGAATCAGGATCCGGTTGACCACGAAGCCGGGAGAATCTTTCTTGACTTCGATAGCCTTCTTGCCAAAAGACTCCGCCAGGGATTTGGCAGCGGCGACGGTCTCATCGGATGTCTGCAGCCCTCTTATCACTTCCACCAGGCGCATAATTTGAGCCGGGTTGAAAAAGTGCATCCCGCAAACCTTGTCGGGCCTGCTGGTAGATGCGGCAATTGCGGTAATCGACATCGAGGAGGTATTGGTAGCCAAAACGACTTCCGGCCGGCAAATCTTGTCCAAGGCCTTGAATACCTCTTTTTTCAGGTCGAGGTCTTCGATTACGGCTTCTATGACAAAATCCGCATCGGCGAAATCTTCAAGAACGATCGTTCCTTTTACACGGTTGAGAGCAGCCTGACGCTGCTCCTCGCTCATTTTCCCCTTCTCGACCGAGCGCGCCATGAACTTGTCCATATTTTTGATGGATTTTTCCACATAAGATAGTTCTATGTCGCGCAAAACCACTTCGTAACCATTCATGGCCGCGACGTGCGCAATCCCGCCGCCCATCGCCCCCGCGCCTACCACGCCTAGCTTACGAACGCCCATAATTTTTCCTCCTTAAAAACAGATTGAGGGATTACTTAATTGAGGAATTGAGGAATTAAATCCCTAAATCCCTAAATTCCTGAATTGGAGATCTTTCAATCCTGTAAATCCTGTCCAGCAATTGCTTTTCTCTTCATGTCCGGACCATGTCCCGGTGGATTTTTTTCCCCCGGGGCTACCTGGGTCTTTCGTCCACAACGCGCACCGCTTTTCCTTCGCTTCGCTTGAGCGCCTTCGGTTTGACCATTTCCATGCCGACATGGATGCCAAGCATCCCCTTGATATGGTCGGCGATTTTTCTTTCAACCTCCGCAACCTTGCCGGGGCCGGCGTCAAACACTTCCTTCTTGCCCTCGACCCGGATGTTGAGCTCATCGAGGTGCTTTTTCTTACGCACGACGAGCAGGTATTGAAGTTCTATTTCCTTGATGTCGGACAGCAGCGCTTCGATTTGGGACGGAAAGATATTGACGCCGTTGATGATCAGCATGTCGTCGGTGCGTCCGGTGACCTTGTCCATCTTGACGAAGGTGCGCCCGCAGGAACAGGGTTCCCTTCTAAGAGTGGTGATGTCTTTGGTGCGGTAGCGCAGCAGGGGCATGGCGCGGCGCTGTATGGCGGTGAGCACCATCTCGCCCCTTTTCCCGAATGGCACCGGCTCGAGTGTGACCGGATCGATGGTTTCCACCAGGAAATGGTCTTCGTTGATATGAAGTCCGTTTCTTTCGTCACAGTCATACGCCATTCCGGGGCCGCCAAGTTCGGTGAGCCCGTAGATGTCCCTGGCCGAGATTCCCATCCGTTCGTCTATTTCATCGCGCATTGCCACCGTCCAGGGCTCAGCCCCGAAAACGCCCACGCGCAGCGGCAGACCCCTGATCGGTATTTTCATCTCTTCGGCTAGTTCGGCGATAGTCAAAGCGTACGACGGGGTGCAGAAAAGGGCCGTGGTCCCGAAGTCCTTCATCAGCATGATCTGCCTTTCGGTCATTCCGGAACTGGTCGGGACGATTGCGCATCCGACGCGGCTTGCTCCCTGGTGAAGTCCAAGGCCGCCGGTGAAAAGCCCATATCCATAAGCGATCTGAACGATATCTTCCTTTTTCACCGTCGCCGCACAGAGCGCCCTGGCGACGCACTCCGTCCACTGCTCCACGTCTTCGGCGGTATAAGGTCCGGTAATGGGCTTGCCGGTCGTTCCGGAAGAACAGTGTATGCGAACCACCTCATCCATGGGGGCGGCGCAAAGCCCGAAGGGATAGTTGTCCCTCAGATCGTTTTTCACCGTAAAGGGAAGCTTAGTGATATCATCCAGGGACTTCAGGTCATCAGCCCTGACACCCGCTTCGTCTAGCTTCCTGCGGTAAAATGGAACTCCTTCGTAAACCCAGCCCACGGTTTCCTTAAGCTTGGCGAGTTGGAATTTTTGCAATTCCTCAACCCGCATGTGCTCAAACCGATCGTCCCAAGCCATCTGCTCAACTCCTTCCTGTTCGGGCGGCTGTAAAACCGAATTAAAAAACTTTGAAGTTTTATTCCTACAAATGCCTGCTTGACTTAGTTCCAATGGCCTACTGGATGTTTTCTGGCGAAACCGGGGGTCTTCCGCCTGCTTCGCGGAGCGTGGAGTTTGAAAAAGGACGGGTTCAACCTGGATCGGAGCGGGGAGCTTGAAGTAAGGAGGTGTTTCTTAACACTATTGAGTATTTTTTCCGAAAAACCAGTGTCCTGAGTTAGAAATCCACTGCATAAGTTCCTGAGTACTCAGGCCGTCATCCCGGCGGGGCCTGCCCCGGAAGTGTCCAGTCCGGGGGCCGGGATCCAGTATTTTTAATAAATTTCATTCACTTCCGGACAAAGGCTTTCGCCGGGGTGCGTAAGCGTTGGCCACATTCCCAGGCTTGAATTATGTCCAGACTTCTGACTCAGGACACTGGCAGTCTCAGTTCGGAAACTCCGGTGCGAATTCCACGCCCCGCGAGGTTTCTGTGCGGAAAGGAGGCATTTTTCGCCCTGGCGCGTACAGTTGCCCCGCCATTTCCGGATTGCCCAGCGCCGCACCGAAAGGTGCAAGAAAATCGAACTCCCCCTTTCCTAAAGAGGGACAGGGGGGATTTTAGCGGTGGCTTACACCGATACCGTCGAGCTTGCCCTGATCCTGCCGAACGTGCGGAGCGTCGATATCCTGGCTGGCGGTCCCACCGCCCTTTCCGGACGGAAACTAGCTACAAGGTGGCTGTTTGATAGCTTTTATCCGGCTGCTCGTCAAGCAAAATTGAATATTCGAAAAAATCTTTTCGGACCGGAGCCCATTGATGATAACCTGACCGTCAAAGGGTGTCCGTGTATGGAATGTCCTGCAAATAGAATAACTCCAGGGAGAGCCTGGAGATTAGTGTGGCGCTGCGGTGGCGGCCTCCGGCCAACCACCGCCTGCGCCTGGCTCTCGCCCGCGCGGGCCCCGCGCGCGGCCGCCGATGCGGTAGAATGGAAGGATCTCGCACGTGACTGAACGGATCGCTCTTGAGACCCCGAAGGGAGAGTTATCCATATACACCTTTGCTTCTGCCGATGAGATCCGGCGGCTCAGTTTCGACCGGCAGTTCGGCCTGCACGCCGGTTTCCGGTCGCTCTACACAAGGAGTGAAAGTCTCATAAAAAGGGCTTCCGAAGGGGATACAAATGTGGTCCTTGCGGTAAGCGATAAAGAAAACATCATTGGTTTCGGGGTTCTTGCCTGTCCGGAACCCGGACAACGGTGGGAAAGGCTCGGTCGCGGGGTTATGATGGAGGTCAAGGCGATAGAGGTTACCCGCGATTGGAGGCAAATGGGGGTTGGAAGCGCTCTTGTCAAGGGGATGGTGTCTCATCCCGGGGTGGAGGAAAAAATCATATATTTTGTGGGCTTCACCTGGATCTGGGATTTGAAGGGGACCAAAATGACCGCTTCGCAATACCGGAAAATGATGGTCCGCCTTTTTCAACCCTTTCGGTTTAACGAGTGTAAAACCAACGAACCCAATATTTGCCTTGATGCCGACAATCTTTTCATGTGCCGGATCGGCCAAAAGGTCGACGACCGCCTCCGTGACGATTTCAAATGGCTCTCATTTGGCGTCTATCCTCCCTGAGTTCGAAAAGAGACCGGACAAAAAAATCTCACCGCAGAGGCCGCAGAGAAAAGAACCGTGGGCAAAAGGCCTAATCAAACTCAATCTCTACGCTTCGCGAGATGGAGCGCAGCCCACCAAGCTTTTCCTTAGCAGGGGCTGGTAATCGACAGGGCACGGAGAGAAAGGCCGTAGCCTTTTCGAAGCAGAGGCAAAGAGGGCGCAGAGGAGTGCTCATTGACAGAGTGCAGAGAGAAAATCTTTGTAAGATGAGCAATTCCGAATCGAGGGATTCACGGATCAATTCCTCAATCCCTCAATCCCTCAATTCCTCAATCTCTCAATCATTGCCTCGACGACTTTTTCCATCGTCATCCCGCGGGAGCCTTTGACCAGGATCCACGCCCCCTCGGGTACAACCCGCCGCAAAAAATCCGCTGCTTCGGCATGATCGCTTGCGTGAAAGCAAAGGGATTCATCAAGTCCGGCGGCTTGCGCTCCCTTGAGTATCTCGATGCCCAACGGCCCGAGCGTGATCAGCCTGCCCGGTTTTGCAGCGCCTACTCTTCTGCCTACCTCGAAATGAAGACGGGGGCTGTCCCGACCGAGTT
This sequence comes from Syntrophobacteraceae bacterium, assembly GCA_052143075.1. Taxonomy (GTDB): domain Bacteria; phylum Desulfobacterota; class Syntrophobacteria; order Syntrophobacterales; family Syntrophobacteraceae; genus SbD1. The sequence goes on along the minus strand of JBKQTS010000192.1, from coordinate 14,016 downwards.
CGCGCATCTCTCCAAGTACCGCCACAAAAGGCCTGCCCGAGCTCGCGGAAAGGACCGCTTCCACGGCGGCAATCATCGAGCGGGGATTAGCGTTGTAGGTATCGTCCACCAGGACCCCGCCGTTGCGGAGCTTGAGGCAATTCATGCGCTGACGCACCGGCTCGCAGCCGGACAGTCCGACTCCGACCTCCTCGGCTGAAGCCCCTGTGCTCAGGGCGGCGGCGGTTGCGGCAAGGGCATTTTGGGCATAGTGGACGCCCATAACCGGAAGCGAGACAGGTATCTCGAAGCCCCCTGCGTTTATTCGAAATGATGTGTTTGCTTCGGAAACTACGATCTTCGAGCACACGGACACATCGGCGGCGCCATTCCTGAGAGAGCAGGTGATTTTTCGGGCTTTGATCCGTTCGGAGAAATGCGAAAGCATCGGGTCGTCGAGGTTGACCACGGCAACGCCTTCCGAATCCAGCGATTTCCAGAGCTTTCCCTTCTCTTCCATGATGCGCTCGATCGATTCAAGTCCTTCAAGATGGGCCGGGTGTATATTGGTGATGATCGCGGCAGTGGGCGATCCGATCTGTGCCAACCGCTCCATCTCTCCAGGAACGTTTATTCCCATTTCCACGACAGCGACGCCGTGCTTTTCGCTCAGGCCGAGCAGCGTGAGCGGAAGGCCAATCAGGTTATTGAAATTGCCCTTGTTCTTCAGCACGTTCCGAGTTCGGCTGAAAATGGCCGCGATCATCTCTTTCGTGCTGGTTTTGCCGTTGCTGCCGGAAACGGCGATTACCGGGATGTCGAACTTCATGCGGTGTCGCCGCGCCAGTTCGCCGAGCGCGTAAAGGGTGTCGTCTACTCTGATGACGGCTGCAGAAGTATCCCGGGCAACGGCGATGGGCTCAGATACGATTACCGCGCCCGCTCCCTTCCTGATGGCGTCCGAAACGAATGCGTGACCGTCGTGGTTTTCTCCTGGAAGGGCAATGAAGCAGTCTCCCGGCGCAATCTCCCGAGTGTCTGTGGAAATCGCCCGGACTTGCAGTCCGGGGTCCCCGGAAAGTATCACACCTCCCGCAGCCTCAGCCAATGTCGCTACAGTCCTGAACATAGTCTTTTAAAATACTCCCTCACCACCAGCCTGTCGTCAAATGAATGTTTGAGGGTCCCAATGATCTGGTAGGTTTCGTGCCCCTTGCCCCCAATGAAAATCGTGTCTCCGGGACGACCCAGCGCCAGCGCTATTTCGATGGCCTTTCGCCTGTCAACTTCCCGAATGTAGCACTTCCCGGCTGAGAGTCTTGCAGCGGAACCCAATTCGGAGATCCCCGTTTGTTTTATTCCTGACTCGATTTCGTCGATGATATCATCCGGCGGCTCGGACCGGGGATTGTCGCTCGTAAGGATTAGGAGGTCCGCCCGCTCTGCGGCGATTCTGCCCATTATCGGGCGCTTTCCCCTGTCGCGGTCACCGCCGCAGCCGAATACGGCGATAAGCCTGTTTTCAGTCATTTCGCGAAGACAGGCCAGCGCTTTTTCCATTGCGTCGGGTGTGTGTGCGTAATCTACAATTACCTGAAAGCCATGCCGGCCCGGTATCGCAACGCGCTCAAGCCGCCCGTCCACGCGGGAAAGGTTTCGTATGCCCTCTTCGATGGCATTTGACGCAATACCCAGCGACACTGACGCAGATATCGCGGCTACAATGTTATAGAGGTTCAGCCTGCCCATGAGAGAGGAATCAACCCTGATTTCCCCTTGCGATGTATGGACTTTTGCGGTGATACCCCCGGGAGTGAATCTGGCTTCTTCGACGAAGACACCATTTGCCGCCTCAAAACGGGGGCGGGGGGAAATTCTGCCGGAGTAACGGATGATTTTGGCTGCGCGGGTCCCGTTTTCAATTATTCTTCTGCCGTAATCATCATCCTCGTTGACTACTGCCACGGAAAGATGTGGGTCAAGATAGCGCGAGAAAAGGAGCTTCTTGACCGCGAAATACTCCTCCATAGTCGAATGAAAATCGAGATGGTCTTGTGACAGATTGGTAAGAACCCCGGTTCGGAACTCGCATCCGGCAATCCTGCCAAGCGCGAGCGCATGAGACGAGACCTCCATAACGACGTGCGAAACTCCGTCCTGCAGCATACTGTAAAAGAGTCTCTGGAGGTCCAGGGATTCGGGCGTGGTCATGGGAGCGGGAATTTGCTTTCCCGCCCATCTGTAGACGAGGGTGCCGAGGACTCCCGGACTTGATCCATGGCTCCGCAGAATGCTCTCGACGAGCAGTGAGGTCGTAGTCTTTCCATTGGTTCCCGTTATTCCGATGAGGGCGAGCCTGGAAGCCGGGTGACCGTAGAAATTTGCAGATATTGCGGCAAGGGCAGAGCGGGAGTTCCGGACGCGCACAAAGCCCGTTTGAAGGCCTGCGGGCATCTCGGTTTGAGCAACAATCGCAACGGCGCCGCGTGATACGGCATGGTCAATGAAATCATGCCCATCCGCACGCTCTCCCGCAACGCAGACAAACAGGCTGCCTTTCTCCGCATGCCTGCTGTCGTAGCACACACTGGACACGGGAACGTCCGGCCTGCTGCTTGCGCCAATAACTTCCAGACCGTCTATGAGCTGTTTGAGCGTCTTCATCAGACTCGCTTCGCCAGGTTTTTATTTAACAAACCTATCAGAACCAATACCATTTTACAGAAGGGGCGGGCTTTGATCTGTCCTCCCCTTGTCCAAAATCCTGAACAGGGGGGAAATGCTTTGCTGCCAAATTTACCCTTTTTCCCAAATAGGGGCGAGGGGATTTTGGAGTGCTCCAACAAAACCTGCAAAACCCCGGTCGGGCTGTTTGGAAACCAGCTCAAAGCCAGCAGTTCAGCCATCTCAAAAGAGGCATTAAAACAGCTCGGCTAATAAAGCCCTGCTTCCCGCTCACCAATCTTCAGCGAGTACTTTTCAGGCTCTGCGCGCTTCGGAGCAGGCTGAATTTTCTTCGCAACAATCGGAACGGCCCCTGAGCTTTTTACAGAAGCCGATTTTTTCGAAGCTGTTTTCTGAGCGGATTTGGCGCCGGGCTTGGCGACCGCAGTTTTTTCGCTGCCAGAGGCCTGTTTGACATGAGCGGATGAGGCGTTAGCAGTGCGGATGTTGGGACTGGGCGTGGAATTTGGCACAGAGGGCATCACACCCAGGTATGGCAGGACTTTTGCGGCAATATTGCGAAATACCGGCGCCGCTACAACTCCCCCATAAATAGCCCCCTGGGGTTCGTGGACAATTACGGTAATTACTAGTTTGGGCTGCTCAGCCGGGACATATCCGGTAAAAACTGAGGTATACTTGTTCGAAGCGTAATGCTTCGTCGTTTTATCCATTACCTGAGCCGTTCCAGTCTTGCCTGCCGCCGTGTAACCCTCGGGCGCCGCATTGACTCCTGTCCCGCCTTCCTGAGTTACCAACGCCATCATAGCACGAACCTGGTCGGCTGTCTTCTTTTGGATTACTCTTCGTGTTTTGAGCGATTGGAGTTGCCTGACCGATCTTCCTTCTGCATCAAGAACATTGCTGACGATTATTGGCGGACCGTATTCCCCGCCGCCGGCTATCACGGCAACGGCGTTGGTGAGCTGGAGGGCGGTAACTCCAATGCTTTGTCCAAAGCCGGTTGTGGCCAGGTCGATCGGTCTCCACCTCTTTTGCGGTCTCACAAGTCCCCTGAATTCTCCCGGCAGATCGATCCCGCTGAGAGATCCGAAGCCGAAGTCGTGAATGTATCGGCCGTATTTTTCGCTGCCGACATGGAGCGCAATTTTGGCTGCCCCGATATTGCTCGAATATTTTATCACCTCCTGCATGGTGAGCCAGCCGTAGGGGTGAACGTCCTTTATGCAATGGCCCGCCAGCAAGCATTTGCCCCCTTCGCAGTATATTCGGTCATGCTCCCTGACGATACTCTGATCGAGAGCGGCGCTCATAAGGAACACCTTAAAGGTCGAGCCGGGCTCAAAGGCGTCCGATACGACGTGGTTGCGCGCAAACCCCTCTTTGGAATCCTTTTTTTCCGGAATAATATTCGGATCGAAAAAGGGCCAACTCGTCATGGCGAGCACTTCTCGAGTGTCAACGTCCATGACCACCACTTCCGCCTCTGCGGCCTTGTATTTCTGCGCCGCCTTCTCCAGCTCGTACTCGGCAACGTATTCAATGAAGGTGTCCATCGTCAGCTTTACCCCGCAACTCTCGGCAGGCTCGGGAGGCGCCGACGAATTGAGCCACAGCCGCTTGTGTCCGCCATCCCTCAGCTCACATACGGGGATTGGCTTGCCTCGCAGCACATCATCGAAAGATTTTTCTATGCCCTCAATACCAACGCCGTCAATATTGACGAACCCCACAACCTGGCCGCCCACCTCCCTGTACGGGTAAAACCGCTTGTATTCATCGGTGAGATTAAGACCGGGTTCTTTTAGCTTATCTATTTCGAGAGCCTGCTGGTCTGAGAGGTGGCGCTTGATCCAGACGAAATGACCGGAAGAAGTGAGCTTTTTTTCAATCGAGCTGGACGGTTCGTCCAGGATTCGACTGAGAAAAGCCGCAGTTTTTGATGGGTTTTGGATTTGGGCTCCAAAAGCATAAAGCGAACGCTGCGGAACCGAGTAGGACAACACTCGCCCTTGCCTGTCATAGATGGTGCCTCTATATGCGGGGACGGTAAACTTGGTGTTCAAACAGGCATTGGCACGGCCCACCCAGAAGGAGTGTTCGATCACCTGGAGACGAAAGGCTTTGCCCACAATGGCGCACAAGCCCGCAATCACCAGAAAGTGGAAGAGTACGCGGCATGACCAGTAGCGGGAGTTCAGAGATTTCCGCTGCTCGCGTCTTTCCATTTTTCTCTCCCGAATTCAACCACGCCCGGTTTCTTTTCAAGCTGCCAGAGCACTAACGCATCACCACTTTCTGATCGGGCCTGGGCGGCGCCAGGCTGAACTGGTTTTGGCCGATCTCTCCCAGCCGCTGCGGGTCTCGAAACCGAGACCACTCAATTGTCAGTTTCCGCTGAACAGTGCTGAGGAACTCGCTTTCTTCGTAGATTTTTGAAAGCCGATACCCGTTTTGGATTTGCTGAACGTAGAGCCAGACGTAAAAAATCGCACAGGTGACGAAAACAACACCCAGAATGATTGCCGACGCGAGCCACGCCCACATGCGCACAGGCCCTGGAGCCCTTTGCCGGAAACTGGGATCACTCGTCGGCTTCATACTGAAAATTGGAGCGTTTTCTTTAGCTCTGTTCATGTGTCAATACAAAGTCCTGTCAAATATCCCATTCCGGTTTCCCGTGACCGGGACCGGCGCAATGGAAGTCCCGTGCAAAGCAGCGCCCGGTTGATCTGCAAAGCATATCCGCCCCTGCCGTCCGGTTGGAACTTTGAGGTTCGGAATAATCCGCGAGGTCGCGCCTGAAAAGAAAATGTGTCGAAGGGCAGCCGCTTCTTGAAAACCTTTTGTTTGATGTCTTTGCCTTCATGATTGCGCCCTTTATGCTAAATTATCAGGTGAATTTCTCTAAACCTCCGATCTTACCGGTGTAATCTTTGCCTATCTTTTTTGTTTTCCCCCTCCAAGGCTTTGGGCCCCTTTCTCGCGGGAAGAAGTTTTCCGGACGGTCACCCCCGCGGCCGTCCGAAAAAGCTTCCCTCTTTCCCTCCCCTTTCCCCGGAAACCACTTACTATCCCCTTTCGGGGTGAATCCGGCTAGATTCCCTTCCGGGCCCCCTCAAACCCGGAGGGAAAAAAGCCGTGGCGCCTGCGAATCAAAGCCTTTTGGCAATCTACGCTCCGTCCAACGTTTCCAATGGATGCAGGCCCAGTTTCTCAACTGCCCTGAGCTTTGCGCTGCGCGCGCGCGGGTTGAGCTCAACTTCATCCAGCGAAGGCCGGAGAGCTTTTTTGGTTAGTAGCCGAACGAGCGGTCTACCTTCACACTCGCACGCAGCGCGCTCGCGCGGACAGCGACACGACCGGGCCCAGTTCCTGAACGCCTCTTTCACGATCCGGTCCTCTAATGAATGGAAGGCTACCACGCAGATCCTTCCTCCGGTTTTGAGAACTTCCAGGGCTTCGGGTAGAAAACGTTCCAGAGAATCGATCTCCCGGTTGACCGCTATCCGCAGGGCTTGAAAAGTGCGGGTGGCCGGATGAATCCGGAAAGAGTCCCTCGTCTGCGGGACGGTTTTCCGTATCAGTTCGGCAAGTTCCCGCGTGTTCTCAATGCGGCCCTTTCGCCGTGTAGCCACAATCGTGCGCGCGATCCTTCTCGACAGCTTCTCCTCGCCGAACCGGTATATCAAGTCGGCCAGGTCCCTTTCCGGCAGCGTATTTACAAGTTCTGCCGCCGTTTGAGGCAAATCGCGATTCATGCGCATGTCAAGCGGCCCTTCTCTCAAAAAACTAAACCCCCGTTGTGCATCCTCGATCTGGAAACTCGAGACGCCAAGATCGATCACGATTCCATCGGCCTCCTCAATGCCGTGCTTGCCAAGAACCCGGCGTATATCGGCAAAGTCAGCTTTCTCAAGAATGAGTCTTTCTCCATAGCCGCCGAGCCTTTCGCGCACACGCGCTATCGCTTCCCCATCCCAATCCATTCCGAGCACGACTCCGTCCTTCGCGCTTTCTTCCAGAATGGACCGCGTATATCCCCCTCCCCCGATCGTGCCGTCAACGTAAATACCGCCAGGTTTGCAGTTAAGAAGTTCAATCACCGGTCCGAGCATGACCGGAATGTGTTGACTTTCAGTTGGGCTTTCATCCATACTAAAGCCCGGAATCCGCTATGTTTTGCAATGTCTGTGTCTCGTTCTCCTTGTAACGCATAGCCTGGAGGTCCCACGAAGCTTTGTCCCAGATTTCGAAACTGGCGAGCGCTCCGACAATGATCACCTCCCGGTCAAGGTGAGCTTCTTTACGAAGAAGAGGAGGTATCAGTATTCGTCCCTCATTGTCGAAGTCGCATTGCTCCGCTATCGAAATGAAGTTGCGAACGAAGGATCGATGCTCGGGAAGAACTTGGGAAAGATTCGATGATTTGGCTTCCATCTCTTCCCACTTCTCAGGCGGATAGGCAACGAGACAATCCCCGTATCCGGAGATAAAGAGAGAGTCGGTGTAATGATTCTGCAAGACTTCCCTGAATTTTGTGGGTATTCGGAGGCGCCCTTTGGCGTCGAGCCTGGCGGCTGAGCGTCCTCTAAAGTTGGGTGAATTCAAAATACCCACTTCTAGCCCCTTTTTCCCACAATTCGCCACTTAGGAGTTTTTTGTAAGCCCCAAAAACGCCTTTGTCAAGTTATTTTTGCGTTCTCATTGGAAAAATTCCGCAAAAGAGTTAGACATCATGAGGAATTGAAGGATTAATTCCTAAAATGCGCTTTTTATGCTAGATTTCAAACGGGCGCCGGGATGCCTTCAAAGGGTATTTCACAAGCCCCGAAAAGCCTCTGCTTGAACCCAATGGCCTTCCTTCCATGGAGCAGGGGCTTTTTGACTTAAGCCGGTGCGAGGGGTTGGATGAACGCAGACGATGAAAAAATCCTGAAGGTGACGAAGGAAGTGCTGGTAAAATTCATTGAAATGGGGACTGTCTCGCCCACGAATTTCGACGAGAAATTCCGCAGCGTCTACTGGACCATCAAGGACACGGTGGTGAGCGCCCGATTGTCCGACCTGGAGGTCCCTTCCCCTTCGGAAGAAAAAACGCCGGAAAAATAAGATACGGGTTACGTTTAATGTGCCAGGAGGCTTTAGACTTTCCTGGAGGCAATGAGTTGTCCCTAGACGGGCTTTTGCTGACGGCTCTCCGCTATTTTTATTGTACCTCGATTTCTTTGACAAACAATTCTTTGCCGCCGATTGTTTCTATCTCCCGGGAGCCGCACTTGGGGCATATAAAACGATACTCCTTGATGATGAATTCCACTCCGCAATCGATGCAACGTCCGGTCAGGAGCACCTGCTCAATCTCCAGCTTGACCCCTTCAAAGGGCGTGTCTTTGGTGATGATCTCAAAACAAAAGCTCAGACTGTGGGGGACCACGGCCCTGAATTCCCCGACCACCAGGCGAATGGTGCTTACCTTGGTCGCCCCGTGACGGGCCATTTCCTGTTCCACAATGTCCAAAATACTTTGGGCAATCCCCATTTCGTGCATTAATTGTTCCCGGCTTTTAGTGGTTCATTTCATTCATACGTCCCCGGGGTGAGGTGGGCGCCAAAGAGCCCAATCAGCAGGGAGCTCAAAAAGGCCCAGAGGCGGAATTTTCATCTGCCAAAACAGAATTCGGTGTTGTCTGCCTGAGAGTGCCAGGGGTCGAATTATTTATAGGCAGAGAAGTCCACGCCCCTTTCCTTGCCCCGCTCTTCAAACCAGGCATTTTCATTTATCGGCGGAGGAACAATCTTTTCCTGATCTTTACGAATCAGCCGGATAGCCTCGCCGGAGCAAGTGCTGATGCAAAGGCCACAACCAATGCACTTTTCCGGATCGATTTGGTAAGCCTCTTCCCCTTCTTCGATGGCCTTCACCTGGCAACGTTTTTCGGCGCAGATCCCGCAACTGAGACATTTTTCCGGATCGATCTCGGCGTAATAATGGGAATTGATCACCTTGGAGGCCGGGATGCCCAATTTGTTGATGGCCCCTAATACTCCGCAGCAACAGCCGCAACAGTTGCAGATATAGATATTCCCCCACTGTTGATTAGCCGTAAGGTGCACCAGCCCTTGTTCTTCCGTTTCCTTCAGCAGGGCATAAGCCTCCTCTTTGCTCAGAACACGACCATGGGAGTATTTATCAAAAACCCCGGGCACCGGGGCAATGGCCAAACAAACCTGCATCGGCCGGTCGCAGGGGTGGCCTAACAATCCTTGCTCTTTTTTGCAGATGCAGTCATTGACCCAAAAGGATTGATTCTGTTCAATAAGGGTGGAAACCCTCTCATAGGATAGGGCCTCCTGCTGTACGACGATCTCTTTTTCAATAGGCAGCACTTGCATCAATTGGGGCGTCTTGGAAAAAAATTGCTTACCATAGACCGGTCCGAACTCCTCATTAAGTTTGGCGAAATCCTTGTCCACCCGTTCATTTTGAAACTCATAAATCCCAAAAACCCAGGGCATCATCTTAAAGATCCAGGTGCCGCCAAAGTCGATGGCAAAGAGCTGCCCGGCCTTGCCCATGGCTATCAACCTTTTCTCCAGACCCTCCAGAGGGCGTCCGGTTCTCTTGGCCACCTGATCGGCCGTTTCAAAGGAAAGTCTCATATCGCAAAAAAGGTCGGCTTGGTCAGGGGTGAAAATCTTCTTGAGTAACTTGAGTTCCACGCCGCTTTCCGTAGCCGGGAATCCATTCGGCAAGGTATCCAGTACTCGGGCCAGTTTCAAATAGAGTTCTTCTTCCATGATTTTTATCCTTATAGGTTTTTTAGAACAAGCAAGACTAAAGCGCCGGCAAAAGGAATGGCATTGAGAACCGGGATCATCACTTTGTCTCTCCATCTTTTAAGTCCCGCATGGCGGAGATCCTGCGCTGGAATAACCGATCGATGATGTAGGCGCGGCTCACGCGGGCCGCATTTACAAGTTGCATGGTCAAGGATGCGTTCTGGAGGCTTGGAAGATGGCGCGTCAGTCTGCCGCGCAGGGCCATTTCATGGTCAACTATCTTCTCGCCTAGCTCCACATAATAGGCCATGTCCTCCAACTGAAGACCGGCAGAGATCTCTGTGGCATACGTCTGCCCCATTACAACATCCCCCCGGTCAAAGCGACCCTCCTCATTGGGCAGAAGCAGCTTCGCTCGCAGAAATTGCAGCACCTGCTCGTTGCTTAAGCCTGTTGCTTCGCAGAACGAGGGAAGATCGAGATCGCCCTCCGTTTGCAAAGGACCGAAGATGAGTTCATTGAGGGAAGCCCGCATGGACAACTCTTCCTCATCAACGCTTTCCGCAAGCACCCGCCGGATTTCAGAGAGCTTCAACCGGTGGTGGCGCTGAAGTTGGCGAATGACCCGAATACGCGCCACGCATAGCCGGTCATAATAAGCCATGTTCGTGCTCGTCTTGACCGGTTCGGGCAGAAGCCCCTCACGCAGATAGTGCAGGATGGTGCCCTTGGGCGCCCCCGTGGCGTCCACAAGCTCCTTCATCTTGAGCCTGGGCCGGGTTGCCTCTTTTGATTCTGTCTTTGTTTCTTTTTCCTTCGAAGTCATCCGCACTCCATTGCGATCGTAAAGGCAGCATAAATGAAGATGTGTAAAGTGTCAAGCGTTACTTTGCGCTTTATGAAAAAATTCCTTGGCTCCGGGTTGACGATTTGGTTGCGCGCAGAATGTTTTGTGAGGAGCTATCGCTATTTACACGGACTTCTGTGAGACCGGCGCATAGTCATCGAATTGTTCCCTCCGATTTCGGTTGGACATCTGAAGAGTTTTTAGTTACTAGTTGTCAGTTTTTTAGTAACTCAAAACTCAAAACTCTTGCAAGGGGGGGGCAATGGAGAGGACGCTTTCGATAATCAAGCCCGATGGAGTCGGCAAGGGGCTGGCTGGAGAGGTCATTAGGCGTTTGGAGCAGGCCGGTATCAGGATTTGCGCTATGAAGATGGTACGGCTTACCCCGGACCAGGCAAGGATGTTTTATGCGGTGCACAGGGAGCGGCCGTTTTACAGCTCGCTTACCGAGTTCATGACATCGGGCCCGATCATTGCGGTGGTACTCGAGGGGGAAAATGTAATCCAGAGAAACCGGGAGCTGATGGGCGCCACCAACCCGAAAGAAGCTTTACCGGGCACGATCAGGCGCGATTTTGCGAGCGATGTCGAAAAAAACATCGTCCATGGTTCTGACGGCCCTGAGACGGCTGCTCAGGAAATAAAGTTCTTCTTCAACGATCTCGAAATCTTGCACTAAATGCAGGCATCTGAAACAAGCAAGGAGGGATTTACAGATGAAAGGCAGGCGTCAAACAGAGAGGCTGGGAGCTGCTGGGGCCGTGGTGGTATTAATTCTTTCGGTCTGCGGCTGCGCGTCATTGCAAACGGCAGATACAGCGCAACAGCCTGCCGCAGTCAAGGCCCAGCAAGGCCAACAGGTGTCCGCCCCGGCCAGTGTGGCCTCTATAAACATGCCCTACATCCCGCCGCCAAACAGCATTGACCTGTGCGGCGAGCCTGTCCCCCTTGAAAAGCAGGATGTGTATGAGCGTTTTGACAAGGAATTCACGCTGGTTGTCTATAATCATGCTCAGGTCTATCTCTGGTTGAAGAGGATGGAGCGTTATTTCCCGTTAATCGAGGAGCGGCTCCGTTACTATAATTTGCCTGACGATTTGAAGTACGTGGCCATTGTGGAAAGTGACCTGCTTCCGAATGCCTGCTCTCCCAAGGGGGCGGCCGGGCCGTGGCAGTTTATGCCTGGCACGGGAGCGGCTTACGGGTTGGAGCGCAGAGGATCGGTCGATAAAAGGTACGATTTCGAACGCTCTACCGAGAGCGCTTTTCTTTTATTGGACGACCTCTACAAAAAATATCATAGCTGGTCTCTGGCCATTGCGGCTTATAACTGCGGGGACAAGCGGATCCTTGACGAATCTCGCGTCCAGGGCGTTCACGACTACTATGATATGAAGCTTCCTCAGGAAACTGAGCGCTACGTTTTTCGCATTCTGGCGGTAAAGGCGGTGCTGAGTAATCCGAAGCAGTACGGGTACGACCTGCCCAAAGGGTGGGGATACCAGGAACTGAGGCCGGACCGGGTGAGCGTATCGCTGTCCAGGCCCGTACCGATTCAGACGATAGCGAACGCTGCCGGCACAACCTACCGCGAAATCAAGCGTCTTAACCCAATTTTCCGGTCGGACGATATCCCGGCGGGCAATCATGAAATCAATCTCCCGATAGGGGCACGTAAGAGTTTCGAACTGAACTTCGGAGCCGGAAATGATGTCCCGGCCGGGACGATAAGCCCGCAAAACTCGGCGGCAAAGGGGCAGGATTTATCTGATCCTGACACACCGGCCGTGACTGCGGCCCCTGCCTCCCCTCCGTCGCGGACCGCAGCGGCCCTTCCGCCGGCGAAGGCAAGGTCACCCAAGGCGAAACAGAAAGCCAGGGAGAAGATCTACCTGGTCAAGAAGGGGGATACCCTCTCGGCTGTTGCCCAGCGACACCAATTAAGCACGAAGGAGCTGAAATCCGCCAATAAGCTGAAATCAGATGACCTGACACCAGGACAGAAATTGCGTATTCCGTGAGCTGATACGAACATTCGAATACACTTGGAAGCAGAGTCACCTCATCCGGTTCATTCCGCGTCTCCCGCTGGGAATTTTTTTCCCGTTTCACTATTTAATAGGTTACAAACATGCTGGGAGGCGGCAAACCACCTCGCGGAGCATGGAGTATGGGGACCACGACACTGAAGCAACCCGGTATTAGCCGTGCCGGGGCGGCGCCCTTTCATCTCTTGCGCCTGGTGAGCGGTGGCCCATTCAGCATTATTCAATTGTGAGGCAAAAAGGATGAGAAAAACGGGACTGCTTTATGACGAAAGATTCATGCAGCACGAAACCGGGCCGGGACACCCGGAAGCTCCCGAAAGGCTGATAGCGGTCATGCGCGGTCTGGAGGAGGCGGGCCTTCTGCCGAAACTCATCCCTGTTCCAGCCACTGCCGTCAACATGAAATGGGTTGAGAAGATCCATGCGCCCGGGTACATTCACAGGTTAGAAGAGGCCTGTTTGCTCGATCTGGGCGAGCTGGACTGCGCCGACAACCAGATCTGCCCGCAAACCTATGAGACGGCCCTGCTCGCGGTGGGCGGCATTCTCAACGCAGTCGATATGCTCATGGAGGGGAAGATCGATAACGCCTTCTGCGCTGTGCGTCCGCCGGGTCACCATGCTGAAATGAAGGAGGCCCTCGGCTTCTGCTTTTTCAACAATGTAGCGATTGCGGCCCGTTATCTGCAAACCCAGTGGAACGTCGGGCGAGTCGGCATCGTCGATTTCGATGTCCATCATGGCAACGGAACGCAGCACATATTCGAGGAGGACCCCAACGTCTTCTACTATTCAATCCACGAACACCCGTCATTCTCATATCCGGGCACTGGCCGTGAATTCGAAAAGGGTTCAGGCCTCGGATTGGGAACCACTCTTAATTCTACTATCCTTCCGGGACAGGGCGATGAGGAATACAGGCGCAAGATATTGAGGGACTTGATTCCGGCGTTCGATGAATTCATGCCCGAAGTTATCCTCGTATCTGCGGGTTTTGATGCTCACGCCTCAGATGACATGTCTGACATTAAGCTCTCGACCGAGGGTTATTCCTGGATGATGAAAAGGATCTTTCGAATGGCGGTCCAGTATGCCGACGGTCGCCTTATTTCCATCCTCGAAGGGGGATATTCGTTGGATTTGCTTCCGGAGCTCATCAGAAATCATGTCCAAATACTTCTGGACCTATAAGCACTCACACTCAGTTTGAAGGGGGCCACATGTTCATTGACAAATCGATGACCAGGGATGTTGTAACTGTCAGTCCGGAGACGAAAATACTTGCAGCGCAGACCCTGATGGCCCAGAACAGGATCAGGCACCTGCCTGTGGTTGCCCAAGATGACATCCTGGTCGGGATCGTTACCGACCGGGACATAAGAAGCGCCATGCCTGCGTCGATTCTTTCCGAAGCTGAAAAAGCGTCCGAGGAAAGACGGCTGGCGGTTATGAAGGTCAAAGACATTATGACCGCCAACCCTGTAACCGTTTCCCCGGCCCAGACGCTTGAAGACGCGCTCCTCATGATGCAGAACATCAAAGTAGGGGCCTTCCCGGTCGTCGATCCGGAGGGAAAGCTCGTAGGAATAATATCCATGCGGGACCTCACCCGGGCGTTTGTTAACGTGCTCGGGCTGGAAGAGCCCGGTGCCCTGCTCGGTATCGTGGTCGAAG
>JBKQTS010000191.1:0-4346 GCA_052143075.1 Syntrophobacteraceae bacterium | reverse complement strand
ATCAAGGTCCAGGCGACCTGGATCGTCGGCACGACGCTGATCGTGCTGTGGCTGTTGGATTCAATAATGGCCAAGTTACCAGCGCTCCCTGGAGACTTCATAATCGGATGATCTGTTTAGCATTTTTTAATGCTTCTGAGAATTCTTTTCATTTCAAACCATAGCGGCTTCCTGATAAGAATGGCAATATAGAAAAGTTTAACGGGAATGAAATACCCGTGCTTTAAAGTTAAAATAGAATGAGCTGAAGCCAGTCTGTGCCTTTAGGAGTCTTTTTGTTGCTGACCGTAAATGACGTCTGGAAATACCTGGGAAAGAGGGAGCTTTTTCAAGGGGTGTCCCTGCACGTGCATCCGGGCCGCAGGATCGGCCTTATTGGCGCCAACGGTTCCGGGAAATCCACCCTGTTCCAGATATTGCTTGGAGTTATCGAGCCCGATTCAGGCACTATCGCCAAAACCAGGGGTCTTCGAATCGGACATCTTCCTCAGGAAATGGTTCCGGCTGCCGGCAAATCCGTTCTGGCCCGCGCCACGGACGTCCATGAGGATGCACAAGAGCTGCGGGCCGAACTGGAGTCCATCCAACTGGAGCTGGATCGCGAAAAGGACCCCCTGGTCCTGAGCTCCCTTGCCGGGAAACACGCAAGGGCGCTCGAACGGATCGAGCACCTGGTTGGATACGACTTCGAAGCAAGAGCTGAAAAAATCCTCGAAGGCCTCGGGTTTCGCAGCAGCCAGTTTGGCACTGCGGTATCGGAGCTTTCCGGCGGTTGGGTGATGCGCCTCGAGCTGGCGAGGCTTCTGTTGTCCGAACCCGACCTGCTGCTGCTCGACGAGCCGACAAACCACCTCGATCTGGAATGCCTTCTGTGGCTGGAAGACTATCTTTTGAACTGCTCATCTGCTTTTATCCTGGTTTCGCACGACCGTGCCTTTCTCAATAGAACGATTCAGCGCATAATCGAAATCGAGCGTGGGGATCTCCACGAATACGCCGGGAATTATGACTTTTATCTCGAAGAGAAGGCGAAGCGCATGGAAGTGCGCCTGGCGACTTACAAAAACCAGCAGGACCGGATCAGACAGCTCGAAAGATTCATAGACAGGAACCGCTACGATAAGAAGACGGCCGGGCAGGCTCAAAGCCGCATAAAGACGCTGGAGAGAATGGAGAAAGTCGAGGCTCCGGTTGCGGAGTCGCAAATCCATTTTTCATTTCCCGAACCGGTCCGGTCAGGGAAGAGAGTTATCGAGCTGCGGGACGTCAGCAAATCCTACGGCGATACAAAGGTCTATAACGGGATAGACCTCGTTATAGAGCGCGGGGACAAAATCGCTTTTCTCGGCCCTAACGGGGCTGGAAAGAGCACCCTGTTAAAGATTCTCGCCGGGGTTGTTCCGCCGGGTTCCGGAGAGCGGTCGGCGGGATTTCATACAACGGTTGGCTACTATGCGCAGCATCAATGGGAGCAACTCAATGGCGACGCCACAGTCTTCGAGGAGGCGCTGGGCGTTTGTGGCGACATGCTTCAGACACAGTTGCGCGGGCTTTTGGGGGCCTTTCTGTTTCGCGGGGAAGACGTTCTCAAGAAAACGGCCGTGCTGAGCGGAGGCGAGAAGGCGCGCCTGGTCCTTTGCAAGCTGCTGCTTCAGCGCGCAAACTTTTTGCTCCTCGATGAGCCGACAAACCATCTCGACATTTCATCCAGGGTGGTGCTGGAAAAAGCGCTGGGTGATTTTCCCGGAACGATCTGCTTTATCAGCCATGACCGGCGGTTCATAAACGGTGTCGCAAACAAAGTCCTGGTGGTAAAATCAGGCGAGATCCACGTTTTTCCCGGCAACTACGACGACTTTCAGCGAATTTGGAAAACTCGGCTCGATCTCCCACCTCAAAACGCGGCAAAGGGAAAAACAGAGGGCAACGGTTCAGGCGCAAAAGCCCGCACCGTCCAAAAAAGAGCCGAAGCTGAGTGGAGAAAGGAACTCTTCCGTGCCAGAAAACCCGTTCAGGACCGGATTGAGAGCATCGAACGGGACCTCGATGCATGTCACGCTGAACTGGAGCGCCTGAGAGAGCGTCTGGCCGACACCGAGACTTACAGGCAGGGAAGGGTGGCTGTGGAGATTCAATCCCAATACCGGCAGGCGCAGGACACGATTCACGAGCTAACCGGCCAATGGGAAGCAAAAGTTCTCGAGCTTGAAGAGATAGAGGAAAAATTTGGGAGCGGGGAGCGTAAGAGTTTTAAGTTTTGAGTAGTTGGTTTTGAGTAGTTACTAAAAACTAAAAACTGATAACTAAAGAGTTTTAAGTTTTGAGTAGTTGGTTTTGAGTAGTTACTAAAAACTAAAAACTGATAACTAAAAACCATTCCCGCTTCTCGCTACCAAAGGATTTAACATGGATATTCACAGGCTCATGATTTTTTGCAAGGTTATCGATCTGCAAAGCTTTACCAAAGCGGCTGAGGCTGTCAGGCTGAGCCAGCCAACGGTAAGCGAGCATATCCGGGCCCTGGAGGAGTCGCTCGGAGAAAAACTCGTAGACCGGCTGGGACGAGAAATCCTGCCCACTCCGGCGGGGAAGGTCCTTTACAGGTACGCCCGCGAGATAGTCCAGCTCCGGGACAGGGCGGTGCAAGCCATAGGGAAATTCAAGGGCAACCTCTCGGGATCCCTGCACGTGGGGGCGAGCACAATTCCAGGCACCTATATACTTCCGAGGCTTGTGGGCACATTCAAGGCGAGCTATGAGTCGATCCAGATTACCCTTGGAATTGGAAGCAGCGGCGAAATCGTCCAGAAGATCCTCGACGGGAAAGTCGAGTTTGGAATCGTCGGCGCCAAGTGGGATGAGAAGAGGATCTTGTTTGAGGAGATTTATTCCGATGAGCTGGTGCTGGCCGTCTATAAGGGCCATCCATGGGAAGGGCGCGAAAATGTGGAACTCGATGAACTGGCGGGGATGCCCTTCGTTCTGCGTGAAAGATCTTCGGGGACTCGTATGGTAATGGCCCAGGCGCTCGATGCCGCCGGATTTTCCCCGTCGCTTTTGAATGTCGTCGCGGAAATGGGCAGCACCGAAGCGGTAAGAGAGGCGGTAAAGGCCAGGATCGGAATATCCATAATCTCCTCATACGCCGTGAAGGAGGACATCGAAAGAGACGCTGTATGTGCGGTCCCTCTAAAGGAAATTTGCATTCGCAGGCCGTTTTTCCTGGCGCAAAGAAAAAATCGGGAACTCTCGCCGCTTTGTTCGGCGTTTCTGGAACATCTGAGGACGGAGGACGGAGGACTGAGGAGTGAGGGCGGAGGACTGAGGACTGAGGACTGAGGGCGGAGTGGTGGATGCTGATGACTGGAAGCTGTATGCTTTGCTGGATGCTTGAGCTATAATGGAAGCAAGCGAACGGGACTTCAACAAACAGGTAGAAGGAACACACGATGCCAAAGGCTATCATCACAATTCCCGTTGATGCCGAGACTGCACGCGCGTATCACACGGCAACACCGGATGAGCAAAAGAAGATACAACTCCTCCTTCGATTGCGGATGCGCGAATTGGCTGAACTGCCGAAAAACTCACTTATTGAAATCATGGACGATATTGGAGCCAAGGCTGAGGCACGGGGCTTGACCCCTGCTATCCTGGAAGCTCTTCTCCATGGCGAGTGATCCTCGCTTCGTGCTGGATACTGGTGTCCTTGTCAGCGCCGTCCTCCTGTGCCGCAGTCAGTTCCGCGGCAAGTTGTCGATCTCGCATTTGTCCAAGGGACTGTTCTGGCATCTCGCAAAAAAAAATCGGGAACTCTCGCCGCTTTGTTCGGCGTTTCTGGAACACCTTAGGACGGAAGGGTGAGGACTCCCTCCAAGGTCGGGACAAGTTCGGACTGAGGACGGGGTGCTCCCTCCAAGGTCGGGACAAGTTCGGACTGAGGACGGAAGACGGAGGACGGAGGACTGAGGGGCGGGGACGCGGAGATGCGGAGCAGCGTGGCAGCTACCAGAGACAAAAACAAAGGCCTCACCGCAGCAATTCATGTCCCGTTGGGACACCCGACACCATGAAAAGACCCGATGGGTGGAGAGAAGCGCAACCCATCACGCCTTTTCGAAGCAGAGACGTGGCTGTCTTAGAGTGCCCATTTCAATGCCATTGACCGGGTCTCTAAGCTACGACAACGCCCTTTCCAGCGCTTCTTATCACGGGAAATCAATCACTTTGCGTGGCCCGATAATCATAGAAAGGCACCTCCTCCATTGCCGGGATGTATTATGCTGCAATGGTGTTTAAAGCCGCAAACTTTAAAAAGGAGGTGCCCCATGCAATTGTATGCAGGT
>JBKQTS010000190.1:0-35968 GCA_052143075.1 Syntrophobacteraceae bacterium | reverse complement strand
GAGTTCCACACCCCCCAAAATCAATTCTTTCAGCGCAACGAGCCCACATCCGAGCTGACCAGAATCCTCAAATCCCTTGAGATTCCAATGCCTAAGGCCGTTTTGGATATCCAATCGACACCCTCTGAAATGTAGGCACACGACAAATCCGAGCGATCTGTGTAAATCACTAGAATTGTGGCCTTTTTATGACTGTGTTTGCCTACCCCGCAAAAACCCCGGTCAGGGACGCAATCAGGGTGCTGACGCCGGGGGGGAAGCTCATCCTGTTCGATTACCGCTGGAGTCCCGGGTTTATATCCCGTTTAAGCCTCGCACTGCTCCATATCGTGGAAAGAAGTGCCGGCAAAATACATTTCAGAAACTTCCGATATTTTATCAAACAGGGAGGCCTGCAGGCCTTTGTTGACAAATTCCCTCTCAAGGTCGTTTCAACCCGCACGTTTCTTGCCGGAGGCGCAGTACTAATCGTTTCTGAAAAGAGGAATGGTTATTCGGGTTAAAAGAAGCTGGGAGTTATCCGTTGAGCGAGAAAGGGACGAGAAGGTCGAAATGCCAGGAAGAATTTTGTTGGTGCTCTTCGTCCTGCGCCCTCCGGGCTCGGCGCATCAATGCACCTCCAGAGTGAGGGTTTTGCCGTCTTTTAGATTTACCAGGCCTTCTTCGCAGATTCGAAGGTGGGGAATCGCCGCACCCGTCAGGGTGTCGAGTGAAAGTACAGGGTCGTCAAAGGGAACGCCGAGGGCGCGGGCTGCCTGCCTCACCGACTCGAGCCTTTCGGCAAGCTGTTCCATGTCGAGGTCCGAGAGTACTCCAAAAATTGGAAGCGGCAGCTCAGCCATTATCTTTCCATCTTTGCAGACAGTGACGCCGCCGTGCAATTCACGGATTCGATTGACGGCCAGCGCCATATCTTTTTCATCGGCTCCCACTACGATAATGTCCGTGGTGTCCCAGGCGTCGCTGGATGCAATCGCGCCTTTTTTTATTCCGAACCCTTTTATGAGCCCGACAAATGAGAGGCCGGCATCGTTTCTGCAATCTATCGCCGCCACTTTCACGATATCCTGCTGCAAATCCGCTGTGATCTTTCCTGCGATGGGAAAAACATCCGCTTGGAATTCCTTTGTCACCAGATCGCTCACCATCTCGATAATCCGGACCCTCACTCCAGCCATCTCCCTCGGGGAGTGGGGCGCTACCGTGACCGAACTGTCGGGAGCACCCTTGACATAAATGTCAAAATCCGACGATTTCATGGTTCTTTTGAGCCGAATGCTTTGCAGACAACTATCGGAATAGTGGTGTCTCCGGGGCCGCGCCAGCAGCTCTCCGTCTTTGAAAACGATACGGCCGTTGCTGATGACTATCTCAGGCGCAATGGTTCTCACATCGGGGAGCACCAGTATATCGGCGCACCTTCCTGGCGCAATGCCGCCTATGGCGCTGTCGAGGCCAAAATGTTCAGCCACGTTCAGAGTAGTCATCTGAATGGCGCTCACGGGATCGAACCCACAGGCGATGGCCTTTTGCACGGCAACTTCAAGATAGCCTTTCTCGACCATTTCTTTGGGCTCGACACTGTCTGTCACCAGAATAACTCTTCTCAAATCCACACCGGCCTGCCTGATCTTCGAAAGTTGTTCGAGGTCTTTCCGAATGCTTCCCTCCCGCAACATCACGTAAAATCCGAGCCGCAGCAACTCTATGGCCTCCGCTACGGTAATCGGCTCATGACAGGATGAGATGCCGGCAGCGGCATAGGCCGCCAATTTCTTGCCCTTTGCCCCCGCAGAGTGTCCTTCCAGGGGCTTCCCGCAATCGAGGGCGCTCTGAAGCGACGGGACAATAGCCTCAGGCGACTGAAGCACCGCATGCCAGTAACACTCTCCCAGCCCCACAATTTCATCTCTTTCCAGCAGCCTTTCCAGGACGGCCCGTGGAATGCCGTTTAGAGCCTTGCTGATAGATATCGTGGCCGGAGCAGTACCCAGGATTTTGATCGGCTGATTCTTTGCGGAATCGAGGAACTCGCTGACCCCCTCGTAACCCGCCGCCGGGAAAAACTCCATGGTCTCTGCAATAATAGTGGTCGTTCCACCTTTAATGAGATAGGGCAGTATGGTTTCCACAGTTTGGAAGCTCATATGAGTATGGCCGTCTATCAGACCCGGCACAAGGGTTTTTCCGGCAGCATCCAGAACCAGCGTAGATTCACCGGCAGCCGATGCCGCATTGGGTCCCACCGCGGCAATCCACTTCCCTTTGATGCTGACCGGGCAGTCTTCTAAGATTTCGCCGGTGTAAACATTGACGACGGAAGCGTTGAGGATCACCGTATCGGCAAATTCGACGCCAAGTGCGACCCGCATCAGAGCGGTTCTTTCTTCGGCGTTGCATATGAACATGCGAGAAGGAGCATTCCCCATTTCCTTTTTCTCCAAATTTTGTGACGCATTCTACAGGATTTTATTCCGAATAATGCGTATCCAAACCGCATTTCGAGTGTCGGACTCCGCCCGAAAAGACTCCAGGGACAATCCTAAAGCCCGCAAAAGCATACGATTCTCCAATCGAACATGCAAGTGATATGTCAACGGGCTGCTCTGGGCGGTTTCAGTTCAGATTTTTATAAAGAGAGCACCCCGCGATCTCTATTTCTGGAAATGACATATTCGTACTCATATGAGATGGGAATCAAAACCAAAACCCATCAGTTGAGAGTCAAGACAGAAGAGGTTTGAGGTAAGAATTGAAAGCAAAGAAGCATATCTACGATCAGACTATCTCAAGAATCGACAGATCATTGCAATTAGAACCCTGAACCTATTTCTGAGGCGTAATAAATCCATATGGGACATTGCTCTCAAAACCAATAACAATCAAGCTGATCATACCTTGGCTAAAACTACCCCATTTTGACACATTGCTTCCATTACGTGTTCGTACCGACCAATGATAACATGTACTCGGTTTTAGTGGTTTATTTATCTTATGATAATTCTAACTTAAACCCTCTATATAATATACCTGGTTTCCCCACTTTCTAGGTATAAAAGGCAATCCCAACAAAGATTCATCTTCTACATGCGATGATGTCTCCCATACGCATATATCATAGGTTTGGCCTTCCGATTTAATATCTTTCCATCGCAACTCTGGTTGCAATGTATCTATCACTTGATAATATTTCATCGGAGTACTGTCAAGTTCTGGATATATTGGCTTTGTATCAATATTATACGTTTTAGGAAATGATATGCATCCAGCAGTATTTATGCAACAAACACCCAATACTACTGCTATTAAGATTTTATAGTTAATCTTCATTTTAATATCCTTTCTACCAACATACATAATAATTACTCATTTATATATAAGTCGCGACCCCAATGTTAAGCTGAATAATGCATCAACTCGGCTGTCAACAGATGCCAAACCGCATTTTCAGGTCGGGTTGTACTCGAAAGTACTTCATGTGAAACCCCACAGCCTCCAAAACAATACGATTTCACAATCGAACGTGCAAGTTATATGTTAAGCTTATCTTTCTAAAATTCCGGTTGAAGTTGAGGTTACAGTTGCCGACATCCCGGAGGTCCCGTTTGCGGCGGAGATCATAGTGGCTGAGGCTTGGGTATGATGTATCCGAAGCTTTGAGCAGAGCTATCATCTCAAACTGCCCGAATTCGTCTGATCGGCATTTTTCTTGCGGGTTTTGATTGGAATATCGTATGATTTATGGATATTAGGCATTCGAAGAGCTTTTTCGGATGGAATCCTGGCTGGAAATCGGTTCGGCTCCAGTTGGGGGTAAACCTGACGCATTATTCGGGTCCAAAGGGGCAAGACGGAAAATATCATTGCCGGGATTCATAGTCGTTAATAACAGCAATCACTGGGGGTAAGCATGAGCAATTTGTCCTACAATCTCGATGACAAAGTTTTTCTCGTAACCGGCGGAAGCCGGGGAATCGGTCTTGAAATCACCAAACTGCTTCTGGGACAGAATGCCAGGGTGGTAATTTGCGGCCGCAAACAAAGCGGGCTCGATGTGGCAAAAGAATCATTCCAGGCGGAAGCAGATCGGCTTCTCGCCGTTCAGGCGCACATCGGAAAGGATGAGGACGTCGACAACCTGTTTGAGCAGACCATGTCTGCCTTTGGCCGGCTGGATGGACTGATCAACAATGTGGGAATGAATATTGTCACATCTGTTGTGGATGCGGACCCATCCCTCTGGCAGAAGATTATCGACTCGAACCTTACCGCAACGTTCCGATGCTCTCAAAAGGCCGCAAAAATCATGCGGAAGAACAAGACCGGAAAGATTGTCAGCATCACCTCAATAGCCTCCAGACGCTCCGCGCCGGCCATGGGGATATATGGGATCGCCAAGGCTGGAATTGAAATGATGACCAAGGTCCTCGCCATGGAACTCGCACCATTCAACATCCA
This sequence comes from Syntrophobacteraceae bacterium, assembly GCA_052143075.1. Taxonomy (GTDB): domain Bacteria; phylum Desulfobacterota; class Syntrophobacteria; order Syntrophobacterales; family Syntrophobacteraceae; genus SbD1. The sequence continues at coordinate 31,510 of JBKQTS010000190.1, read as the reverse complement.
GGTGAATGCAGTGGCGCCGTGCATGGTGAGAACCGACTTCTCCAAACCCTTCTGGTCCAATGACGATTTAAACAAACAGATTGTGAAAACCATCCCTCTGGGCAGAATACCGGACCCAGTCGATATCGCCCATCCAGCCCTGTTTTTATGCTCCAAAGGGGCCGATTTCATCACAGGCCAAACCATTATAGTTGACGGAGGGGCAACGGTAATTTAGTAAAGATATGCAATCGGTGAAACAATTCAAAGTCGATCAAAAGAACGCTTCGGAAAGCAATCAACTGCGAAAGCTTCCATGTACTTCATGAACCGCAGTGTAGTGAATCTTACGCACCGTGGTGTGGGAGGGCGGGGGAGGCGCCTCTCCCTCCTACCCGCTTTGAACAATTTATTACTGTATGCATTAGATGGGATGGGCGCCGCCGTCAAGCCACTTCAATCAGCACCCTCGCATCCAGCGCCAAAGCCCCCTTTCCACCATCGTTAAGGCTCACCGGGTTCAGGTCCATCTCGCGGATTTGCGGGAAGTGGTGCATGAGCAGGGAAACTTTCACGAGAATGTCGGCCGCCGCATGAAGGTCCGCCTCCCTCATTCCCCGGAAGCTGCCGAGTATGCGTTTTCTGGAAAGCTCTTCGAACATTTCCAGTGCCGTATCGGCATTGACTGGAGCAAGACGCATACTCACGTCTCTCATTACCTCGACCATGAGCCCCCCCAGACCGGTGAGCACAACAGGGCCAAAGGAAGGGTCTTTTTTTCCACCGACGACAAGTTCCCGTGAGGCCGAGGCCATCTTTTGCGCAACGATGCCCGAGATGTCACCGGATATCCTCTGCAACCGGTGCCATTCATCCCGCAGCGATTCGGCGTCTGGTACATTCAACGAGATTGCGCCCTTGTCGCTTTTGTGGAGAAGCGAAGGAGAAACGGCTTTCAGTGCCAGGGGGAACTCCAGTTCCCTGGATGCATCAAGGAGCTTATCCAGACTTTCCGCCATGCGCCAGGGCACGGTCGGAATTCCTGCCAGATCCAGCAAATCGAGGACCTCGTGAAGGAGTGGTTGCCGATTTTGCCTCTCGATGGCGCCAAACCACTTCCGGATGTCGTCAACGGGAAAAGAGGACGGGGAGCACGTCATTTCAGATTCGTGCTTTGAGCGGCGAGCGGCAACGGTTTTTTGCCATTTCAAATTGACTGCAAGGGCCCTTACGGCTTCTGCGCAATCCTGGAAGAAGGGAAAATCCGAGTTTTTATGCTGGTACACCCTTTCGTCAAAAGGAATTTCCAAAACCAATGCAACAGGCTTTCCAAATTGCGAGGAGAGTGCGGATACTTTTTTCACTAAAGCGCGTGACAGCTCTAATTCCATCACCATCTGGGAAACATGGATGTGTACAACGCCATCGATGTCGGGCTGAGAGAGAATCCTTTCCAAAATGCTGAGATGGGACTCGATCATGTAGATGTCTCCGAGATCCAATGGATTTCCCAGCCGGATGATATCGGCGCGACTCATCTCTCTGGCATCGTCGAGAATTTCCCGCTTCAGTGGCGGCAGATGAAAGCCGAAGGCTGCGCAGGCATCTGCGGCCGCCACGGCATGTCCCGCAGACCGCGACATGATAGCGAGATTTTTGCCCTTGAGCGGTTGGAGGCTCAACCCTTTCGCGACGTTTATCCCTTCGATGACGGAGTTCACCCTCAGGATGCCGGTCTCACGGCAGACGGAATCAACGACCTGGTCATCTACCGCCAGAGCGGCAGTGTGAGACCGGGCGATTGTGGAACTCACAGCGCTGGTGTTTGACTTGTGAAGGATGATGGGCTTGGAACACCCTCTCGCAAGGTCTGCAAAGAGTCGGCCTCTTTTGAAATCTTCCAGGTAGAAGTATATCAAAGAGGTTTCAGGATCATCGACGAGGTAGGCCAGGTAATCCACCTCATCGAGATCAAGTTTATTTCCCATGCTGACAAATTTGCCTATGCCCACACCGGAGCTCGATAGCCTCCCGCAGAGACTGTTCCCAATTCCGCCGCTTTGTGAAAATATTGCGGTCTTGCCTGTTCTGAACGGGGCCGTAACATTGGTAAACGGAGCATAAAGGGCGTTGGCGGTATTTGCAAACCCCACGCAGTTGGGGCCGATAATCCGAATGCCGCACCTCTTGGTCGTTTTCAGTATTTCTTCTTCAAGCATTGCCCCTTTTTCCCCGTGCTCCCGAAAGCCTGCGGAACTTATAACAGCCCAACCTGTTCCTTTGTCGCAGCACTGAGCGAGCACATCGCTTACGAAAGACGCGGGCACGAGAACAATCGCGACTTCGGCGGTTCCGGGCAATTCGGAGACCGAGCGATAAATCGGCAATCCGGAGACCTCCCCGCCTCGAGGACCAACAGGGTATATTTTTCCTTTATATCCAAGGTTAACAAGATTTGAGACGACATTCTTCCCGAGATTGTCTATTGCGTCAGAAACTCCAATTATCACGATAGATTCTGCATTGAATAGGTCATCCACACTTCTGCTCCTGCTTGTGCTTTAGTCCGGAATAATGCATCAACTTCTGCGCTATGCACCAAAACTGGATGTTGGGATCGGATTTTTGCCGGAAAAACCTCCGCTGCACTCTTGAAGCCCCCAAAACAATACGATTTCACAGTCGAACGTGCAAGTGATAAGTCATTGAGACCTGTTTGGGCAATTTCAGAGGGACAACCGCAGACATCACAAAGAAGGCACTGGGCTTGCTCCCACAAAGGTTTGGCGAATACCGGAGCTCGAATTATTCTCAACATTCCACATGACGACAGGAATAGGCCGCCAATTCATTCCCGCGAGCAGTCTCTTCAGATCATCCTATCGAATGTGAGGGGATTAAATTCTGCTATTTGACTTTTTCACTGAGAGTCTTGCCTGCTTTGAACTTGACAACTTTTGACGCCGGGATTTCGATCTTTTCGCCGGTCCGGGGATTGCGGCCTTCACGCCGAGACATTGCCCCGACGCTGAAGGTCCCGAAACCAACCAAGGTAATCTTGTCACCGCCTGACAAAGCTGTGGAAACAGCCGAAACAAATCCGTCCACCACTTTTTCAGCTTGTGATTTGATAATTCCACCTTCACTTGCGATTTTTGCAACCAATTCAGCTTTCGTCATCTCCTTTTCTCCTCACCGTTAAATGACGAAACCACCTTATCCTAAGGGCGGGTTCTGCTCAACATCGTCAAATTCGATCAACTCGCCGATCACCGTAAAGATTACACGCTCGCAAATATTGCCGGCCCGGTCGGCGGTGCGTTCCAGGTTATGAGCTACCCACAAGAGGTGGCTGGTGTCGTCGATGCTCCTGGGGTCTGAGAGAGCGTAAGTCATGAGTTCGCGGTACACCTGGTCATAAAGATCGTCGATCTGGCGGTCTTCGGCAAAAATCGAACGCGCTGTCTCCACATCTCTATCAACGAAGGACAAAAGCGCTCGGTGTAGCATATCCGCTGATAATGCCGCCATGCGCGGAATATCCACAAGCGGCTTCACTAAAGGTTGTGAACCGAGCTGTACTGTAATCTTTGCGATCCCCTTAGCGTAGTCGCCTATCCTCTCCAACTCGCAGGCAATTTCCAGAATAGCCGCCAGAGTCCGCAAGTCCTTGGCCATAGGCTGCTGCCTGGCTATAAGAACAAGGGTCTCCCATTCTATCGCGTAGCGTCTCCGGTTAATCTCGGAATCGGCTGCAATCAGACGGTGGGCCGCTTCGATTTGTGATGTCTTGAGGATCTCGACAGACTCGATTATGGACCGCTCGACCATCGCCCCGAGATCGATCAGTTCATCTTGAAGTCGTTCCAATTCCTTGTTCAATTGAGTTCCCACTATGTAAGCACTCCCCTGATTCGCGAAAAACATTGTCGACAGACCGCTAAAGCAATGATACAAGCCTTCCTGTCGTAAAGACTCTAACAACCGGCATTCCATAGATGACATGCAGACAATTGCTAGCGAACCTGCATCAGTCGTTTATAGAAGTACCATAAGTATCTTCGGATGCAACCGGAATAATGCATCGAGTTGTATGCTACGCATAAAAACCGTATTTTTCTGCTCGCATTCAGCCCGCAAAACCTTCAAAACAGAGTCTGATATACATTGTTTGCATGAAGAAGGGCCGCCCAAAAGAGTACCTTGGGGCGGCCCGGATGGGGTGTTGGAGAGTTGGGCTGGAGCTTCGGTAACGGGGCGCCTCCCGAAGCTCTCTATATCAAGCGCAAACTCTCATCTGCGCTGAAACGGGAGCATGCGAGCCAGGAGGCGAGGTGAAGGGTTCTCGTAACGCTCCCCCAAAGATTAGTCCTTGTGCTTGGGTTCTTTGTCGTGCCGAGATTGCCATTTCTCACGCATTTGTTCAACTTTGGCGCGCTGCTCCGGGGTCAGGACCGCATAGATCCTGGATTTCATGCGCGCTTTCGCCACGATCATATCAGCTATCGTATCCGCTTGTCCCTTCGCAATGGCCCGAACCTTCGCCTCGTCAAATTGACCCTTTGGGAGAGCGCGGAGCTGATCGCGTCCAGCCTTAAGTTTTTCGAACACAGGTTTCATCTTTGCGCGCTCTTCGAGCCTGATGGAAAACATCTCTTTCTTTTGCGCGTCGGTCAAATTGAGCTTTTTCCACAAATGGTGATGCCCGTGACGACCCCAGTGACGATGCTTCCAATGCTCCCCGCATTTCCCTTTAGCGGCGCCTCCTTCTTGTGCGCCGACCGCGATAGAGTTGAAGAAAAAGCATGATCCCATCATCCATACTGCCGCTACAAAAGTAATGGTAAACCCTGTCAGCAATCTTTTCATATCGTTTCTCCTTATAATTTGATGTCCGTTGATGAATAAATATAAGAAATATGCGTCAAGGTCGAGTTAATATTAGTTAAAACGAGTAAAGTTCTGTAAAGGAATATCTGAGTTAAAGTTGCGTTTCGCTGCGCTGCACCCGGCACCTGACTCAGTCTCTTTTTATATGCGATAGACCATCTTGGCCACAACTTCTACATACCGACTTATCATCCAGGGAAAGCGTAATATCAGCGGCCTAAAGATGTCTGGTCCAGTGAGTCTGGGATAGATAAAGAACGGAGAATTTGTATTGGTACTGAACCAATGTGAGATCATTGGCTGAAGACTATAAACACGGATTATGCGCTACTATGCGTAAAACTGACCCTGCATTAGCCTTAACTCTCTGATATTATGCTAAATTAAATCAAAGTGATGAGGGGCGACATGATGAGGCCATTCACCTAAGCTTCTACAGGTCAATTTGCATCGACTTCAAGGATGCCAAAATCAATTCTCCCACCGGCTTCTTCCTCATGCGGCAAGTAGGCGAAAGATTCAAACCTCCGGGGCGAAAGTGTCAAGCCATCCACAGACTCGATAATAAGGCGGCCTGTAAAGGTTGGGGCCAGAGTGTGCCTACCATACCTCGCGGAGCGTGGGGCACTTCCATGTGGCCTCGGCTTTCCCCTTGCTCGCTCCTGTCGCATCCTATTCGCTTGAGAGCCGTCCAACACGCTGGGGCGGGAAAACGATGCCATCAACTGCGCAAGCAATTGCGCGTCCTAAAATCGCAAAAACCGGTCCCCTTTACACACTACTTGCATTTTTTATTAGTATATGGGAAAGTTCCATGGCCTTGAGGCTGTCCCGGGAGTTTTTTAGGGCGTTGGACGAACCCCAAATGCCCTTCGAGATCGGTTTGTGGTCAGGTTGATGCATTATTCGGATCAAAATCAATCTGGATGGATTTGTTGAATACTGGATGGATGCTTTTCCTTTTGCTTTCAACCAACCACTGACATGAGGCCTTCCCTTCCTTTGATTAGTTTGCGCTATAGTATCATATGGTTGGGTGGAACACAGCATAAGTTTTCCGGTCTCTAATGCATTACCCGGATTATAGTGGATTTTAGGATGCAGGCAGGGGGCCTCTCGTTCTAGTAATCTGAACTCTAAAAGCCACTCGACGGAAAGTTTGGTGCTCTGAGACACTCTAATTTTTTCTATGGGTGTCCCTTCGGACTTCGAAAGCTCGCTGGAGAAGAGCGAATTATGGCCGGCTTTGTTACCGAGGTCAGATGACGCAAATGAGAGATCGCAGAGGGCTTCCTCCGATATCCATGCTCCAGCTTAGGTTTTTGGCAATCTGCCTTGCCCTGCTCATGAACAGCGGGATGCTTTCGGGCTGCGGCGGTAAAAAGTCGGAGACGGGGGCCGGTGTGGGTGACCACGCCCGCATAATTGAAAATAAGGGATCAGATACTCTTGTGAACTTGGCTCTTGCGTGGGCCGAAGCCTATATGGGGGCACATCCGGATGTGAGCGTCTCGGTGACCGGGGGAGGCAGCGGAACGGGCATTGCGGCCATGATAAACGGAACGGTTTCGATCGCAAACGCCTCCCGGGAAATGAAACCCGAAGAGATAGCGGCCGCGAAGGCCAACGGTGTCAGCCCGGTTGAATTCACAGTTGCTCACGATGCTATTGCGGTCGTCGTCAGCCCATCCAACCCGGTTCAGTGTCTGACGATAAAGCAGATTTCAGACATCTACACCGGCGTGATCAAAAACTGGACGGAAGTTGGGGGCGATAATAGGCCAATCGTGCTGCTGTCAAGGGAGTCCAATTCGGGGACTTATGTCTATTTTCTCGAAAATGTGATCCGGATGGGTAATAGCAAGAGCAAGCTCCTGTTTTCGCCGGACACGCTCCTTATGCCTTCGAGTGAAGGGATAAGCAGTGAAATTCGCCAAAACCCGAATGCAATCGGGTACGACGGCCTCGGATACGTGACCGGGGACCAGAAAGTCATAGCAGTATCAAAGAGTGGAAACGGCCCCTTTGTTGTTCCGTCGGCACAGACCGTCAAAAACGGTTCCTACCCTATTGCGCGTCCGCTCTACATGTATACGGGGGGTGAGCCTGCGGGACAGATAAAGGACTACATCGAATGGATACTTAACGGTGGCCAGACCCTTGTGGCAAAACTGGGCTTTGTCCCTCTACAATAAAATTTCACAAAGGCCTGCGTGGCGCAGGGCCGGTTCATCCGAAACAGCGGGCAAACCCTGGACCGAGTTTTTCATCGAATCCACCATCCGCGTACTCGGATTTTCCACGATCGGCTTCGTGCTGCTCATTTTTTTCTTCTTGCTCAAAGAGGGTCTCCCCGTGCTATGGGAGGTCTCTCCAAGCAACCTGTTTGGGATTCGATGGTATCCCACCTTCGATATTTTCGGCACTCTTCCCCTGATCCTGGGATCGGCTTACGTAACCATAGCCGCAATAGCTATCGCTCTTCCCCTGGGAGTGACAACCGCTGTTTTTATCCGGGAAGCGGCGCCCGATTGGGCCCGTGAAATTCTAAAACCACTGATCGAAGTACTTGCTGGCATACCATCCGTGGTTCTGGGCTTTTTTGGAATGCACGTCATAGCGCCTTTGGTGCGCACCACTCTTCATGTCCCGACGGGCCTTACGGCCTTCACGGGCGCTGTGCTTCTGGCCTATATGTCTTTGCCCACAATAATCAGTGTGGCGGAGGACGCCTTGGACAGCGTACCGAAGAGTTACCGCGACGCAGCCCTGGCGATGGGTGCCACCCATTGGCAGACTATCTGGCGGGTAATTGTGCCTGCTGCGCGCTCCGGAGTGGCTGTGGCCGTGATGCTCGGGATGGGCAGGGCGATCGGTGAGACTATGGCGGTCATGATGGTTACCGGAAATGCAGCCCGGATGCCTCTGAGTCTTGGATCGCTCTTCATGCCGGTGAGGACTATGACCGCTACGGTGGCGGCTGAAATGGGAGAGGTCGCAAACGGGAGCGTTCACTATCACGCTCTTTTTGGAATAGGGATCATCCTCTTCATCCTTACATTTATCATCAATATTCTGGCTGCAAGCGCAATTTTCAAAAAGCGGCAAAAAGGGGGCCTGCGCTGATGGACCGCAACCGGGTGCAGCAGGTAGGATTTGCCTTGCTGACCTTGTCGGCGATAGCCGTAGTTGCGCCCATTTTGATCGTGATTGGAATTATCCTGGTTGAAGGGGCAAGAGCCATCTCCTGGGAATTCTTTTTTTCGATGCCATACGAGGGCATGAAACAAGGAGGAATTCTCCCGGCTATAGTCGGAACGCTCATTCTGACAGTGGGCACTGCGGTTGCCGCCATACCGGTCGGTGTTGCCGGAACTATTTATCTTGCCGAGTATGCGAAAGACACCTGGATGACGCGGGCCATCCGGCTTGCAATCGTAAACCTGGCAGGCATTCCTTCCATCGTTTACGGGCTTTTCGGACTGGGCATGTTCGTACTCTTTCTGCATATGGGCACTTCAATCCTGGCCGGCGTGCTAACCCTGGCAATCATGACCCTGCCGGTGATCATCAGCACCTCCGAAGAAGCACTACGGGCCGTACCCATGGAATTTCGCACCGTTATCGCAAGCCTTGGCGGCACGCGCTGGCAGGCAATCCGGTATATCGTGCTCCCAGAGGCCCTGCCGGGTATAATAACGGGCATAATTCTAGGACTTTTGCGCGCTGCCGGGGAGACCGCCCCCATTCTGTTTACGGTTGCCGCCTTCTATCTGCCCCGCCTGCCCCAGTCGCCTTTCGACCAAGTAATGGCGCTGCCCTATCACCTCTATGTCATCAGCACTCAGGTGCCCGGCATGCCGTTCAGCGTTCAATACGGAACGGCGCTCGTTCTGCTCATTCTCGTCCTTTCCATGAATGTGGCGGCAACAGTCCTGCGAAGCTATTTTCGCAGGAGGCGGCAATGGTAAAACCTAAAATATTCATCGAGGGGGTAAATTATTTTTACGGAGACTCCCAAGCGTTGCGCAACATCACCCTGGAAGTACCGCCCCGGTCCGTAACTGTTTTTTTCGGTCCAGCGGGAGGCGGAAAGTCAACCTTGCTTCGTCTGATTAACAGGCTCAACGATATGGTCGAAGATACCCGCATGACAGGGCGGGTTCTTTTGGACAGCAAAAACATCTACGATCCCGGCACCAACGTCGCAAGCCTGCGCCGCCGCGTGGGGATGGTCTTCGCGCTCCCGCTTCCTCTTCCCGGGACCGTTCGGGAAAATGTTACCTACGGGCTGAAGCTGGCCGGTCATCGGGACGACGGCAAAATGGAGGAGATCCTGGAGCGCAGTCTCACAAGGGCCGCTTTATGGGATGAGATAAAAGACAGGCTGGACAGCCCGGCAAACGCCCTTTCAGGGGGCCAGCAACAAAGGCTTTGCATCGCCAGGAGCCTGGCGCTGGAGCCTGAGGTGCTGCTGCTCGACGAACCGACCTCCGGTCTGGACCCGATTTCAACGAGAAAGGTCGAGGAATCTCTTCACGAACTGAAAAAACTCTATACGATCATCATTGTTCCGCACAGCATACAGCAGGCAGCCAGAGTGGCAGACCAGGCGGCTTTCCTTCTTATGGGCGATCTGATCGAATACCGCCCTGGAACGGAGATATTCACAATCCCCGGTGACAGGCGCACTGAAGATTACGTTACGGGCCGTTTCGGATAGCCCTTTAAGCGAAGAGATGGAAAAAATCAGGGTAGAGCACTTAAATTTTTATTACGGCCAAAAACTTGCCCTCAGCAACATTTCGATGTCCATACAGGATCGACGCATAACGGCGCTGATCGGGCCTTCGGGGTGCGGCAAATCGACTTTTCTGCGTTGCCTCAACCGGATGAACGACACTATTCGGGGCACAAAGGCGGAGGGCCGTGTCGAATTCCACGGCCGTGACATCTACTCCCCCGGCACCGATGTGGTTGAACTGCGCAGGCGGGTAGGAATGGTCTTTCAGCGCCCAAACCCCTTTCCGCAGTCCATTTTTGACAATGTTGCATTCGGGCCGCGTCTGCTGGGACTTCACACGAACAGGGATGACCTTTACGAAATTGTTGAGAGGAGTCTTCGCAGCGCCGTGCTCTGGGATGAGGTTAAAGACATGTTGAAAGATAATGCGCTGGGCCTGTCTCTTGGCCAGCAGCAAAGACTCTGCATCGCACGAACTATCGCCGTAAAGCCCGAAGTCATCCTGATGGATGAGCCCTGCTCTGCCCTGGACCCGATTGCAACCCTCCAGATTGAAGAACTTATGCGGTCGCTTAAAAAAGATTACTCTATTGTCATTGTGACCCACAACATGCAGCAGGCATCCCGCGCTTCCGATTACACAGGCTTGTTCTGGCTGGGCGATTTGGTCGAATTCGATGCGACCGAGACCATCTTCACCCGGCCAAGCAAGAAACTCACCGAAGACTACATCACCGGCAGGGCGGGATAAACCCGTTGTACTTCCCCGTTTTTGTGGAGAGGTAGTTAAGGCTGGATCGTCTGTAGGGTTTAGACAAGTCGAAACTTACTTCTTGCTCTGTTGCTCTTAACAATTCCGTGTTTCACAACCTCCATCATCTTCGATCATTAGACCAACATAGGCCTTGTCTCCCAGATTAATTTCGTGTTTGGCAATAAATTCAAACACCTGTTCCAGCTCCAAAAACTTCGCTACGCCATGTTTATCAAGAATCAGCTTTCCGTTCGGATCATAATACGAAGTTGGAAGCATATCTTCTCGTGAGCTGGCACAAACTATATAAAAACAACGTTCACCTTTCATAAAGACGCCCCTACTACAACATTGTCGCGCGGTTCTTCTGTGGAAGGGCTTTATGCCCTCTCGAAGCACCCGATTTGAACGCGACCCCGTATTAATCCATACAGATGCCCTTTTGTGACTGAAATATATCAAAAGAAGGTTTCAGAAAGGTTACATCTCAAGGGGAGTTGATGAAGGCTGGAATGGCGTCCAGACTGCATCTCGGAAAAAAGTCCCGTCGGCAGATTTTTTTGGCTGGATCGACATGGCTCTCATGCATTCACTAAAATTCGATGGAATTTAAATAGGACCTCAGGTTGACCTTGCTCTGTTTCAACCCGAGCTTTGACCGAAGACGATAGCGGTGAGTCATAATAGTATTTAAGGAGACCCCGAGTATCGAGGCGATTTCTTTGTTTCTTTTTCCAGCTCTGATAAGATTTGCAATCTGGACCTCCATTGAGCTGATGTGCGCATAATGAAGCGACAAATTTTTCATAAATGGAGAACAGATTTCCGACAGATTTGTCTTAATGATCTCAATATACGCCTTATGCTCTTCATTAAGGTAAGTATTATGTAACTTATCTATATAGGGGAGGATCAGTTTCTTCACATTGTATACAACATTCTCACTGAGTGCATCCTTGTCTTTCTCCGCCCGCTGAAGGAGTACTCCCATGGCAATATTCATTTCCTTAAGTTGCCTCTGCATCTTCCGTTCGCGATCAATCCTTTCTATCTTTGCCTTGAGTTCAGGCGTTTGGAACGGTTTTGCTATGAAGTCAACCGCCCCAGCCCTGATTATGTCGCTGTACGTATAAATACCGGTATGACCGGTCATCATGATCGTATCGAGTCCGGGATCGATTTTAAGAATTTCACTGAGCAGTTGCGGGCCATCGATGCCCGGCATTTTAATATCCGAGATAACCAGATCGAAATCGTTTCGTTTCAATACTTCCAGTGCTTTAGCCGGATCGGTGAAGCTTTCGCAATAATACCCGGATGATCGCAAGAATTTAGTCAGCATGGCACAAATATCCTGTTCATCATCAATGACCAGGACCCGTTTAATTTCCATTTTCAAATCAGGCCCCCTTTTGTGCATCGAGAATCTTTCGGACCATCTCGGATATTTGTCTCATGCCATAAGGCTTCAACAGCAGTTCCACGCCAAGCTCTTGCACGCTGTCAGGGGTAATTTTTTCACTAAACCCCGTGCAAAGCACGATCGGCATATCAGGCCGAATCCGCAACACTTCCATGGCAAAATCAAGCCCCGTCAGTTTGGGCATAGTATAATCGGTGATGACGAGGTCGAATTCGTCCGGACTCGAACGGAAAACCTCCAGCGCCGTCACACTGTCCGTTTGAGAGGTGACATTGTAGCCCAGATGCTCCAGGAGTCTGGTCCCCATTTCCATCACGGCCGGTTCGTCATCGACGAGCAATATCCTTTCCGAACCACGCTGCAGAACATGGTCAACTTGCATGGCTGTTGCAGATTGGACGTCAACACTCGGGATGTAGATACTGAACGTTGTGCCTTTATCTGGTTCGCTTCGGACGGTAATTGCCCCCTCGTGCCGTTTGACTATTCCGCTAACGACCGCGAGCCCCAGGCCGCTTCCCTTTCCCACCTCTTTGGTAGTGAAGTAAGGGTCGAAGATATGCTCCATGGTGCTTGCATCCATTCCACACCCGGTATCTGAAACCGTCAATCTCAGGTATGGTCCGGGCTTGAGATCGACGATTGACTGATCTGCCAAATCGCTTTCGCTCAAATCGACATGGGACAGGCGAACTTCCAGAATGCCATTGTCATCCATTGCGTGGGCTGCGTTGGTGCAAAGGTTCATCAACACCTGGTGGATTTGAGTTGGATCGGCCAGCGCTGCACCCATCCGTATATTTTGCCTTATTTCAACCGAGGTTGGAAGCGAAGACCGCAAAAGCTTCAATGCCTCTTTGATAATCAAACTTATATCGATCAGTATTCTTTGCTGCTCTTGAGCGGAGCGGGAAATCGTCAGGATTTGTCTGATCAGTTCCTTGGCCCTTAGAGATGCGCTGAGCACCTGCTCTAAATCATCTCGCAGCGGACTGGATGGAGAAAGTTCATTTAGAGCCATTTCCGTGTAACCCATCATAGGCTGCAGGATATTGTTGAAGTCGTGTGCTATACCTCCGGCAAGCGTCCCGATGGCTTCCAGTTTCTGAGCTTGGCGAAGCTCGGCTTCCAGCTTCGCCTTTTCTTCCTCCGCGCGCTTACGCTCGGAGATGTCCTCTACGAAACCTTCAATATATAAAGGCTTCCCCTCTCTATCGCGCACCGCCCAGGCATGAAGGTTGCCCGTGAAGGTGCTCCCGTCCTTCCGCTTGTATAGATTCTCTGTGTGGATAGGTCCCCTGGCATCCAAAATCATGCGCACAATTTCATTTCGGCGCGAAGGATCGGCATAGAGGTCGTTGGCCACATCGTTTACAAGGCTTTTTGTCTCCTCCGGCGAATCAAAGCCATGCATCCTGGCATAAGCCGGATTCACATTGATGAGCTTGCCCCCGGGGGTAGACCGGAAGATGCCCAGCACGGCGTCTTCAAACAGTCTCCTGTACCTTTCCTCACTGAGGAGCAGGGACTCCTCGGTTTGTTTGCGCTCAGTGATATCAACATTTATCCCGAGGATTCCCCATATTCTGTCGCGGTCATGAATTGGAGCAACGACGTTATAGAAGTATCGTTCCTCATTTCCGAAGAAGAACCTCACTTCGCCTTTGACCAGTTCGCCCGAAAAGGCCCGACGGTTGTTATCCTGCCAGATCGACAGAATACTCTCATTCGGGCATATATCCTCCGGTCTCTTACCGATGGCATCGCCGTAGCGTCCCCTACTAATGCGGTTTTGCATGGTATAGCAGCCATCCGGACCCATAACCCAGAATTCAAAAGGGATGCTCTCAATGGTTGCGGCAAGGTAAGTTTTACTCTGCTGCAGCGCCTCCTCCCCCTGCTTTCGCTCCGTAATATCGCATCCAATCGTTGATGCCGCCACAATCCTGCCTTCATCGTTTCGGACGGGTGAAATTGTGAGAGACATGTGAATGTCCCGGCCGTCTTTTCTTCGCCGCACCGTTTCATAATGTTCGATATGATCTCCCGACCTGATCTTTGCAAGTATCTGTAGCACCTCGTCTTCAAGCCCAGGCGGAAGCAGGATGGAAATCGGTTTGCCGATGACCTCGCTTTCGGCATAGCCGTAGATCTTCTCTGCACCCCTATTCCAGCTCGTTATCATTCCATCTTGGTTTTCCCCAATGATGGCATCGTCGGAGGACTGAACTATGGCAGCGAGTTGGGCCGCCTTCCGCTCCGCCTGCTTTCGCTCGGTGACGTCAATGGAGACTCCGTTCCAAAGGATGTCACCATTAGAAAGCCGTTGCGGCATTGACTCCACGCGAAACCACCTGAGTTGCCCGTTTACATCAATCAACCGATGTTCCTCGGAAAAAACTCGAAGAGTCCGGGCTGAGATCGAAATTGCCTGCTGGATCATCTCCCGATCATCGGGATGAATTGGAGTGAAAAGACGGGACGGCTCGGCCATAGCCGCTTCGGGGGAAATGCCCGCATACTGCATTATACGATCATTGACGTACGGGAGAGAGAACGACCCATCTTTGTGTAAGACATATTGAAATACCATTCCAGGAATACTTTCAGCCAGTCTGCGATACTTGTCCTCACTTTCCTGTAACGTCTCCTCCGCCCGTTTGCACTCCGCCCGGTCCTTCTCCAATTCAGCAATCCGTTCACGCAATTCACGCAGTTCCATTATGAGTTGATCTTTTGTCCTGGCTTCATCCTGCATCTCCGGCTCCTCCGAACATCGATGCACAGCTTCGCAAGCATATGCAGCAAAGCATATACCCTTTGATGATGGCATTGGGAAGAGGGGACGGGTGGAGAAATCTGCAGGTGGTTTTTGGATCGCGGAATGAACAAGAACTTAGATTTTTACATTATTATTTCAATGTTTACCACATACGCGGGCTGAGACAAACGATTATTAACGTGGATTATGTCCTCTAAAGTGCAGATAAAGCAGGCATCTCGGCGAAGCCACGCATGTCATGGGCAGGTACGATGATTAGCTCCGGGAGGCGTTCTTTGAGTGCTATCATCCGCAGCAGACTTTCGCGATTGCCCTCCGCATCCGAATCGGCAAATTTCCGTATGATCCGGGGTCGCTCCTCGCGAAGTGTGATTCCTTCCATCTGCCACACCAGATCGCCGACAAGGGCGTAGCGTGTTCCGCTATGGAGGGTCAGGAATATTATTACACTGCCGGGCGTGTGACCGGGCGCAGGTACAACCACGATCGCGCCATCACCGCAGACGTCATGGCTGCCGGGAAACCCGAGGTGCGGACCACCTTCGAACCCATACTCCTCATACCGTATGCCGGTAAAGGGTTTGCTGAATTGCCCGCTTCCACCTTTGCTTATGAACCTGCGTTCTTGTGGTGTCACCCACACAGGCACGCCCGGAAAGTCGGGAAGGCCGCTGACATGGTCCCAATGGGCATGAGTAAGAAGAATGGCACGTAGTGATTTCTGGTCGTAGCCGGCAGCCTCGAGCTGATCCACGGCGGGCTGCCACAGCTTATAGAACGTCATGGCACGGAACAGCAGAGGCATGGAGCGAAACCGCTCGTTGATGTTGCGGCCAAAACCTGTATCGATGAGTAGGTCGCCCTGCGGGTGCTTCACCAAAGTCCCAGCCATCGAAAAGTCGCGCCGCTCGAAAAACGAGCCGCCACGGTAGGCGAAGGCAGCACCCCGGTGGGTTACACCAGTGACCAAAGCAAAGACAGCCATCTCCTTTGGCGGCGTGGCTGATGGCAGAGGACCCAGGTAGGGCTCCGGTTTCGGCAATCGTGAATCCATTTTATGCCTCAGTGACAATTATCTCATTAATAGCTTTACTCTGCCTGTTGCCAGCCCCCGCCTAAAGCCTTGTAGAGGCCGATCAGGTTTACGAGCACTTGAGTTTCACTCAGGGCCAGGCTGTTTTCAACATCGCTCAGTTGCCTTTCAGCATCGAGAACGGTCAGGAAATCCTTGATACCTGTTTCGAACCTCTCCCTGGCCAATTCTGCCGCCCTGGACTGAGACTCTGCCGACAGTGCAAGCCGCTCCCTCTCAACCTGATGTTCGGCATAGCCCACAAGCGATGTCTCAACCTCTTGCAAAGCCGTCAGCACCGCCTGCCGATACCTCGCCAACGCCTCATCCCGCCTGGCTTTTGTGGCGGCGATGTTGGATAGTATCCTGCCCCCCTGAAAGACCGGCCAGGAGATGCTCGGCCCAAAGGACCAGGCAAAACTGTTCGCGCGAAACAGATCCACGAATTTCGCGCTTTGTGGCTCTGCATATCCGGTGAGATAAAAGCGCGGGAAAAGGTCCGCCGTCGATGCGCCGATGTCCGCAGTGGCGGCGCGTAGATCGTTTTCCGCCCGCCTGATGTCGGGCCTCCGCAGCAAAAGGTCCGAAGGCAGCCCCACGGGCACGATGTCAGGGGGATTGGGGATGGGGGACGTCGCCAGAAGATCGTCCAGGAGCGCATTCGGGGGCTGCCCCGTGAGGACCGCCAGTAGGTAGGCGCTTCCACGAATCGAGGCCCGCAGAGGCGGAATGCTTCCCTGTGTGCGCTCGAGTAGCGCTTTGGCTTGCTCCACCTCGAGGTCGGAGGTTATTTTTGCGTCCTGCCTGATCTTTACAAGAAAGAGCGTTTTCTCCTGAATGTCGCTGTTTTTTTCCGCTATGCTCAACTGGAGCTGGGCGCCGCGCAGTTCCACGTAATTTCGGGCAATTTCGGCGATTACCGAAACCATTACATCGCGATAGTTCTCGATGCTCGACTGGGCACGAGCCGAAGCGGCCTGCACCTCCCGGCGCCTTCCGCCGAATACGTCCAATTCCCAACTGGCGTCGAAACCCGCCTGATAAAGATTCTGGTCAAAGTTTACCTTACTTATCAAATCCTTGGGTAACTCGCTGATGATGCCTGCGGTGCTGCTTGTCAGAGATCGGTTGTAGAGGGCGCTGCCATCCACCTGCGGCAGCAGACTGGCCACAGCAACCCCCCGGAGCGCCCTCGCCTCGCGCACGCGCGCCTGGGCCTCCTTTATGTTCTGATTCCCGGATATTGCCTGCTCGATATATTTTACGAGCTGAGGGTCGTTGAGGCTCCACCACCATCGAACATCCTCGGGCTGCAGCGGCGCGGCGCCTTTTTCTTCCTGCCAGCCGTTCTGCTGCGCGACTTGCGGGCGGCTGTAATTCGGTCCAACCATGCAGCCCTGAATCAGCACAGCGATAATCAGCGGCCAAACGTACCCGGTAATGCACGCCAGACGTTTTCTCAAGAGCTGCCTCCCTGTTTGATATGACCACAGACGGGACCGTCAGCGGGATGCCTTGATATCGCGCGCCACGGCCCGAAGCCCCGCCACGGTGAACTGCCAGATATGCCGCGCCATCCTGTCGATGCCTTCGCCTCTCAGATCGAGTCCTGGATTGATCATTTCGATGACGTCCCTGTTCTGGAAGATGAATATGAATTGACCAACCGTACTCAAAGTCCCCCGGACTACGGCCTCGTGATCCACCGGCAGGTCCATCAACCCTCCGATGATAGTGCGAAACAGCCTCGCGGTGGGGCGGATCTGGAGCTCGACCAGTTCAGCGAGCGCCTCAGTGTGGGAGGCCATCTCGCGCATAATTACCCTGACGACCCATTCGGTCGGCGATGGATCGAGCACCGAATGAAGAAGGGCGATGAAAAACCCCTCCAACCTCTCATTTACGGCATTGATGTCTTCGGCCACGGCATTGAGCGCCCCGAAGTTCGCCAGGCGCCGGTGGGCCTCGCGCAATACTTCCACGTAAAGATGTTGCTTCCCGCCAAAGTAGTAATTGACTGCGGCGGAATTGACCCGCGCAAGGTCGCAAATCTCCCGCGCCGTCGCACGTTCGAAACCCTTTTCGGCAAATACTATGCCGGCAGCCTCGAGAAGGCGGCTGCGGGTCCGATGGTCCTCGGTCTTGAAAATCCCGATACTTGTCAGGTCTTTTTCATCCTCTTTCATGTCAGCAGGTATAGCACCCGGGGAATGGCTTGTCAAATGTAAATTTAAAGTTTAAATTTTAGTTTGACACCTCTCCCCACTTGCATCTATATTGGATGTCCGGAGGAAATCGAAAATGAAAAAGGCCATGATACTCATAGTGATTGCCGTGACGATTGCAGCCGCCGCCATCTACTGGTGGGTCCATCACTTCGCCGGGACCTCGCCTGATGAACTCCAATTGTATGGGAACGTGGACCTCCGCCAGGTCAACCTCGCGTTCAACGGAAACGAAAGGATAGAAACCGTCCTGGTATGGGAAGGTGACCGGGTGAAGAAGGGGCAGGTGGTCGGCACCATGGAAATGGAAAGGCTCGCGGCAACTGCAGCGCAGGCCGAGGCCAGGGCCAAGGCACAGCGGCATGTGCTCGAGCGCCTGGAAAACGGGACACGGCCGCAGGAAATCGATCAGGCCCGTGCGAATTTGAACGCCGCTAAGGCCGACCTCACGAACGCCAAACTCAACTATGAGAGGTTGGAAAAATCTGCCGGTGGAGGCGCCACAAGCCGGCAGGACCTCGATACAGCCAAGGCGGCTTTCGAGGTCGCCGAAGCGAAGCTTCGCGTAAACCAGAAAGCGCTGGATCTTGCGGAGATCGGTCCGAGGAAAGAGGACATTGCCGAAGCCCGCGCAACACTTCTGGCTGACGAGGCCGAGTTTGCTGTATCGAGGCAGAACCTTGCTTACGCCACTCTTGTCAGCCCCACAAACGGGGTGGTCCAGAACCGGATACTGGAACCCGGGGAAATGGCATCGCCGCAAAGAGCCGTACTGACTATCTCCATTACCGATCCCAAGTGGGTCCGCGTTTATGCGGGAGAGCCGGACCTTGGAAAAATCAGCATGGGAATGACAGCCACGGTGACCACCGACAGTTTCCCCGGCAAGAAATACGATGGCTGGGTGGGATTCATCTCCCCCATAGCGTCCTTTACCCCCAAGACGGTGGAAACAACCGACCTGCGCACATCGCTAGTGTATGAAGTCCGCATTTTCGTAAAGGACCCGGTCGACGAGCTGCGGTTGGGGATGCCCGCAACGGTGCAAATTCCGCTGACCGGGGGAGATTCTCAAAATGGTGGGGGCTCTACGGAAAACAGGGGCGGCTGATGGTGGAGCATGCGCTTGGATCGGACATACTGAGCTGCGAGGGTTTAACCAAGGAGTTCATGCGTGGTCCTAAGGAAAAGATCAAAGCCCTTGACTCCGTAACGCTCCGTGTTGCCCGCGGGGCAGTCACCGGCTTGATCGGCCCCGATGGCGCCGGCAAGACGACCCTGATTCGCATTGCAACGGGCCTTTTCGCCCCCGAAGCGGGCTCCATTCGAGTGCTGGGCATCGATGTCGCCACCGATCCCCGGGCCGTCCAGTCAAGGGTCGGCTACATGCCGCAGAGATTCGGGCTTTACGAAGACCTGACGGTCCAGGAGAACCTGGACCTTTACGCGGACCTGCACGGTATTTCGCCGGAAACCAGGTCCGAGCGCTATCCCCAGTTAATGCAGATGACCGGCCTCGGCCCCTTCAAGCGCCGCCTGGCGGGGCAGCTTTCCGGTGGAATGAAACAGAAGCTTGGCCTTGCATGCACCCTGGTGAGCACCCCGGATCTTCTTCTGCTCGATGAACCGACGGTGGGGGTAGACCCCCTGTCCCGGCGAGAACTATGGGAAATAGTCTATCGCCTGGTGAGGGAGCAGGGTTTGACGGTACTGCTTAGCACCTCCTACCTCGAAGAGGCCGAGCGGTGCGAAATGGCGGTGCTGCTGCTGCGGGGCAGGGTCCTGGCGTCTGGGCCACCGTCGCAGATCAGCTCCATAGCGGCTGGCAGGTCCTTTCGAATCGAGACCCCCGAATCCCTGAAACCCCGCCAGTTGCAGGCCACCCTGGCGAGTGAGGGCGGTATCGTCGACGCAACCCTGGAGGGCAGGCGCGTCCGGATAGTCACATCCGGCGATGTGGGGCCTCAAAGCGCGCTCTTTCAGGGACTGACCGTCAGCCCGGTCACACCACGGTTCGAAGACGGGTTCATGACTCTTGTACGACAAGCCCCGGGGCCGGGCCTTGAGGTGCACTTTGAGCCATACGCATCTTCGAGGCTGCCCGAAGATCTCGGTAAGGAAGAGCTCGTTGTGGAGGTGCATAATCTGACCAGGAAATTCGGAAGCTTCATTGCTGTCAACAACGTCACGTTCCAGGTCCGCAGGGGAGAAATATTCGGCCTTCTCGGCCCAAATGGCGCAGGGAAGAGCACCACCTTCCGCATGCTCTGCGGTTTGCTCCCGGCAAGCAGCGGGACCCTTAGCGTCGCCGGAATGGATCTGCGCTACGCCCGCGCCTCCGCAAGGCAGCGGATCGGCTATGTTGCCCAGAAGTTTTCCCTTTACAGGCAACTCACCGTAATGGAAAACCTCAAATTTTTCGCCGGCGCTTACGGCCTTCGGGGCTCGAGCAAAAGTGAACGTATGGATTGGGCTCTCGAGCAGTTTGACTTGCGCTCCCAAGCCGCCCAGACCTGCGGCGGACTTCCCGAAGGCTACAAGCAGCGCCTGGCGATGGCCTGCGCGCTGATGCACGAACCCGAAATCCTCTTCCTTGACGAACCCACCTCGGGAGTCGACCCATTGGCGCGCCGTGAGTTCTGGCGCCGGATCAGCACGCTGGCCGATCAGGGAGTCACGGTGATAGTCACGACCCACTTCATGGAGGAGGCTGAGTATTGTGACCATATGGTGATCATGGTCGACGGTCAGGTTCTTGCCACGGGAACGCCTGCGGATATTCGCGGGCGAGCGACCACCCCGGAGGTTAAGGAGCCTACCATGGAAAACGCGTTTGTCGCAATCGTCGAAGAATACAGAGTGAGGAGTGAAGAGTGAAGAGGATAAACCCTCGCCGGGTCCGCTCGCTCATCCACAAGGAATTCGTGCAGATCATCCGCGATCCCAGCAGCATAGCTATCGCTCTGGTCTTGCCCGTGTTTCTCATCCTGCTCATTGGATATGGTTTGTCTCTGGACGCCAAGGACGTCCCTGTGGCGGTGGTCCTGGAGAACCCTACCCCGGACTCGGCCAGTGTGGCCGGAGCGTTCAAGTTGTCCGACTACTTCAAGGTAACGGAGGTTACTTCCATGCAGGAAGCCGTGAAACTGATCCGGGACCTGAAGGTGGACGGCATCGTGCGCTTATCGCAGGACTTCGACAGGCAACTGGCTTCGGGCGGCGCCTCCGTCCAGTTGATCGTCCGGGGCGTGGACGCCAACCGTGCCCGCTTCATCCAGGGCTATGTCCGGGGCGCCCTCTCACAGTGGACGGATCAAAGAGCGGTCAGTGAGGCCGTCCCATCCGTGGGATCGGTCCGGCTCCAAACCCGGATGTGGTTCAATGAGGCCGTGGACAGCCATTATTTTCTGGTGCCGGGATTGGTCGTACTCATTATGACGCTCACGGGTGCACTGCTCACCGCGCTTGTGATGGCGCGCGAATGGGAACAGGGTACACTGGAGGCCCTTTTTGTCACACCGGTCCGAGCGGGCGAGATTCTGATCGGCAAGACCCTGCCCTATTTCCTGCTGGGGATGACCGGTCTGCTTCTGACTGCGTCGGCGGGGCGCTTCTTATTCCATGTCCCGCTCAAAGGCTCGACGATCGTTTTGGCAGCGGTCTCGGCGCTCTACCTGCTGGTGGCCCTGGGATTCGGATTGCTCATATCTTCGGCAACTCGCAATCAGTTCGTCGCCGGCCAGATTACGATAATCGCCACGTTTTTGCCTGCGGTTTTCCTCTCCGGCTTCGTCTTCGATCTTACAAGCGTTCCAGCGGGGGTTCGATTCATCAGCTACCTGCTCCCGGCAAGATACTACGTGTCGTTCCTGCAAACCATCTTTCTGGCGGGAAACGTGTGGAGCGTTATCCTCCCGGACGCTGCCGCCATGACGGTGATGTTTCTGATCCTTTTTGCGCTTACTCTGCGCAAAACCAAAAAGAGGCTTAATTAGACGATGGAATCGTTACGAAGGATTCTGGCGCTCATCCGCAAAGAGCTTCTGGCCATTTTGAAAGACCCCCGGAGCCGATTTACCGTACTCGGCCCCCCCGTGATCCAGGCCTTCATTTTCGGCTACGCGGCCACATACGATCTGAACCACGTTCGCTACGCGGTTTATGACCAGGACCGCAGCGAAGCCTCGAGGCAGTTCCTGGCCGACATCGATGGCTCGGGCACTTTCAGGCGCGTCGCCAACCTGCGGGACCAGAGAGAAATCACACCGTTGATCGACAGCAGAAGAGTTCTCATCGTGGTGCAGATCGGGCAGGATTTCGAGCGGCGTTTGCTTTTAGGTCAACCGGCCGATGTGCAGGTCATTGCAGATGGGCGCAATTCCAACACCGCAGGGACCGCGCTGAACTATATCGGCACCATTGCCGACAGCTTCAACGCCACGTGGCGGCAGACCAACGGCAGTCCTCCCCCGCCCGTGCATGCCGTGCAGAGGGCATGGTACAATCCGAACATGGAAACCCGCTGGTTCATGGTCCCGGGCATGATCGGGATGCTGACACTGGTTCAAATGATCGTTATAACCGCCATGTCCGTGGCGCGTGAACGGGAACAGGGGACATTCGACCAACTGCTGGTAACCCCGTTCCGGCCCATCGAGATCATGATCGGTAAATCCGTCCCAAGTATTCTCATCGGCCTGGTGCAGGTGACTATGGTTCTGACGCTGGCCCTTTTCTGGTTTAAAATACCGTTCCAGGGGTCGCTCTTTACTCTCTATGCCGGGGTCCTTCTTTTTCTCATCACGGCTGTGGGGGTCGGCCTGACGGTCTCCTCCGTGGCGGCCACCATGCAGCAGGCCCTGATGGGCAGCTTTCTCACCATCATGCCCTTCGCCATGCTCGGGGGATTGAACACACCGATCAGCAACATGCCGCGAGGGATACAATATGTTACGTTCATAGACCCGCTGCGCTGGGTCATATCGATTATCCATCGGGTGTTCCTGGAAGGCGCCTCTTTGCGGAGGATCTCCTCGGACCTGTGGCCGCTCGCCTTGATCGCCCTCTTTTCCCAGGCAATCGCCGTGTGGATGTTCCGCCGCCGCATGGTGTGATCCCGCCATCGGACCGTGTACTGAAAGAATTAATGCAGTTACCAAACTATGGGAAGGCATCCTTAACCCGCTGCGCCGCAGGCTTTTCCCCGATCGCGGATTCCTACCCCGACCGATACGCACGCCCCCCGAAACAGGGCGCCCAAATCCAGATATGAACCGCATACTTTGAGAATTGCAGAGGTTAATAACGAGGAGAGGTATGTTAAATCTTTGACCTGCCCAAAAGGTACTCGATGTTGGAGAGACTTTGCTAACATTTTTTGAATGGGCGCTTTGCGCTTGTGTCTTTTTTAAAAGGGGCTAGCTTCGCAGTTAAAGTTTTTCGTACAAGATTCTTTCATACTTATTACACTTTTCCCTTGTTTCATGGATCAGCCTTATAGTCCTCCATATTGGGAGACAATTGAATATACGCTTTTCCATCAAAAAACCGATGGAGATGTAGGAGGGCATTGCGGCCCTCCTCATCTCCAATTACGTTGGTTGGGCATCTAGTGGACAGGTGTCCCAGCAAAACCGTGGGTCTGGCCGGAACGACGGATAGGAAATTCAGGAGATGCAGCACTACAAGGTTGCCAAGCATTGCCACAATCATTATTTCAATAGCACTCATCACCAGCCCCTTGGCAATCATGGCTCCGGCTAGACAGAAAGACCCGGCGAAGCAAGAAAACCATTATTGCCCCGCCATAGCTGGAGAATTGGCATCAATTTGCTCACCCGATTCCGGGAAGCCTTTGCCTAGTGACGGCCTGAGCACTCATCAATTTCAATCCGAGTGCTATGGAAGCAGGCGATTGAGGTCTGTTTTTAGATGTAACTACCTTTGTAACACTCCTTTATTTCCCGCGGAGACACGATGGTGCATCTAACGACACGCATAACCAAATGCCTGATCACTTTGCCGTTTATCCTCTCCGCATGGGCCCTGCCATTTTCTTCCTGCCTTCTCGAAACAGGATACAAAGTTTTTGCGCAGACAAACACGGGAATCCCGGGTGATAGAGACGCCATGGACGAGGGCGAGTCTCACTCCACCCAACACGGTGACCCTTCTGCCCGGGTTTTCGGCGTCATGGCAATAATCGTGAGCTCTGCAGCCATCGGACGCTTTGGAGCCAAAAAACTGAAACAAGCGCCGGTCCTTGGCGAATTGGCGGTCGGGATCATTGTTGGCGCCTTCATTTACCAGCTCGGTGGCCCAACGATCACCATCATCCGGCATTACGACCTGATCCAGCAGACCGCTGAAAAAGCCCTCAGTGAAGGCAAAGACTGGGAGACGACAGTGCGATCCTCGCTGGGGCAAGCAGGCCTGCCAAAGGAGGTTGCTCAAAGAGTCGAGAGTGTGCTCCTGAGAGGGGACTTTCCCACCAACTTATTCATGGCCAGATTGATCCAACTCTTCGCTAGCTTTGGAGTCGTAATTCTTCTCTTCATGGTTGGGTTGGAGGTCAGCCTGAAGGAGTTAAAGGCAATCGGCGGCAGCGCGTCCGCGGTTGCCGCGATCGGGGTCAGTGTGACTTTCATTCTGAGCTACTTCGCCACATCGCTTCTTTTGCCAAAAGCAGCCGGTTTCATGCCTCCATTGTTTGCCGGCGCAGCCCTCTGCGCTTCCAGTATCGGTATCACGGCCAGAATTTTCAAGGACATGAACGGGCTCGAGATGACCGAAGCTAAGACGGTGCTTGGTGCTGCTGTCATGGATGATGTGCTGGGGCTTATCGTGCTCGCGGCCGTAACGGCGGTCGCCTCTACTGGCACAGTTGAGGTTGGACAACTGTTTTGGATACTGCTGAAGACGGCCCTGTTCCTTGGAGCGGTGGTAATTTTCGGAACCAGATTTCTCAAGAAAACAGTCCAATTCCTCGCAAGATTGGATCTGGGGCGGATAAAGGTCCTGTACCCCTTTGCACTCCTGATGCTCCTGGCGTGGCTTGCCGACAAAATCGGTCTGGCAGCCATCATCGGGGCTTTCGCGGCTGGAGTGATCATTAAAGAGGAGTCATTTGCAGGAATTGGTGTTGGATCGGTTCATGACCAGAGCGTAGAATCTATCCTGGCACCCATCGAGGAGCTTCTCGCTCCGACCTTCTTCGTCTTGATCGGTTTACAGGTTGACGTCATGACGCTCGCCAACGTTAAGGTCCTACTGATGGGACTTTTGCTTACCGCTGTTGCAGTAGCCGGGAAGCTGGCGGCTTCGTTGGGGGTGATGGGTGGATCTGACAGGCTGATCGTCTGGATAGGCATGCTTCCACGAGTTGAGGTCGCGCTGATTGTTGCCAGCATGGGAAAATCGCTTGGCATACTGGATGATGCCCTCTATTCGGTCATTATCATCGTGGTTTTACTCACAGTTCTCATGACCCCGCCACTGCTGAAATGGTCCATCGAAAGGAAACAGAATAAAGTGCCAGGGACCGTCTAGGCTGGAAGACTCTCTACCACCCGGCGAGTCTTCTACACTTCCTTCCCTGGAGTTGATGAGCTCGTTCCTTCGCCCTATCCTGCCGATGAAGGTCTTCTCCGGGTCTTTATCAAGCCACAGGGACCCTTCTGCTGTACGTAACATATTTCTTAAAACAGCCGCAGGCACGGGCCAGCGAAAGTCCACATTCCTTGCCAACATCGTAACTCGCCGTTTTCTCAAGATATGATTTGCTTATAGAATCCCACTGAAAATTTCAACTCGGGAATTCGCAGCTTTTCCCTGTTGCTAAAATGGCGAGG
Source organism: Syntrophobacteraceae bacterium (assembly GCA_052143075.1). GTDB lineage: Bacteria > Desulfobacterota > Syntrophobacteria > Syntrophobacterales > Syntrophobacteraceae > SbD1. The sequence goes on along the minus strand of JBKQTS010000190.1, from coordinate 5,791 downwards.
ACTTCGGTCGTGAGGAAAATGGAGATTGTTGTTCAGAAATTAGGACAAATATTATGATATGATAAATTTCACTGAATTATCAGCCACATAGGAACAGGAGAAATACCTTGTGTAATGTCCATCAGGCGCGAAGCAACAGTATGGCCAATTTCATAGTATTATCAAATATATATGATTTATAACCGCCCATTTTGCATCAAGTATCTAGAACATCGCAAACTGATTTTACTCACTGCCCGGCTTTGTCGAGCACGCCATCTTTCGGATCGTGGCAAACTCCACATGTGATCTGAAGAATATGTTAATTTTAGAGGTTTGTTTTTTTCAAGGATAGGAGTGATTTGGAAAAGCTTAAGCCGGGGCGCAGTCGCTTATCACAAAGCCGGTCACCTTCAACCGCTGGATGGAGATAATGCATTGACACAGTGCCTCAATGCCATACTTTAAGTTATGGTGAAGCAAGAAGGACAAAGGAGGAGGAAGATAATGAAGAGCAGTTCAGGAATCAGCGCAAGACCGGGTCTCGAAATCCCACCCGACGATCTTCAGAGAGTTCTTACTCTCGCTCAGCCCGACAAGGATCAGAGCCTTCCGCATATCGGTCTTGTTGGGGACACCTATACCATCCTTCTCACGGGGAACGATACCAATGGTCGCTTTTGTTTGATCGACTGCATCGTTCTGCCTGGTGGCGGACCGCCTCCACATCGCCACGACTTTGAGGAGACCTTTATCATTTTAGAGGGTGAGCTTGACCTAACTTTTCGCGGCAACAAAATGGTGGCCCGTGCGGGAGATACAGTCAACATTCCGTCGAACGCGCCGCATCAGTTCCATAACAGCTCTAACGAACCCGTTCGCATGCTCTGCCTCTGTTCACCTGCCGGTCTGGAGAACTTCTTCATGCAGGTTGGCACACTGGTTGAGGGTCGGACGACTCCTGCGCCAAAGCCGGATAAGGCTGCGCAAGAGAAGTTAGAGGCGAAAATAAAAGAACTCGCCCCCAAATATCGGATCGAATTGCTCAAGAGCGCCTGAGTTGGGCTTTAGGATACACGCCTATCTCATAGCAGGCTAAGTCGGACTGCTTCGAGACTGCAACTCCGCGAGCAGCAACCGTCGCTAAAATTGTGCACGATACATAAAGATCTTCCCGGAGTATGTTTGATAGAGATGTTTCGAGAAATTAAAGAACTCCGCATGGGTGGGAACCTACTGACCGTCCCTCTATAAGGCCATGGTGGACGACAGGGCAACAAGCAGGTACTTATACTAACAAAAGGAGGACCGCATGGCCAGTGTTTCGCAACTTAGTTACATCGGCGTCGGCATCAGCGACTCTAAAGCGTGGCACGACCTCGCTACCAATATCCTTGGGATGCAGGTTGTCCCCGGCGAAGATACTACCTCTTATCTCCGCATGGATGAGTACCGTCACCGTCTGGAACTGCACTCGAACGGCAGCGACGACCTTGAGTTCGTCGGCTGGGAAGTGCCGGATTCCGCCACTCTCCAGCATGTCGCCCAGCAGCTTGAGGACGGCGGCGTGAAGGTAACCGCCGGCACACGAGACGAAGCAAAAGACCGCCGGGTCATCGGTTTGATCAAATGCATCGACCCCAACGGCATCTCCACCGAGGTGTTCTGGGGCCACCCGGTCAACCAGCAGCCCTTCCATCCAGCCCGCCCCATGAGCGGCTTCAAGACAGGGGACATGGGCCTCGGCCATATCCTCGTTTACACCCGCAGCCTGGACGAGAGCGTCCGCTTCTACTGCGACCTCCTTGGCTTCCACGTCTCCGACTTTACAGATGTCCAGGCGCCGGGCGGGAATGTTCGTCTCGCTTTCCTGCACTGCAACGCACGCCACCACTCTATCGGCTTCGTGGAGACCCCACGACCGCCCAAGCGCATCAACCACATCCTCTTCGAGTGCAATTCCCTAAATGACGTAGGCTCCGGTCGGGATCTCTGCCTCTCGCGCGGTGTTCCGATCGCGATAGACCTCGGCTGCCACATGAATGATCACATGGTCTCCTTCTACATGGCCAACCCTTCCAACTTTGCTCTCGAATACGGTTGGGGGGGCCGCATCATCGACGAAGCGTCATGGCAGACCGAATACTACGCCGCCGCCGACAGCATCTGGGGGCACGGTCAACTCCGCGACCTGGTTGCCAGTATGGCGGCAGGGGATATATAGCGGTCTCGGGGCCTTTCGAGGCAAGTTCGGGCGGGCCGGAATATTACCACCAAAATTGAACTATCTTGCAAATCTCGAAACAGTCCAGTTTGCTGAATTCGGTAAACAAATGATTCGGAAACGGCAAAGATTTCGGCGCCCTATTTCTCAAGGTCGAGGAGAGCTGGTTGAATTTGCGTTTTACAATCTTGTCATTTGTCATTGGCTCCATGTCCACCGAAATTAATCGTGGCCAGCGATGCACAAAATTTTTGGTGGCGGGTTACAGGACAGACTGGCCAACGAGGGTGCGTGTTTCCAACTGTTCGACAAGTTTTTGCCTTTTCAGAGGTCACAATCGCTCAGCTTTGAGCCGCGCATAAGTAACTGGATTTACATTGTTTAGTATCGTTGTGGGGTATATTGAATCATCATTTTATACCCGTCAAAATCCCCGTTGACATCATTAGGGATTCGCGAACATATGGACACATACAACCAGTTGTCGTCTATATAAAGGGCAGAGGTCGAATGCTGGTGAATGTTAACCCGGATTGTGCGTCAAACTGCACGGATTAACGCCCAACTGGGTTACCCGGCTGGATGCGGCCCCTAAAGTGACGGGCAGTTATAATATGATATCTGGAAAATCATTCATTATCACAGTATCCAAAAACTATCGGAATTCGGTTTCTTATCGCCTTTTATCATTTTACTTTATCGCCTCGGCTGCACGGCAGTTTGCGCAGGAGGGCCTCAAATGTCTGGAACAAATCTTTTGAAGCATTTTTTTGGAATGTTCATTTTCATCTGGATTATCTGTCTATTCCCTGTATCGCCATCGGTTGCCCGGGGAGCTACGCTTGCTGATCTCGCCGGTATCTGGAACATCAATAGTTTTGCTACGGGTTCCAGCGTGCCATGGTGGCAAAGTGGCACAATGACCGTCCAACAGGACGGAACATTCATCTCTTCCGCTGTGGAAAGCAATGGAAATGTTGGCAGTATTGGCAGTGGTGCTCTTTCGATAACTCCCAATGGAATTGCGCTGACCTCCAACGATACTTCACAGACCTCCTTGTGCCAGATAAATTCAGGCAATACCGTCCTCGTATGCACAGACACCTCGGCCGTTGACGGCTCTTCTCATCTCACGATTTTCACAAAACAGGCCGCTTCATGTTCAATGGCCGATTTGGTTGGCAACTGGAATGCGAATCTTCTGTCTTCGGGACCAACGCCGTGGTGGGCAAGAATGAACGGTACGGCGTACCCTGATGGCACACTTACGGGAACGGTAACGGCAGATGACGAGACACAAAGATCTGTATCCGGGGAAGTGTCGATTTCACCAATCGGGGTGCTGACCTGTCTTTCCGGTGGTTGTCTGAGCAGTCCGAACAACTACACTGCTTTTATGGACGCGGGCAAGACTGTCTCGGTTGGAACAGGTGGGGCATCCACTACGGCCGAAGATGCCGTGCTCTCTGTTTTCACCAGGCAGGCCGCTTCATATTCGATGGCCGATTTGACCGGCACGTGGCAAGGCAATAGTTTGGCATCGGGTCCTGGCGCGCCCTATTGGAAAAAGGACATCATTACGGTCTCTCCGGACGGAACATACACGGGATCGTACACTGCAAGCGATGAGTCCTCGGATAATACAAACGGGACTCTTTCGATTTCATCAGACGGGCTGGTAACCTTTGTTTCCGGTGATCGTTCGGGTACTGAAAACTTGAGCGGTGTTATGAATGCGGACAAGACCGTCATGGTCTTCACTTGCACATGGCCCGATGGAGTAACACGGGAGATTGAAATCTTCACGAAGGCTGCTTTTGCAGGGGCAACGGCAACGGGCAGCGACGCACAGGCGGCGGTCAAGGCAAAAGCCGGGCAGACTCAAGGCGCTCTCACGGTGACGATCACCCCTGCGGGGGCCGTGGCGGCAGGGGCAAAGTGGAATGTGGACGGCGGCGCGATGCAGGCAAGCGGGACAACCGTGGGTGGCCTTTCGGTCGGTTCCCACACTGTCGGTTTCAATAGCATCACCGGCTGGAACCCTCCGGCCGGTCTGAAGGTCAATATAGCGAATGGGAAGACGGCTGCAGTTCAAGCCAAGTATGTCCAACAGACGGGTTTTATCACGGGAATAACCGTCGGACCGCCGAGTGGAGCCGAATGGGCGGTGGACGGGGGCGCTTGGCGCGCCAGCGGTGTGAAGGTCACTGTCCCGGTCGGTTCCCACACCGTGAGCTTCAAGCCCGTTAAAGGGTGGGAAACGCCCGGGCCTCAGACCGTCACCGTTACAAACGGCGGCAACGCCGAAGCCACCGGGACCTACATTCAACCGCTGTTCTTTACACTCAGCGGCTCCCTTGGCGCTGTCTCCAAGGGGGGCTTTTTTTCATACCAGATAGGGAGCAAAACGTACGGAGGAGGCGCCGGACCCCCTTACACCTTTTCCCTTAACACCGGGAGCTTTCCGCCTCTGGGTATCACCGTTGCCCCAAGCGGGCTGATAAGCGGCGTTGATGCCTCCCCACCCGGGATCTATTCTTTCTCGTTATGTGTAACAGATGCGGCAGGGACCGAGGCGTGCACAGGGGATACTGCGATAACGGTCACAGGCGGTTCTTTGACGGTCACCATCGAGCCGGCAGAAGCAATCGCAGACGGTGCGCAGTGGAACGTGGACGGAGGGGGCTTGCAAAGCAGCGGTGTGACAGTTTCGGGCCTGTCAGTCGGCAAGCATACCGTTGCCTTTAGTAGCATCTCCGGCTGGACTACGCCGGCAAGCAAGACTGTCACTATTGCAAATGACAAAACAGCCGCTGCCGCTGGAACATACGTTCAGAAACCTCAAGAGCAAGGCGACTATTCAGGGAGTTGCACTGCCGTGGGTTCACCCATCACATGCTGTGCGGACGGTTATTGCGATACCGTGCCCGGGACGTCGGTCACTGTACCCTTCGACTTTGAGGTCCCTGGAGGGATGTCAATTTCTGCGCTGCAATCGCAAGCATGCAAGTATGTCATCGAGGCCGAGGCGGCTGCCGGCTGTGTGAATCCAACCTGCAGCGTCACGTCATCAGGCGGCTCGTTCACGATTGGCTTATCCTGTAGCGTCCAAGGGGTTGATGGTTGCAGTACTGAAACCGTAACTGAATCTTGCAGCGCCAGCCTGCAATAGCAACCCGGGCCGGGGAGTCGCAAGGCTCCCCCGGCTCTTGCTCATAAAACCTGGTTGCACGTGAAACGAACCGCTTCCGGGTCTCCCTGGCCGCAGCCAGGCCCTTCGGGCTGAAGTTATAGCCAAGGAAGTCGAAGCCGCCCTCTATCCTGCCGATGATGGTCTTGTCCGGGTGTTTCTCCAACCGCAAGGAGCCTCTTGCTGTACGTAACAAATCCTTTTGAGCAGCCGTCAGTTCAGGTTCAGAGGCAGTCCATATGTCTTGCCAAAGGTGAAAATCCTGATAGGCGAGCGAGCAGAACGGAAATGATACCAATATGTTAATCTGGCAGCCGCCCCCCTCCATAACGCCGCATAGGAGAGTGCGCCGCAGGCGCACTAAAGGAGGCTCAAAGAAAATGAGCTGAATTTGTCGT